>NZ_CP015579.1:3600000-3952500 GCF_002163585.1 Tatumella citrea
TGAATTACAAACCAGCTGTTCTGACAGCGAAGTTTCACGTAAACAGCACCAGTAACTGGTCATTGACACCAGAGAGCCAAAAAAAGTGTGTAATGACTGCTATTATTGAGTCTGACTGAACATCACAACTGAGTCTGTTTCCTCCGCGTTTGCGGTTTAACACAACTTTCAGAAGGAGTTTCAAATGGCTAATATTCCATCATCACAGGACCTGCGTGCTGAACTGGCAACTCTGGCGGATACCCTGGAAGAAGTACTGAGTGGCGCCAGCGAAAAATCAAAAGTTGAAGTCGATAAACTGCATAAAAAAGCCCGGGCTACACTGCAAAGCACCCGCGACAGCCTTGGTGAATCGGGACAGAACATTGCAAAAACTACCCGTGAAGCCGCGCAAAAAGCCGATGAATATGTTCATGAAAAACCATGGCACGGTGTCGGTATCGCCGCAGCCCTTGGTGTCGTCTTCGGCATCCTGATTTCGCGCCGTTAATTATGGCTACTCATCCTCAAAACGAAGGACCGGGCAAGAGCCTTATTACTATCGGTCAGCGCATGGTGACAACCCTTGCCAGCATTGTCGAGACAAGGGTTCGTCTGGCAATTGTCGAGCTGGAAGAGGAAAAAGCCAATCTGATTCAGATGCTGTTAATGGTCGGCTTAACCATGATCTTTACAGCATTCGGGCTGATGAGCCTGATGATATTAATCATCGTGGCAGTTGGGGCTGAATATCGCCTGATGGCTATTGGGATCACTACCGGAGTGTTATTTGCCCTGGCACTGATTCTGGGAATATGGGTACTGGTAAAATCCCGGCGCTCTACCCTGTTACGTCATACCCGTAAGGAGTTGTCTACCGATCGGGAGCTGCTGGAGGAGCGTCAGTCATGAGCCGTCGCGATATAGAACGCCGCCGCGATGCTTTGCTGGCTGTGGTTCAGCAACAGCGTCTGGATTTAAAAGCCTGCGAACGTGACTGGTACCAGGCGACACGGCGTTACGATGATTTGTGGCATACCGCACTCGGTTTGCGCCGCTATATTGCTGTCGGCAGCGGCCTTGCCGCTGTATGGTCGCTGCGCCATCCGAAATTCATGATTCGCTGGGGCAAGCGCGCCTTCGGCTTATGGAGCAGTTGGCGGGTAATACGTAATGCCTTGCCGCGAAAATAAATTCCGGCTATCTCAGCCAGCCTTCGGGCTGGCTGATTGTTTTCTGACACTGAAATATTTACGCGGATATTTATTCTTCCATCTGTTTGTCCTGTCCTGCAAAATCACTGCCTGGCTGTTTATCTCCGGAGATTATTATGGGAATGCTGACTGAAGGTCGCTGGCAAGATGTTTGGTACGATACCAAAGCCAGTGGCGGTAACTTTGTACGCACACAATCACAATGGCGCCACTGGGTCACCCCGCAGGGGGAAGCCGGCCCTACCGGCGAAGGCGGATTTGCTGCCGAAAAAGACAGGTATCACCTGTATGTCTCACTGGCCTGTCCCTGGGCACATCGCACACTGGTCATGCGTCAGCTGAAAGCTCTGACCGAAGTGATCTCAGTTTCCGTAGTGCATCCGTTGATGCTGGAACACGGCTGGACATTCGACCGTGATTTTCCGGGTGCGGATGGCGACCCGCTTTACGGGCTGGATTATCTCTATCAGGTCTATCTGAAAGCCGATCCACAAGCTACCACCCGTGTTACCGTCCCGGTGTTATGGGATAAACAGCGTCAGACTATAGTCAGCAATGAATCTGCCGAAATATTGCGGATGCTGAATACTGCCTTTGCTGCCTGTGGTGCTAACGACCACGACTTTTACCCGGTTGAACTGCAACAGGAAATTGATCAGCTTAATGAGTGGATTTACCCGCAAATCAATAATGGCGTCTATCGCGCAGGATTTGCCACCACTCAACAGGCCTACGATGAAGCAGTCAGTAGTGTAATGGCCGGGTTGGATAAAGCTGAGGCTATTCTGGCAGAACGCAGGTATCTGACCGGTAATCGTCTGACAGAAGCCGATATCAGGTTATGGACCACTCTGATTCGTTTCGATGATGTTTATGTCACGCATTTCAAATGCAACCATCGGCGTATCATTGATTATCCAAATCTGTATGGTTTTTTGCGTGAAATTTATCAAATGCCGGGAATTGCGGAGACAGTCAATCTGCAACATATTTGTTATCACTACTACGCCAGTCACCGGCAAATAAACCCGTACGGAATTGTCCCGGTCGGCCCGCAACACGACTGGCTGACCCCGCACCAACGGGTTAACCGCTGATTAAAGCATAAGGGCGGGGAATTTCCCGCCCCCTGTTACCATACTGAGGATGTCTGATATTTGGCTAACAGCCGCGGGATCTCACGTAATGCCCAGGCTTTTGCTTCGCCCATGCTGTCACGCCGCCACGCCATGATGATATTGATGTCATTGCGATACTCGGGGCTGACCACTTTCAGCCGTCCTTCCGCCACATCCTTTTCTACCCAGGGCCATGGCATGGTGGCAACGCCTAACCCCGCCAGTAAAGCTTTACGCTTAGCCTCTAATGAACTCACAGTAAGGCGCTGCTGCTTATCGAGTAGCTGTACGGTGATTACCGGGCGTTCCCGTGCGGTATCGGCCACCGCAATTCCCCGGTATTTTACCCTCGTCACTTCCGAGAGAGGTTCCGGTTCCTGGTGAATCGGGTGATCAGGGCTGGCAACATATACGCCGACCATATTGTACAGTTTGCGGGTATTTATTTCACTGGAGGTCCGGAAATGCAGGGCCGGGGCAATCACTATATCGGCCTTCCCCTGATCCAGCCGCTCCCAGGAACCTGCCAACACTTCAGTCAGAATAGAAACCTGAGTATTAGCTTTCTCTGCCAGACGGTCCACCAGCGGGAACAGATGCTCACAGGGCACTAATGCTTCAGTAACAATGGTCAGATGGGTTTCCCAACCGCGAGCCAGCGCTTCGGCATCCGTGGTGAGCTTATCTGCCGCTTCCAGCAGCACCCTGCCACGCTCCAGTAACAAACGTCCGACGTTAGTGAATTTAGTTCGATGGCCAGAGCGATCAAACAGCACAACGTCCAGTTCTTCTTCAAGCTTTTGCATGGTGTAACTCAAGGCAGAAGGAACACGGCCAAGTTCATCTGCTGCCGCAGCAAAACTACCCCGCCTGTCTATCGCATCCATGACCCGCAGAGCTTCAAGTGTCAGTGCACGTTCTCTTACCATCGGATTCTCTTTCAGTAAATTTGAATATAGCAGGCAGATTAACTGGCTAACATTACGCCGTCCAGCCCTTTAAGATAAAAGCAGCATATTACCCACAGGAGGAAAAATGCTAACTCTCCGGTCAGCAGAAAAATGCGGCACAGCCGATTATGGCTGGCTGAAAGCCCGCTACAGTTTTTCCTTTGGTCACTATTTCGATCCTGCGCTGATGGGTTTTGGATATCTGCAGGTACTGAATCAGGAAGTTCTGGCAGCAGGGAGTACTTTTCAGCCACGCAGTTTCCCGAAAGTCGATGTCCTGAATATTATTCTGCAGGGTGAAGCGGAATACCGCAGTAATGACGGGCAAATTTCACGCGCCGCAGAGGGAGAAGCACTGTTGTTATCAGCCAATGATAAAAGTATCTATCAGGAATCTAACCCCTGCAAAATCCGTCCGTTAATTCGTCTGCAGCTATGGCTAAATGCCTGTCCGCAGCAAAGCGCACCGCCCGTTCAACACCGTGCTCTGCCTTGTGATGAACAATGTATTCTGATTGCTTCTCCGGAAGGTGAAAATGGCAGTCTTCAACTGCGCCAGCAAGTCTGGGTTTATCAGATTAACTGCCGTGAAGGGCAGACACTGCCGTTTCGTCTGCAAGGCAGCCGGAGCTATTTTCAGTCAGTGCACGGAGAAGTTTCTCTGACAGGTGAACAGGATGCGTTGGCACTCACCTGTGGCGACGGAGCATTGATAAGAGATGAATCAGAAATTCAGATCACGGCAGCTACAGACGGGAAACTACTGATTATTGACTGTAAAGATGATCTTCAGGCAGCCTGAGTGGCTGCCTGAAGCAAGGGTTATTTCAGCATTGTAAAGGCAGTCGTCACGTGTTTTACCCCGCTGACCCGGCTGGCAATCTCTGCGGCTGCCTGCCCTTCCTGAGCGGTTACCAGCCCCAGCAGAAATACTTCGCCCTGTTCGGTGGTCACCTTCACGTTGGAAGATTTAACTTTGTCACTGGCCAGTAGCTGTGAACGAACCTTGGTAGTAATCCAGGTATCACTGGAAGAAGTTCCCAGGGTAGCATTTGGCCCGATGCGAATCTCGTTATACACATCAGTTGCGCCATCCACACCTGCAGTGATCTGTTTGGCACGGTCAGCAACTTCCTGCGACGGAGCTTCACCGGTCAGCAGTACTTTGCCCTGATACGCTGTGGCATTAATGTGAGTTTCAGCTTTAATCTGCTTGTCGGTCGCCAGTGCATTGGCTACCCGCAGTTCTAACGTACCATCATCGACCTGAGTCCCAACGGTACGCGGATCTGTTGCCGATTTTGTTGCTACTGCTGCACTGCCGATCACTACGGCGGCACAACCCTGTAGCATCAGGGCAGAGATCAGAATCGCTAACACCGAAAATTGTTTCATTAATGCTCCTTCAGTTATTCCTGCTGGGGAAATAGAGTGTTATCAATCAGTTCACACAGACAATTCACCGTCAGCATATGCATTTCCTGAATCCTTGCATTTCGATGCGAAGGAATTCGAATTTCAACATCATGAGGCCCCAGTAAACCGGCCAGTTCTCCGCCGTCAAATCCGGTCAGAGCGACAATAGTCATATCGCGGGTTACCGCTGCTTCGACCGCCCTGACAATATCACGGCTGTTGCCATGGGTGGAGATAGCCAGTAATACATCGCCTGCCTGGCCCAACGCTCTGACTTGTTTGGCATAAATTTCATCATGCTGTCTGTCATTGCCGATAGCCGTCAGCATAATATTATCTGCACTTAATGAGACTGCGGGCAGGCTGGGACGTTCATTTTCGAAGTAATTTATCATGGTGGCAGTAAAATGCTGCGCATTCGCCGCTGAGGCTCCGTTGCCGCAACTCAGGATTTTATGCCCGTTAAGTAACGACTGAACCAGAGTCATTGCAGCCCGGGATATAGCATCCGGTAAGGCTTCCGCCGCTGCTATCTGCGTCTGGATACTTTCGGTAAAACAAGCTTTAATTCTTTCCTGCACAAGACCACCTGGTGATTACATTTCGGTATTAAAAGCGTTTTTTAACCATTGCCACCGGTTTCCGGTCACAGCAATGATGTCAAAACGACAGTCTGTGGTAGCGAAACTCTGCTGCCTGGCGGCCAGCCAGATTGCGGCGGCCTTAAGTACCCGCTGTCGTTTTTGCCAGGTAATGCTGGCCAGCGCGCCGCCATATTCATCCGTTCGTCGATAACGGACTTCGACAAACACCCATTGCAGCGCATCGCGCATAATAAGGTCAATTTCGCCGGAGCGATAACTGACATTACTCGCTACCCATTTCAGCCCGGCGCGTTGCAGAAAACGGCGCGCACGCCGCTCCTGCAACTTTCCGCTGAAAATCCGGCTTAATGCACCGGCACGATTTGTCCCTGAGAATACTGATTCCATGATAACGTCCTGTTTATCACGCAATTCTGGCTGGCATTCAGAATACCGGTATCACCATTAATCTGATAACCGGGTTGCTGACGGATCTGGCTGAAATGGTTAGCCAGTGTCCAGGCATCGATACCCATGGCATACAGACGTGCCAGTGAGTAATCGTTATTAAAGTTTTTCACTGTCTGCTGCATTAGCGCCGGATTAGCGCCGGACAGTAACGGAATATCACTAAACTGCAATCCATCCATTTCCAGACGGAAATCTGGTCCGGCACCTGCCTGGGAACTGCGTGAGCTCGCATACAGTGCAATATTACTGCGGGAACCGGTACTCATAGTGATCATCGGTTTAATCAGCGACAGTTCGTTCTGGCTTGCAACGATATACACCGAATCTATCTTGCCGGAGGCTGGTGTATCAGTGACAGGTGCTGGTTGTTCTGGCGCATTAAAGGTCAGACCTGCGACCGAAACTGCAGCAGGTGCTGCTGCTGCAGGCGCCTGAACCACCACAGGAGTTCCGGACATCGGAATACCAGAGTTACCGTTAATTCGTTGTTTCAGATCTGCGACTGAACCAAAGGTCTGTTCTTCAACCACCGAACCGCCCAGCTTTTGCCACTCCAGAGTAAATGCGTTAGCCACGCGGGTACCGTAATTATTCGACGGAACCAGCAACAATGGCATCCGCTTATTTTGCTGCCAGATATGGCGGGCTGCATCGCGGGCTTCATTTTCCGGTGACAATGCGAAATAACACATATTCGGGTGGTTCTGCAGGCTGCCAGGCTCATTAAGTGCCAGAATATTCAGCGGAGTAGATAAACCGGCCACAGTCGCGACATCTTCTTTCAGTAAAGGCCCGACCACCAGCGTTGCACCATCATTCTGTGCCTGCTGAATCAGCTGTGCGACCGGCTGAGCATTGGTGTCGTACACTTTGATCTGCGCGTTACTGCTGGCTGGTGCGGTCTCCGGTTGAGCCGGAGCTGGTGCAGCAGCCGTTGCCGGTGTTGCACTCGCAGCTGTTATGGCCGGAGTAGTGCCAGGCACAGATGCGGCCGCCGGGCTGACTACGGTATTCGGGTCAGTCGGCGAAGTCGCACTGATCGGTGCATTAGCACTACCGGTGACTGTTGTTGTCGCTGGCGGTGTTACTGCCCCTTGCGCTCCGGCAGGTGCCGCAGTACCTGCCGCAGGGGTTGCAGTGCCGGGTTGTGCCGGTGCTGCAGCCACCTGATTAATCACTCCGTTACGCGCATCTTCAAACCCTTTCTCAATCGCCTGAGAAAATACTGCCGCTGGCCCGGTTAATGGCAGCAGCAAGGCAATGGTATTGGTCGAGGCCGGGGTCATATTCATGCTTTGCAGCAGCCCTGCAGGCAGCTGTTTAGAAGCCGGGTTGTCCGGATAACGGGTTTGCCAGTCTTTAACACCGGCTTTTAGTGTATTTTGATCGCCATTGCTACGGTAGTAGACGCCCAGCAGATCCAACCATCCCTGCAGCACATTTTCATTCGCATTGAACACGAAGTTATTGGTCTGTTGCTGAGAGAATTTGCGCAGCGTTTGCCAGGTAGCATCCAGATTTTTTTGTGCTGCATCACCCTGCAACAACGGCTGTAAGGCTATATAAGCACGTACCGTTTCGAGGGTTGGCTGATTGCTGGTCGCAGCTATAGTTGTTGCGTAATAGCGAGTCTTCTGATCGGCAGATAAACCGGAAACATCAGTCGATTTCAGCAATGGCAGAGCTGCGGCGGAATTATTGGTAGCAACCGCATACTGCGCTTTCAGTAAATTCAGCTCCTGCTGCTGAGTCGCGGTGACTTTCTGCGGCAGTGTATGCAACTGTTTTCCGGCATCCGGATACTTTCCTTCAGCCATTAACGCGCGGATTGCGAGTAATTGCCAGTCGGTCTTGCTATCATCACTGCTTTGCTGCATTTGCTGCAGGTAATAAGCAGAGGTGCCGGTGGCCGGAGCCTGCACATTAACCGCAGGTGTCTGTGGCCCCTGAGTGGAGCAGGCAGCCAGAATAAGTCCGGCGAGAACGACAGGAACAAAACGCCCTGCTTTACGACGATTCACATTTGAAAGAAGCATACGGTTTCCGGTTATGTTTTTTTCAGAACGCCTAATAATAATTCGGCAATTCGGATGAAACAATGAAACAAAACGATCAGACAGAGATTTCTGCGGGCACCTTGTATATCGTCCCCACCCCGATAGGTAACCTGGGCGATATCACACAACGTGCACTGGATGTCCTGTCAAACGCAGACTTGATTGCCGCAGAAGATACACGCCACACCGGCATGTTACTACAACATTTCGCAATCAATGCGCGCCTGTTCGCACTACACGACCACAATGAACAGCAAAAGGCCGACCTGCTGATAACCCGGTTACAGGCAGGAGAAAGTATAGCGCTGGTTTCTGATGCCGGTACTCCGCTGATTAATGACCCCGGCTATCATCTGGTGACCAAATGCCGCCAGGCTGGAGTGCGTATTGTACCTTTGCCCGGAGCCTGTGCGGCGATAACAGCATTAAGTGCCTCGGGATTACCGTCAGATCGATTCTGTTACGAAGGATTTCTGCCCGCGAAAACCAAGGGGCGCTGCGATACCTTGCGTGCCCTGGTGACTGAGCCCCGAACCCTGATCTTCTATGAATCTACCCATCGTCTGCTGGATAGCCTGCAGGATATGGTGCAGGAACTGGGTGCCGACCGGTATGTCGTGCTGGCGCGAGAAATCACCAAAACCTGGGAGAGTATTCATGGTGCACCGGTGGCCGAATTGCTCAGTTGGGTGAAAGAAGATGAGAACCGGCGTAAAGGCGAAATGGTGCTGATTGTGGAAGGCTACCGTGCAGAGGAAGAGGCTTTACCTCCGGAAGCACTGCGCACCCTGAGCCTGTTGCAGCGTGAATTACCGCTGAAAAAAGCGGCTGCTTTGGCGGCAGAGATTCATGGCGTAAAGAAAAATGCACTTTACCGTTACGCATTAGATCAACAGGAAGATGCGCAAGACGCGTGACAAATGTCAGCGAATACCCTATCATCCGCCGCCGAAGCTGACCAGACAGTCGCCGCTTCGTCGTCGTCCCTTCGGGGAGACGGGCGGAGGGGAGGAAAGTCCGGGCTCCACAGGGCAGGGTGCCAGGTAACGCCTGGGAGGCGCAAGCCTACGACCAGTGCAACAGAGAGCAAACCGCCGATGGCCCGTTTACGGGATCAGGTAAGGGTGAAAGGGTGCGGTAAGAGCGCACCGCGCGGCTGGCAACAGTCCGTGGCACGGTAAACTCCACCCGGAGCAAGGCCAAATAGGGGTTCACATGGTACGGCCCGTACTGAACCCGGGTAGGCTGCTTGAGCCAGTGAGCGATTGCTGGCCTAGACGAATGACTGTCCACGACAGAACCCGGCTTACCGGTCAGCTTCAACTTTTATGTGAAAAACCCGCTTCGGCGGGTTTTTTGCTTTCTGCATTATGAAACATGCTCACCGCTGCCCTGTCGCGGACGGTCCACGACGCTGTTCACCCCACAAAACGCCCCTGACCAGCTTACGGCAGTTGATCAGCCACCTGGCGGGCAAATGCCTGGATGGCAGGCATTAGATTTCCCTGTTCTGGCGGAGATAGCAGCCACAGAAAGTTTTCCGGCTGATATTCCCGACCGGCAATAATCTGCAATTTATCCCGTAGCGGGCTGCTTTCCAGCACCGCCAGTGGCACGATACCAATACCAACACCGTTAGCTACCAGCTCCATCTGCAAATGTGCCCCGGCACTTTCCACATTGACCTTTAACCGGCTGCCCTGCTGTTCAAGATAACGGATAACCCCGGCCCGCAGGCCGCACCCTTCCGGGTTCAGAACCCATCCCTGCCGGGCAGCTTCACACAAAGGAATATCGTCCGGATACATCCCTTTACGGGCAATGACGGCAACGGCCAGGGGTTTAAGGTTGGCTGCCTGGATATTTTCCGGTATCGCCAGATTAGCAGGACCGATTGCCAGCATCGCGTCCAGATCAAGATTTTCCAGCCTTTTCAGCAACTGCCCTCCCCACCCGCAACTGATAGTCACGCCGGCATGTTCAAATTGCTCGCGTAATTTCTCCAGCGTCCGGGTCAGGCTGACTTCACTCAGGCTCTGAGGTAAGCCCAGCCGCAGTGGCCCGCGGGCCTGGCCTTCTTCATCCGCTAGTGCATACAACCGTCTGGCTTCTCTTTTCAGGGTCAGACATTGCTGATAAACCCGCTGCCCGACGGTAGTCAGACGCAAAGGCTTGGTCTGTCTGTCCAGCAGCTGTGTACCCAGTGACTGCTCCAGGCTTTGTAAGCGGCGGGTAATCGCCGACTGAGTGATCCCCAGATGTTCGGCTGCCTGGCTCAGTGAAGAAAACTGCACCACTGCCAGCAGTGCATCAATGTCGTCTATTCGCATGCTTTTCTCTTATGAACTTATTGCATATTAGCTTAGCTTAAAATTGCATTTTAGGAATAAAAATCCCTTTGCTAACGTAATATCACATTTCATTTCAGTCAGGAATTATTTATGCGTTTTTCCTTAGCAGTTCGTCAGTCCACACGCATGATTGCCGGGATATTGGGTCTGTGGTTGATGCTGGGCTCGGTTATCAGTGCCAGTGCAGCGCAAACCACACTGGTCATTGGCGATCAGGCTCGTATTTTACGCAGCCTGCTTGAAGCCTCAGGAGTATTACAGGGGATTCCGTACCAAATCCGCTGGGCCAATTTTCAGGGCGCCGCCCCACTGTTTGAAGCCCAGCGGGCCGATGCCGTCGATACTTCTTATGCAGGCGATCTGCCGGTATTACAGGCACTGGCCGGAGGGGTTAATCTTAAAATTATTCTTACCGAAGTGAGCAGCGGCAAAGGTAACGGGATCGTAGTGCCGGCCAATAGTCCGGTTAAAACTGTCAGTGATCTGCGCGGACAGCAGGTGGTGGTTTCTTCAGCCGCCGGCAGTATTTCACAAAACCTGCTCTATCTGGCACTGGAAAAAGCAGGTCTGTCACGTCAGGATGCACGAATCCGCTTTGTGCTACCCGTCGATGCCAGCGCGGCCTTCAACAGTGGCCAAATCAAAGCGTGGGCTGTATTTGATCCCTACCTGGCCGTAGCTCAGCAAAATGGCGGACGGCTAATTACCGACGCCAGCAAACTCACTTCCTCATTTTCATTTCTGACGGCCACCAGCCAATCGTTAGCTGATCCGGCCAAACAGCAGGCTATAAAAGATTTTGCCGGCAGGGTTCGTCAGGCCAGGTTGTGGGCTCTTAGCCATCCACAACAATATGCTGACAGTTACGCAAAACTAAGTCATCTGCCACCAGCCACCGCCGTGCTGATCACTTCCCGGGCCGCTACAGACTCACGCAGTGTGACCTCTGCCGATCTTGCCAGTTTGCAGGCAACTGCAGACCGTTTTTATCACTACGGCATCCTGCCGGACAAAATCAACGTCACCGATCATGCCATCAAAGGATTTCTGTAACTGGCGCTAAATCATCTCAGTCGCCGCCAGCACGGGCTTGTTATATCTGATATGCATAATTACTAATGTTAAAAATGAATTTTGATCATATTAATATTCAGCCTAGAGTATAAAAAATCTCCTCCGGCCTCCGGAGGTCCCCGGTAACCAGTTAGGTATACAGGAAACGACTATGAGCATTCAGTTTATCGGCATGATCAGCCACCGCCTGAGTTCAGAAACTATTGCAGCCTCTGGCCCTATTTTTGATAAAGATTACATCACCCGTATCGCCCGCGCCCATGAAGATGCCGGCTTTGACCGACTGCTGGTTGCCCATGCCTCTGACCAGCCTGACGGCTTTCTGGTCACCGCGCTGGCCGGACTTTCTACCGAAAAAATTAAGTTTTTACTCGCCCATCGCCCAGGTTTTGTTTCTCCTACCCTCGCAGCCCGGAAATTTGCAACTCTGCATCAGCTGCTGGATAACCGCCTGGCGGTGCATATCATCAGTGGTGGCAGTGATGCCGAGCAGCGTAAAGATGGCGATTTTCTCAACCATGATCAACGCTACGCCAGAAGTGAGGCGTTTCTTGATGTAGTACGTAATGTCTGGACCAGTGACAAACCTTTCGATTTCAGTAATTCGTTCTACCAGGCAGAGCAGGCAGTATCTGCTATTCGTCCGGCAGCAGATCAGCCAATCCCGGTATTCTTTGGTGGTTCATCAGACGCAGCCATCCGCGTCGCCGGTAAGCATGCCGATGTTTATGCGCTGTGGGGAGAATCTCTGGCCCAGACCAAAGAAACCATTGAGCGTGTGAGGGCAGAAGCCGCGCGTCATGGTCGCGAAGTTGAGTTTAGTGTCTCTTTCCGGCCAATTATTGCAGATACCGAAGAAGCCGCCTGGGAAAAAGCTAAGCAGATTCTTGCTACTGCTACCCATCGTCAACAGACCTCAGGACCGCTGAAACCAGACAATAAGCCGCAAAGTGTCGGAGCCAGAAGGCTGCGCGAAACCGCCGCCCTCGGTGATGTGGTGGATAAACGTCTGTGGACAGGAATTGCCCGTCTGGTTGGCGGCGGCCAAAACTCTACCTCTCTGGTCGGTACTCCGGAACAAGTGGCTGATGCACTACTGGATTACTACGATCTCGGCGTGCGGAATTTCCTGATTCGTGGTTTTGATCCGCTCAATGATGCGGTGGACTACGGCAAAGCTCTGCTGCCTCTGACCCGGGAAAAAGTCGCTGCCCGTGAGCAGGCTGAACGCAAACGCGCCTGATACCTGTAGAGGAAGCTTCAATGATCCAGGCAGAAAACCGTTCGTCCCCCTGGCCTGCCGGCCCGCAGTTTGCTGACATCGGCCGAAAGATGGCAGAAAGTGCAGAGCAGATTGACCAGAATGGCGCTTTCCCGCATCAGAATCTGACATGGCTGCGGCAAAATAAACTGTTGTCTCTGGCAACGGCTCAGCAATACGGAGGTAATGGTGCGTCGTTAGCCACACTGCAACAGGTGATAGCCGCGATTGCCGGAGGAGAGCCTTCTACCGCGTTGATTACCTGTATGCACTATCTTCATCATCTCCGTCTGCGCCAGCCTAATCGCTGGCCGGCAGAGCTTATCCGTCGGGTTTCGGAATCGGCGGTCAGTGAAGGTGGATTAATTAACAGCCTGCGGGTAGAACCGGAACTTGGCTCGCCTGCCCGTGGCGGGTTACCGCAGACGATAGCCAAACGTACCGCAACCGGCTGGGTGCTGAATGGCCACAAACTTTATACCACCGGCATTGAGGGACTGCACTGGCTGGCGGTCTGGGCCCGGAGCGACGACCAGACACCACTGGTCGGAAGCTGGCTGGTGCCTAAATCAGCGCCGGGCATCAGCATTATTCACAGCTGGGATCATCTTGGTATGCGCGGTACCGGCAGCCATGAGGTGATCCTGAAAGATGTAACAGTTCCGTTGAATTATGCCGCAGATGTGACTCCGTATACCGGAGCAGTTACGCCAGATAATGAGGCTTTAACCCGGTTTGCCAACGCAAATACCGCTTTGCTGGCAGCCATTTATGATTCGATAGCCCGTTCAGCTATCACCTGGCTTACCGGCTGGTTGCAACAACGAATACCTTCCGGACTGGGCAAACCTCTGGCTTCACTGCCACGTGTCCATGAGCAGGTCGGACAGATTGAAGCTCTGTTACTGACCAACCGCAGCCTGCTGGATTTAGCTGCCCGTGAAGCCTTCAGCCAGTCCGATGCCGGGCTGGCCAAAGCGACCATTACTGACAATGCCATTACGGTAGTCGATCTGGCTCTGCAGTTATCCGGTAACCACGGGCTGACCCGTGATAATCCTCTGGAGCGTCATTACCGCAATGTTCTCTGCGGCAGAGTTCACACACCGCAACGGGATAGTGCCTGGATTCTCGCAGGGCGCCAGCGACTGATGACCACAAACACAACGATATCACCGGCAACGGAATAATCACCTTCATGCCACGAATCTGATCCGGGTAATGCTGCCCGGTAATGGCTTTCTTCCCGCGACCGGGAACTGATGACAAGGAAATAATTTATGCGCTCTTCTGTATTATCCCGCAGGCGTTTTCTGGCGCTAAGTTCCGGACTTGCCGCCACACCGTTACTGGGGGGATTTTCTTCACCACTGTGGGCGGCTCAGCCGGCCAGTGATTCTATGGCTGGTATGGCCGGGATGATAGAGGCTGCCGACAATACCAAAGGCGGGGTGGCGGATACTTCGTCGCTACGTTTGCCGGAGCCTTTTAAATTAAAACTGGCAATAAATCAAAGTGCTATCTGTATTGCGCCGGTCACGGTGGCGCAGCAGCAGAATCTGTTCAGCAAATACAATCTGGATGTCGAGTTCGTTAACTTCGGTAACTCGACCGATGTGCTGTTGCAGGCGATTGCCACCGGTAAAGCCGATGCCGGAATTGGTATGGCCCTGCGCTGGTTAAAAGCCCTGGAGCAGGGATTCGATGTCAAACTGACGGCAGGAACGCATGGGGGATGCCTGAGCCTGCTGACCACAACAAACTCCTCCTACACTTCACTGAGCAGCCTGAAAGGCCAGTCTATCGGTGTCACAGACATGGCCGGGCCGGATAAGAACTTCTTCGCAATTTTACTGAAAAATCATGGCGTTGACCCAATTTCCGATGTTCAGTGGAAAGTTTATCCGGCGGACCTGATGACCCGTGCACTGGATAACGGGGAAATTGCTGCCGTCAGCGGTAGTGAACCCTTCAGCACCAGAATGCTGGATACCGGTAAATACAAGCTACTGGCCAGTAATATGACCGGCGAATACGCCAATCTCAGTTGCTGTGTTATCGGGGTCAGCGGCACTCTGGCACGTAAGCATAAAGCTGCAGCCGCAGCCCTGACCCAGTCCCTGCTGGATGCTCATAGCTTTGCAGCAAAAAACCCGCAAAAAGTGGGTACTGAATTTATGGCCCATGCACTGAATACCACGCCACAGGAAGTTTCAGCCATCCTGATGAGTCAGGCACACGACCACCATGCGGTGGGAGAGGTATTTGTCAATGAAATGACCCGTTACGTGACTGATTTGCAACGGGTACAGGTCATCAGTGCTTCAGTAAATCCTCACCAGTTCGCGGAGAGTATTTATGCAAATGTATTCGCCTGATGACCTGCTGGCCCCTGCCCGACTGAGATTACCGCGGCTCTGGACTAAAGGCGGAATTGCCGCGTTGTTCTGGCTTCTCTCCGCCGCAATTACCGTTTACTGGCCAAATGGCGCCAGAGACTGGCCTTACTCACAATTGTGGGCGGAAATAAATACCGCTATCGCGATATTATTGCTGGCGCTGACCCTGACTTACCGACACTGGGTTGGCCGCCTGCCACGCCTGAATCATGCCGCAGCGTGGCTGATAGCCTTGCCGGTACTGCTCGGTAGCTGGCAGATCCTGACTGCAAAACTGTTGTTACTGCCGGTGCCATTTTTCGCGCCACCTCAGGCATTGCTGCAGGTTTTCCACGATGACTGGCCACGTCTGCTGGACAGCCTGTATCACTCACTGTCCTTGCTGCTTAGTGGAGTAGTGCTGGGCACACTATTCGGCTTTATTGCAGGTCTGGCGATTGGCTGGTCACCCCGGGTCGGCTACTGGATGCATCCGTTACTCAGGGTGCTGGGACCACTACCGGCAACCGCCCTGCTACCACTCTGCTTTTTCCTGTTCCCTACCAGCCACGATGCCAGCGTATTTTTAATCGCTCTGGCGACCTGGTTTCCGGTAACCGTTCTGACCTGGTCCGGCGTCGCCAGTATCGATCAGGCATGGTACGACGTCGCACGTACTCTGGGTGGGAATTCGCGCTTTCTGATCTTGCGGGTCGCTATTCCTGCGGCGTTACCCAGCGTGTTTGTCGGCTTATTTATGGGCCTTGGCGCTTCATTTTCGGTGTTAATTGTGGCCGAAATGGTGGGTGTGAAATCGGGAATTGGTTTCTATCTGCAGTGGGCGCAAGGCTGGGCGGCTTATTCCAATATGTATGCGGCCTTAATACTGATGGCTCTGCTGTGTTCAGGTCTGATTAGCCTGCTGTTTGCCGTCAGAAACCGGGTATTACGTTGGCAAAAAGGAACCATGAAATGGTAAATACCGCACTGGCAACAGACTATTCCCGCGGACTGAGTATTCGCCTGAACAATATCAGTCACCGCTTCACCCTGAAAGATAAACAACTGCCGGTACTGGATAATGTCAGCCTGCAGATTGAGCCGGGGGAAAGTGTCGCGCTGCTCGGCCCTTCAGGCTGTGGAAAATCGACCCTGTTACGACTGCTGGCCGGACTCGAACCTCTGCAACAAGGGCAACTGCTGGCAGATAATCAGCCGGTGACGGCTCCCGGCCCTGACCGGATTCTGGTATTTCAGGATCCGACGCTCTATCCGTGGCTAACCGTGCGGCAAAACGTCCTGCTCGGTCCACAGGCCAGAAAACTTAAAGACCAGCACCCCAAAGCTGATCAGCTGATTTCCCGTATCGGTTTACAGGAATTTGCCCATGCCTGGCCAGCACAACTTTCAGGGGGTATGGCGCAGCGTGCCGCGCTGGCCAGAGCTTTATTGAATGAACCCCGGTTGCTGTTACTGGATGAACCGCTGGGCAAACTGGATTCACTGACACGAATCCGGATGCAAAGTGAATTAATTACCCTGTGGCAAAGCCAGGGTTATACCAGTGTACTGGTTACCCACGATATTGAAGAAGCTTTGTTACTCAGCCACCGGGTGGTGGTGTTTTCGCCACGTCCGGCGCGAATTCTCGCGGAATTTCATAATCCGGCGCCTTTCCCGCGCCATCGTGATGCTCCTTTGCTGGTGAAACAACGTCAGGAAATTCTGGCCCTGCTGGGCCAGGGGACTGACTGGTAACTTATCGACAGGAATCCTTATGAGTACAGACACCTTAGCTCGCCACAGTACTGCTGCTGCACATCCCTGGACTGCTGAAGAATATGCTGTCCGGCTGGATTTATCCCGTGCCTACCGACTGGCCGCACAACTCAAGTTTACCGACCATATTTACACTCATTTTTCGGTACGGGTGCCGGGAAAAGAAGAGCATTTCCTGATTAACCCTTACGGTCTGTTATTTGAAGAAATTACTCCTGAAAGCCTGATCAAAATTGATGTGCGTGGCAATATTATTGATGATCCGACAGGGCTGGGAATTAATGAAGCCGGCTATGTGATTCATGGGGCTATCCATGAAGCCCGTCCGGATCTGAAAGCCATTCTGCATACCCATACCCGTGATGGTGTTGCGGTTTCGGCACAGCGTGAAGGGTTACTGCCCATTTCACAGCATGCACTCGGTTTTTACTCGCGTATCACCTACCACGAATATGAAGGCATTGCTCTCGATCTGGATGAACAGCAGCGGCTGGTGAATGATTTGGGGGACAGCGATGTGATGATCCTGAGAAATCATGGCTTACTGGCGGCGGGTGCAAACATCGCCCAGGCATTTCGTAATCTGCATATGCTGGAGCGGGCCTGTAATATTCAGATAGCTGCACTGGCCGGTGGCAGGGAAAATATTTTACTGGCGCCGCAGGAGGCGATTGATAAGGTTCGTCAGCAATCGTCCCGTTTCCGCGACGGTAACGACCCCATCACCCGGAAACACTGGCAGGCATTACTCCGCTCGCTACCCGACCCGGAGTTGCGCTGAAAACAACCAGCACTGTCCTGACAAGGCAGTGCCGGCTTTTATGGTCTAGCGGAACTTCTTGTGGTTCTGATTACGGATATCACCCAGCTTTTTGGCTGCAGCTTTGGCTTCCGGCAGTTTATTGGCAGCAGCCAGCTTATCCACCACCGCGATTTGTGCAATCAGCTGATCCAGCCCGGCATGGTATTCCTTTATCCCTTCACTGTCGGCTGACTGGCCCTGCAGTTTATAAGGGGTCGATTTCTTCGCATCTTCAGCCGCATCGTGCATTTTCTGTAATGATTGCTGCATTTCTGTCGCACTACTGGTGCTTTGAACGGTAGCCAGTTCGGTACCTAAGATGTCCATATCCTGTTCCAGCGGTAGCGCATAGGCTGTGGCACAGGAAAGCAGTAACGCAGCAGATAATGCTGTTTTCAACGATTTATGCATTGCTCACTCCTCAATGTGGATAATCAGGGCTCCGGCATAGTTATGATTGTCACCGGAACCCGCAGCTTATCGCCGAACTACTGGCCGGCGATTTTCATCCCGGACAACAACACCGATCCGCACTGAATATTACTGCGGGTTTCAATGTCATCGCCGACAGTAACCATGTTCTGCCACATATCTTTCAGGTTTCCTGCGATAGTGATCTCACTGACCGGGTACTGAATCTCTCCATTTTCTACCCAGAAACCTGAAGCTCCGCGCGAATAATCACCGGTAATCGCGCTGACGCCCTGTCCCATCAGTTCTGTCACCACCAGCCCGGTGCCCATCTGTTTCAGCAAATCGTTAAAAGAGCTGCCCTGACCTGCAATCCGCCAGTTATGAATGCCTCCGGCATGCCCGGTGCTGTGCAAGCCTAGTTTACGGGCTGAGTAGCTGGTCAGTAACCAGTCCTGCAATACACCACGGTCGATAATCGTCCGGTCAAGGGTACGAACCCCTTCACTGTCAAACGGTGTGGAAGCCACGCCTTTCAGCAAATGTGGGCGTTCTTCAATGGTCAGCCAGTCAGGAAAAATTTGTTTGCCGAGAGAATCCAGCAGAAAAGTAGACTTGCGATAGACATTCCCGCCGCTGATTGCTCCAACCAGATGACCAAACAGTCCGGTCGCCACTTCAGCAGCAAAAATAACCGGGGCTTCCATAGTGGAAAGTTTTCTCGGTGCCAGTCGGGCCAGTGTACGGCGCGCACACTCTTCACCCACCCATTGTGCAGACTGCAGATCAGCAAAATCACGGGACGCTGTATAAGCGTAATTACGTTCCATATGACCATCCTGCTCAGCAATTACGCTGGCAGAGATGCCGTGACGACTACTGCAATAACTGTTAAGCAGACCATGGCTGTTACCAAATACGCGGATACTGGCATGGCTGTTGAGACTGCCGCCTTCGGTATTGATAATCCGTTTGTCTGCCTGCAGGGCAAATTGTTCTGCTTCTGCCGCCAGTTCGATAGCCCGGTCAACTTCGATGTCTAACGGGTGGAAAAGATCCAGGTCCGGCGCATCCCAGGCCAGTAAATCTTTTTCGGCAACTCCGGCATAGGGATCCGGTGAGGTATAACGGGCAATGTCTACCGCAGCCTGAACTGTACGCTGGATAGCTTCCGGACTCAGGTCAGTCGAAGAGGCACTGCCTTTTCGCTGTTGCAGATAGACGGTGATACCCAACGCACCATCACTGTTGAATTCAACATTTTCCACTTCGCCATAACGCGTACTGACGCTGATACCGGTGGTTTTGCTTACTGCGACTTCTGCACCATCTGAGCTGTTTTTTGCCAGTTCCAGTGCGTGAGACACTGCCTGTTCCAGCAGCTTACGTTGTTCTGCAACCTGAGTTGATACGTTCATCGATTCGCCGTCTACTCTTATGTATGAATATATTCAGTCTATCAGAGTCAGAGAACAATTTCGCAGTCGCCCTGTAACCTGTTAGCATTAGCCTCTTTTTTCAGGAGCCCGATAATGACCAAACAGCCAGAAGAGTGGCTCGACAACGAGCCAGACCCACAGGAAGATGAAGATGATGAGATTATCTGGGTCAGTAAAAGTGAGATAAAACGCGATGCCGAAGAGCTTAAGCGCCTCGGTGCGGAGCTTATCGACTTAAGCAAAAATGAGCTGGAACGCATTCCGCTGGATGAGCAACTGCGCGATGCCATTGAACTGGCACAGCGTATCAAGAAGGAAGCCCGTCGCCGCCAGTTACAATTAATCGGTAAATTATTACGTTCACGTGACGTCGAACCATTACGTCAGGCGTTAGATAAACTGAAGAACCGCCATAATCAGCAGGTGGCACTGTTCCATAAACTGGAAGCCATTCGTGACCGCTTAATTGAGCAGGGTGATGATGCCATCGCCGAAGTGATTAATCTCTATCCGGATGCTGATCGTCAGCAGCTGCGTAGCTTTATTCGTAATGCTCAGAAAGAGAAGTCCGCCAATAAGCCACCAAAATCTGCACGACTGATTTTTCAGTACCTGCGTGAACTGGCTGAAGCCGAATAAAGGTTCTGGCAGGGCGAACTTTTCGCCCTGCCGGCGGATTAGCTGAGCTTTTCCAGTCGTTGTTGCAGTTTTTGATGAATACCTTCAAAGCCGCCGTTACTCATCACCAGCACGGTATCGCCTGGCTGCGCTTCTCTGGCAATCATTTCGACCAGTGTATCGATATCGGCACTCCAGTGTGCCGGTTGCATACAGGCTTCAGCCACCTCAGACACCTGCCATGAAATGTGAGGCGGCTGGAACAGGAATACCTGGTCCGCCCTGGCCAGCGATGGCGCCAGATCGTTTTTACTGATTCCCAGTTTCATGGTGTTTGAACGAGGCTCGAGCACCGCCAGAATCCGCGCTTTGCCACCCAGTTTGCTGCGTAATGCTGACAATGTTGCCAGAATGGCTGTCGGGTGATGCGCAAAATCATCATATACATCAATACCGTTAAACTTACCACGCCACTCCAGGCGGCGACGGGCATTAACAAAGTTGTTGAGTGCCGCAGCAGCATCGCGAGGGGTAACACCCACATGCCTGGCGGCCGCCATCGCCATCAGACCATTATGCATATTATGTTCACCCACCAGCGACCAGTTCACCTCAGCCACAGGCTGACCGTCGAACAGAACTTCCCAGTGTGAAGCATCCGCATTACGCTTTTGCGCCCGCCAGTGTCCCTGCTCACCGAGTGTCTCCTGCTCACTCCAGCAGCCCATCTGAATCACCTGACGCAGATTACTGTCCTGCTCTGGCCAGATAATTTTTCCCTGACCTGGCACAATACGCACCAGATGATGGAACTGACGCTGAATTGCCCGCAGATCATCAAAAATATCCGCATGATCAAACTCCAGATTATTCAGGATCAGTGTACGTGGGCAGTAATGGACAAACTTCGAACGTTTGTCGAAAAATGCGCTGTCATACTCATCCGCTTCAATCACGAAAAACGGGCTGTCACCCAGCCGGGCAGACACGTCAAAATTGCCCGGGACACCGCCAATCACAAAGCCTGGCGCCAGACCGCAGGCATCCAGTATCCATGCCAGCATTCCGGAGGTGGTGGTTTTCCCGTGGGTTCCGGCCACGGCCAGTACCCAACGGTCCCGCAACACAAAATCATGCAGCCATTGCGGACCAGACATAAAGGGAAGATTTTTTTCCAGCACAGCCTCAACACAAGGGTTTCCCCTGCCCATGGCATTACCGATAATCACCAGATCCGGTGCGGGTTCCAACTGCTGCGGATCATAGCCCTGAGTAAGTTCAATACCTTGTTTTTCCAGCAGAGTACTCATTGGTGGGTAGACATTGCTGTCCGAACCTGTCACTTCGTGCCCCAGCGAGCGTGCCAGTATTGCCAGCCCGCCCATAAAGGTGCCACAAATACCCAGAATGTGAATGCGCATAAACTGATCCATTGCCCAAAAGTTACTGTACAGTGTAACGCCAGAGCTGATAACTAAGAAATAGGATGATTGATTAAGTTATTCACGCCCGTTAAGTTTGCAATAGTGTTAATATCGAGTAATTCATTAATTAACCTTTCCAGAGAATTGTTATGAAAACATTGGGTGAATTTATTGTTGAGAAGCAGAATGACTTTCCGCACGCTACCGGTGAGTTGACTGCACTGATTTCAGCAATCAAACTTGGCGCGAAAGTTATACATCGCGACATCAATAAAGCAGGCCTGGTGGACATTCTGGGTGCCAACGGTGTTGAAAACGTTCAGGGCGAGCAGCAGATGAAGCTCGACCTGTTTGCCAACGAAAAGCTGAAGTCCGCACTGAAAGCCCGTGGTATTGTCGCCGGTATCGCTTCTGAGGAAGAAGATGAGTTTGTCATCTTTGAAGGCGTAGAGAACGGTAAATACGTCGTACTGATGGACCCGCTGGATGGCTCATCAAATATCGACGTAAACGTATCGGTAGGTACCATTTTCTCTATTTACCACCGTATCACCCCTGTCGGCACTCCGGTCACCGAAGAAGACTTTATGCAACCGGGCACTGAGCAGGTTGCTGCCGGTTATGTGGTCTATGGTTCTTCCACCATGCTGGTTTACACCACCGGTCACGGCGTTCATGCCTTCACCTATGATCCTTCTCTTGGCCTGTTCTGTCTGAGCCAGGAACGGATGACCTTCCCGGCCTATGGTGCTACCTATTCAATTAACGAAGGCTACTATTCCCGTTTCCCTAACGGCGTGAAGAAGTACCTGAAGTACTGCCAGCAAGAAGATAAAGAGACTCACCGTCCTTACACTTCACGTTATATCGGTTCTCTGGTGGCTGACTTTCACCGTAACCTGCTGAAAGGCGGTATCTATCTGTATCCAAGCACGGCAAGTTATCCTACAGGAAAACTGCGTCTGCTGTATGAATGCAACCCAATGGCTTTCCTGGCTGAGCAGGCCGGTGGTAAAGCCAGCGACGGTGTTAACCGTATTCTGGAACTGAAACCGCAGACCATCCATCAGCGCAGTCCGTTCTTTGTCGGCAACACGGCGATGGTGGATGATGTTGAACGTCTCATCCATGATAATCCGGACGACAACGCTAAATAATCTGCCGTAGTCCCCCACAGAACGCTGCCACAGGCGGCCTCTGCGGGGGAGTTTTCTGTCAGACAGCCAGCCTGAACGCCGCGACTGTCTGTTGTAACCGCGCACTTTGTTCTTCAAGCACATGAGTGGCAGAGGTGGCCTGTTCTACCAGTGCCGCATTTTGTTGTGCGACTTCATCCATCTGAGTTACTGCGACATTAATCTGTTCTATCCCACGACTTTGTTCATCTGAAGCCACCGATATTTCTTTCATCAATACAGTGACCTGAGATACTTCAGAATAAATTTCATTCATTGCACTCCCGGCACGGCTGGCCATTTTACTGCCGTCGGAGACCTGCGATTGCGAAGTCACAATCAATTGCCGAATCTCTTTTGCCGCATTGGCGCTGCGCTGCGCCAGACTCCGGACTTCATTAGCGACCACCGAAAAACCCCGCCCTTGCTCACCGGCACGAGCCGCCTCTACCGAGGCGTTAAGAGCCAGAATATTGGTCTGAAAGGCAATATCATCAATCATTCCCAGGATATCGCCGATCTTTTGCGAGCTTTGGGTGATATCCTGCATTTTCTCAACCACCTGATTCACCACATTAGCCCCGCGCTGTGCCGTTTCAGATACTCTGGTAGATAAATGATGAGCCTGATGCGCGTTACCGGCATTTAGCCGCACAGTGGCTGTAATCTGCTCCATACTTGCTGCAGTCTGTTCCAGAGAAGTCGCAGACTCTTCGGTACGCTGTGACAGATTAACAATCCCTGCCCCCAACTCGCGGCAACCGAGATCAATCTGAAAGCTGGCTCCCGATACCTGTTGTACAGAATGGGTCAGTGAGTTCTGCATATGTTGTAGCGTACCCATCACCACATGCAGATCTTTGTTACCGGCCAGCGGGACGCTGCGGGTCAGATCCCCGTCAGCAATCAATGTCAGATGTTCCCTGACCAGGGCCAGCGGATTCAGCAATGCTTTACGTAAAATACGCCAGCTGACGACCATCGTACCGAGGGCAATAACCGAACAGATAACCAGCAGCACTTCCATTTGCCATTTACGACTTCCGGCCAGGATAAACTGTTGTTGGGCAACATGGCTGGCATAGCGATTAAAATTCTGAACTGACTGACTGAACGCGGCCATTAACGCCGGAAATTTTTCTATACTCCGGTAATAGCCTTCCAGGTCTCCGTGTTGCAGTTCGGCCACCATTGGCAGTATTGCCTGATCCATATAAGCCTGGTAGTTCTGAGCTACATCCTCTGCCATCTCTTTGCCTTTCAAAGTGACGGTACCTGCTTTCAGAAACTTCTTCATATGCGATTGTGAATTAGTGACCGCCGTACTTACGTCCTGAAAATATTTTTCCGCCGCACGACTGTCACCCAGTTCAGCTTTACGCACGGCCAGTGCGGCCAGCGACCGCCCATGCAACAGATCACTGTTACTCTGGTAAAGGCTGGCCAGTTCATCTTCATGAATACGGTTAATTTCGGTCAGTGAGTGGTCTGCCGCATTCAGCGCAAAAAATCCGGTAGCACTGACCACAATCAGCAGTGCAGCCATTAGCGTCAGAATAATCAGTAAGCCACTACGCAGAGACAATTTAAACAGCATAACAACCCATTCCTTAACAGGTCTGTGGGGAGGAATACTCTGTTTATCGTCCCTGGCCGGTAATCCTTTACATGGTTTACCAGCCACCAGCACTGTGACTTAAGGGCTAAGTTATCCGGGAGCGCTTTGTATAAGGGGTTTTTTCGCATAAAGCACTGGACGGATCACTCTGAAAGCAGAAAAAGAGGCAATACTTTCACTGTCAGTTAGCTATAATACCGGGCACTTAATTGATGTCATTGAAGGAATTAAACGATGAGTCTGAACCTGGTTGAGGCAGGAAAAGATCTGCCAGAAGATATTTATGTAATCATTGAAATCCCGGCAAACGCTGACCCGATCAAATATGAAGTTGATAAAGAATCAGGCGCTCTGTTTGTTGACCGTTTCATGTCTACTGCCATGTTCTACCCATGTAACTACGGTTACATCAACCATACCCTGTCACTGGATGGTGACCCGGTAGACGTTCTGGTTCCTACACCATATCCGTTAGAGCATGGTTCAGTGATCCGCTGCCGTCCGGTCGGTGTTTTGAAAATGACCGACGAATCCGGTGAAGATGCGAAAGTCGTTGCTGTTCCGCACAGCAAACTGACCAAAGAATACGATCACGTTAAAGATGTGACCGATTTACCGGAATTACTGCGTGCGCAGATCACCCATTTCTTTGAGCACTACAAAGATCTGGAAAAAGGTAAGTGGGTAAAAGTTGACGGTTGGGCAGATGCTGCTGCAGCGAAAGCCGAAATCGTCTCTTCTTTTGAACGCGCTAAGAAGTAATCTGCGGCTCCGCGGATAAAAAAACGCCGTCTGTTTCAGACGGCGTTTTTTATTTATAACGACTCTTCATCCCTTTTCAGCCAGTCGCCGCTCATAATCTGCTGACGATCTGCTACCGGTCGCTGGTAGATATACATCCACGCAGTACCATAGGGAGTGGATATTAACTGACGCTTATACTCTCCGCCCCGGGTGCGTAACGCATCCAGTTCACCAAGCGTAGTTGCATCGATCCGGTACACTTCACAATAAACACTTCCCTGCCCGGCAACCACGCCAGGATAAAGGCCGAGATTATACAGATCGTAACCTTCGACCTGATAATCCCCTAACCACTGCGCATTGGTCATCCAATGACTGTTTCCTTGTTTGCGCCTTAAACTGCCATAGACGATTATTCGCATTGCTAAAACTCAAACTGATAAAGCAAATCGAGGGCCTGATCAACACCAGACACCGCTTCCAAATAGAGTTTAGGCATCAGCCGGTAGCGCAGGGTTAAGGTCGCCAGAGAATCAAATAATCCGACACCATATTTCACCTGCAGCCCTGGCAGGACATAACCGCTGACCTGCACCTGCTGACTATCACCGACCCCTGCGGTATCAAGAGAAAGATTACTCACACCGAAGGTTTCGCCGATTTTGCCCATGACCTGACCACTTTGTGCAACCCCTAACCCAACCAGTGCCGATGTCAGTGCATTGCTGTCACCGTCACTGCCAAGCCCTTGTCCGCGTAATAAGTAAGACAACGCTTCCTGTTGTGACATCGTCGGGTCTGAGAACACTTCAACTTTAGGTTCATCAGCCAGACCGGTCACACGGATCCCCGCTGTCACACTATCTTCTGTCGCTTCAGGGTTGCGGATAGCTTCCAGATTAACATACGGCTGATCCGGCGGGCCGGAGAACTGTAATTGTCCTTTACGTACCAGCAGATCCTGACCGTAAGCATGGAAGCGTCCTGACGGGATATTAATCTGTCCGTTAAGTCCTAGTCCATTCTTATCCTGTATTACTTTTAAATCCCCGGTCAGACGGGCATTCAGACCAAAAGCAGACAGCCGGACGTTGTCACCTACATGTATGATTAAATTACTGTTTATTGGAATTGATGTTGTTTTAGGCTGAATCGGCTTCAGATTATCATCCAGCATCACTTCATCAGAAGAAACCCCTACGGCGCTCTCCGGTACCTGCTGAACGGTAATTCTTGCCCAGGGCACATCCACTTTACCGTCGAGATTAAAGGCCGACGGAGTCGCTTCAAACACCAGATCTGGTGAGACATCCATCCTGACCATTGGCGGGACCGTCACCCGGATTTTATCGCCTTTGGCTGCCACTCGTGCGCGCCAGTTATCCAACTGAGCCCAGTCGGCATTCCCTGTCAGATTCAGGGTACCCTGTCGGGTCTGGATCTGCCCCTGCAGGGTTGAGCTGACTCCGGCGAACACCAGATTCAGATTCGCCCCGGTCATCTCTACCGGCATAAAATTGCCGTTAATCACCATATCAGTTAATGCTGTCTGGCCGAAGATCCGTGGATTTTGCAGATTCCCGGACAACCGCAGCTTGCTGTTCAACATTCCCTTAATCTGCTCGCCTTTCGCCAGCGCAGGATTAAATAGCGCCAGTGACAGATTAGCAATATTGACCGAACCACTGAGATTGCGCACCTTCTGTGGATCATTAATCAGAATGTTGCCATCCAACTGACCATTGTTAGCAATCTTCACCAGCCATCCCAGTTGGGCTTTTCCTCCCACCAGCGAGGCTTTCAGATTCAGAGCATCAAAGGCTATGGGTAAAATATTGCCCTGAACATTCTGTTTTACCTCAACACCTTTACCGCTCAGAGTGACATTACCGGTCGGCAAGCCACCGGCTGCTGTCCAGTTAACCCGGGCGTCGCCGCTGAATACCCCTTTAAGTTCCGTATCCGCCGGTAACACTGGTTTAAGCATCGCCAAATCGAAGCGGCTTAGCTGAATATGCGCATGCCCGTCGGCCCCGGCGACCACTGGCTCCGGAACACAAATCTGTGCGTTCGGATTCAGCCAGCAATGGGTACCCACCGTGATCGTTTTCTGCGCATTTTTATAATCCAGGCTAACAGCCTTACTCAGTCGCCACTCACCCACCGGAGTATTAAAGTGCGTATTGCTGAGTGCGCCCTGCCAGCGTTGGGTCTGCCGGTCGAAACTACCGTTTAGCTGTAACTGCCCCGATACCGGTTCACCATCCACCGTCAGTTTCAGTTGGTGCTGTTTTTCGTTACCACTGGCGTCCAGCACAATGCTGCTAATTTTTAGCGCCGCCTGCTGTAACTGCGAGACCCGCAAGGCCAGCTTACCGGCGATTTGCTGTGCTGAACTGACATTACCTTTCAGACTAAAGCTGCCAATACTCAGCTGCTGCCAGCGTAAACCACGACCATCAAGATCAGCTTGCAGTTCCGGTTGCTGTAATGTACCACGGGCATTAATCGTCCCTTTCACGACCCCACCCAGCCCCGGTAAGGCATTATTGAGGTGCGAGGCATCAATAGTGGCATCAAGGTTAATTTTATCGGCCAGTGTTCCTTTCACATCCAACCGGTTTTGGCCCAGCAGCAGACTGATCTCCGGAATACTCCACTGGTTATAGCTGTTGCCGTAAAGAGAACCTTTTACGTTAACTGCATTCTGTTTCACATTGCCGGTCAGTGAGAGTGACGGCACCCGAACCTGCCAGCTACCACCATACAGGCTGCCGCGCGTGGTTATGCTACCGTCAAGTTTCGCCGGCCAGTCCGGATACTGTTTTGCAGTATTAATACCACTGAGCGTCAGTTGGCTGTTCCAGCTAATCGCTTTAGTCCAGTCCAGCAATGCATGAAGATCGACATTGCCCTGCAACGCCGACACCCGCAACTTATCCAGAGAGAACTGATCGGTATTCCCTTTACCATCGAGGGCAATATCCGCTGGCGGGATGGAGGTACCGGACACTGATGTCCGTAATGAGATAGTGTAATCCGTCGCTTTCCCGCCAGTGGTCAGGGCCAGATTTTTCACCAGCCAGTCAGCCTGCCCGGTCAGTGGCCAGCGTAACTGAGAACTGTTGAAAGATAACGAGAACGGCAGCCCCGTTACCGCAGGCTGAGCCATCGCCTGCAGTTGGGCTTTTACCGGACCGGACAGATTAAGATTCAGACTGACCTGTTTTTTGGCTGCGCCCTGCATCACCAGCTTCACTTTCTGGCCTTTGACCGGGTCCATATTAATGTCGCTGTTCAGCGTCAGATTTAGCGGCCAGTCACCACTCAGGGTCGCCTGGCCGGTGACGCTGAGTATTCCCTGCTGAGCATTCACTTTCAGGGTCTGTAAATCCACTTTATTATCGACCGCCTGAGCTTTCAGCAGCAACTGGTTGACGGTCAGATCGGTATCCCCGGTCAGACGCAGATTTTCACCGCTGATCTCTTCAATAGTCAGATCCAGCGGTAAGTGAAACTCAGGCAAATCCAGTAATGGTTTGGCAAACAACGCTCTCAGCATCTCAGACGGCGATTGTTCCGGAACCGGCTGGGGTTTTGTCTGTGCGGTTTTCGACTCTGAAGAGGGTTGATTATCTGTTGCGGTCGCAGGGGTAGCCGTTGGGGTTACCGGTTGTCCGGCCGTCGCGGCAACATTCTGCTTCAGCTTGTCAGTCTGTTTAACCACAGCCTCAGTTGAAACCTGCTCTGCCGCGGCTTTGGCTTTAGGCAATGCCAGCAGCAGGTTCGCGATTTTGGTTGGTGTCAGTGTCAGCTGGCGACCCTGCCAGTTCAGCCCGGTCGAAAAACTTCCCAGAGCAATCGCCGTATCATTAATCTTAACACTGACATTATCTAAACCAAGATGCCGTAATGTGATGGGATACGGGGTGGAAAGATTACCACTGCTGCTATCGTCTTCCGTTTTTTCAGGTGCAGCGGGTGCCATTTTACTGCTGTCCACCACCACGCTGACATCTTTCAGGGAAATATCGTTAACGCAGACTGAAGAGTGAATCAGACACGAAGCATCCAGCGACAGGTGTAGTTCGCCACCTGACACACTAACACCGGCCATCTGATATCCCAGCCCTTTGATAGTAAGGTTGCTCCAGCCACCTTCAACCTGCTGAATTTTCAGCCCTGGCACCCAGCGGGCTGCGCTGTTAAGCACCAGATGCAGGCCTGGCGCTGTGCCGATAAGAAAACCAACTATCGCTATCAGCAGCAGTAAAAATATCAGAATCCCTGTCAGGACTTTCTTCCATCGCGTCATAGTTCCGGCCCCAGTCCTATATAAAACTGCATTCCGTGATTATCTTTGTCACCCACCGGGGCGGCGATATCCAGTTTGATTGGGCCCACAGGGGAAGCCCAGCGGATACCAAATCCGGTCCCGGTTTTAATGTTGGTATCTTTAAAATTATTTACCGCTTCGCCGGAGTCGACGAATACCGCCCCCCACCACTTGCCGGTAAAGTTGTACTGATATTCAATCGACCCGGTAGCCATTTTCGAAGCACCGGTCAGCTTGCCGTCAGAATCGCGCGGCGAAACACCCTGGTATTTATAACCACGAATACTGCGGTCACCCCCGGCGAAAAAACGTAAATCCGGTGGAATACGTTCAAAATCACTGGTTTCTATCCAGCCAAAGTTGCCACGGAATACAAAACGGTGTTTTTGCGCCAGCGTTCGGATCCAGACGTTTTGTGCCTGAAAAATAACAAAATTAACATCCGAAGCCCAGGTGGTATCAGAGACATCTACTGAATAGCGTTGGGAATCTCCCCAGGTAGGCATCATCCCGCCACGCGAGCGGGTCCGGTTAACACTCACTCCGGGGTAGATCAACATGGTCTTATCCGACACATTACCCTGGGTATAGTTGTCCAGACTCCAGCGCAAATTCAGTGCTTTTTGCCAGCCGGACTGATTGTCCCAGTAACGTGATACGGCCACTGTCGAGGTATCTGATTTGGTATCGTTCAGGTTGATACGCTTTAACCCACCCTGCAACAGATAATATTGCTCCAGCGGGCTTTTCAGTAACGGGATTTTATAAGTCGTGTCCAGCTGTTGTTCCGGCTGTGACAGGTAAGTATTCACCGACAGACTTTGGCCGTAATCGTTAACCCACGGTCGTTTCCAGGTGGCTTTAAGATGCGGGCCGACATCGGTGGAATAACCAATACCAGTCTCTGCAGAATTTTTTACCGCCGGGGTGAGTGCTGCATTAACCGGCAGAATTTTAGTCGTATGCGCTTTATCAAATTCAGGGGCAGCCACTACTGAGCTGAACCAGCCTGTGGCAGATAACCGACGGTTTAACTCGGCCAGGTCAGTGGAACTGTAATAGTCCCCTTTATGAAAAGGGATCAGGTTGCGCAGATATTCTTCGCGGATATTTGAGCCTGCAAAGCTGACATCCCCGAAGCGGTAACGCGGCCCGCTGTCATAGTCGAGGTCCCAGAAAGCCTCATGCCGGTCAACCGAGACGCCGAGTTGGCTTTTTTTGAATTCGCCGTCAAAGTAGCCTTTACGCAATGCGATGCTGGAAAAGCCACTTTTGAAACTGTCATATTGTCCGTGATTCAGTACGGTACCGTTTTTCGGCCGTCCTTTTTTCACCCACTGAGCGTAATCAGGATCTTTACTGGCCTCGCCTTCCACCACTATGGTACTGCCGGCAATTTTCACTGGCGGGCCTGCATCGACATTCACACGGATTACCGTGTTTCCCCCCCCCAGCGCATCGGGTGGCGTCGGGAAAGTGATTTCTGGCTGATAATAGCCCAGCGCTCTCAGGCTCACTTTAATAGAATCCGTCAGACGAGCCTGAAAACGACTGTCAGCAGAGACTTCTTCACTGGCAATTGCCGCCAGGCGAATCCGGACATTGTTCTGTAATTCGCCTGAAAGCCCTGTCAGCTGCAACTTAACAGTCGCAGCCTGAAGCGAAGGCGCTGCCAAAAGCAATACCGTCACACCATATAGCGATAAACGTAGACGTGGCACGCAAACTCCTGTTTATACCGGCCGTTTTCCCGGAGTCATCGCCCGGAGTATATATAAATACCTTATCTACAGCGTAGTCGTCCATCCGGACCCGCGGGTAAAAAAACAACCAAAAAGATAAAAATAACAGAGATATCGGCTATTGTCGGTAAATGCATCAGTTAACACAACACCCGTAGTGAGATAAAAAACCACTCCAGCGATTTTAACCGGCAAACTCACCACAAAATCCGGGATAAAAAACTACCATTTTCATATTGGCGATACATTTTTCTATTGATGAAAATTTGTTCACCTTTACCTCTGGCGGCCCCTCTGCGGCTGCTGCTATAATCGGCCCTTCAGGAAAACCTGAGTCGTTTCTGTCTGAGAGGTATGCTATTTAGCTGCCGGACAGACATTTTTGGCGCGGATAGCCAGTATGGCACTCATGTCATACGTGGAAGTTTCTGTTGCCCACGCCAAAAATGACAAAAGTATAAAAATTGGACCTTCTATGTTAGATAGCTTATTTGTCATCTTATTACTGATAGTGATCAGTTCATTCTTCTCTCTGTCTGAAATTTCGTTGGCTGCCGCCCGCAAAATTAAACTTAAATTACTGGCGGATGAAGGAGATGTTCGGGCGCAACATATCCTGAAAATGCAGGAATCCCCGGGCATGTTCTTCACCGTCGTACAAATCGGCCTGAATGCAGTTGCTATTCTTGGCGGTATCGTCGGTGATGCAGCGTTTTCACCGGCTTTCAACTCGCTGTTTTTACGCTTTTTCTCGCCGGAAGTTGCCGACCAGTTAAGCTTTATCTGCTCTTTTACCATCGTTACCAGCCTGTTCATTTTGTTTGCTGACCTGACGCCGAAGCGCATCGGTATGATTGCTCCGGAAGCAATTGCTTTACGAATTATCCACCCGATGCGTTTTTGCCTGACGGTGTTCCGGCCACTGGTATGGTTCTTTAACGGCATGGCCAACAATATTTTCCGCCTGTTTAAAATACCGATGGTACGTAAAGATGACATCACACCTGATGACATCTACGCAGTAGTAGAAGCGGGTGCGCTGGCCGGGGTACTTCGGAAACAGGAACATGAGTTAATTGAGAACGTATTTGAGCTTGAATCACGTACTGTTCCGTCTTCCATGACCTCGCGTGAAAATATTGTCTGGTTCGATCTGAATGAAGATGAAGTGAGCCTGAAGTCGAAAATCGCACGTCATCCGCATTCCAAATTTTTGGTCTGTAATAACGATATTGACCATATTATTGGTTATGTCGATTCCAAAGAATTGCTGTTACGTGTACTGGGTAACCAAAGTCTGACGCTCAACAGTGGTGTGCAGATTCGTTCGGCACTGATAGTTCCGGATACTTTAACCCTGTCAGAAGCACTGGAAAGTTTTAAATCTGCAGGTGAAGACTTTGCAGTCATCATGAATGAATACGCACTGGTAGTGGGTATTATCACACTGAATGATGTAATGACGACACTGATGGGTGACCTGGTAGGACAGGGCTTTGAAGAACAAATCGTCGCCAGGGATGCGAATTCATGGCTGGTTGAGGGCGGTACGCCTATCGACGATGTGATGCGGGTTTTACATATTGATGAGTTCCCGCATAACGGTAATTACGAAACCATCGGCGGCTTTATGATGTATATGCTGAGGAAAATACCGAAACGTACCGACTTTGTGATGTTCTCTGGCTACAAATTCGAGGTGGTGGATATCGACAGCTACCGTATCGATCAGTTACTGGTCACGAGGATAGATGAGCGACCTGCAGTTCTGGTTCCGGCGGGAACGGCGGTGGCTGAAGAAAGTACCACGGTCAGCTAAACCAACAATCAGGGCGCCTGTCGGCGCCCTGGCTTTTTTAACGATATTCTGCCTGTAAGCGCAATACCAGCCGGTTAATCTCCGACATCACATTCAGTTGCTGCTTATCTTTTACAGATGGCAGTAACAACCTGCCTTTATCGAAATCAAAAGCCCCAATGCCAGTAATATACAAACGGCCTTTAAATAACGTTTTGACGTATTTAGCGATTTGCAGAGGGTTATATCGCTGAAAAATCTTCATCCTTATGATCCTTACTTGCTGATGCCCTGACAGTCAGAGATCCAAAACGGATTTCACTGTTATGACCACAATTTACTGAAAAAGTGCCCCACCGCTCAATCAGATAAACCACAAAATCATCATGGAATAGTCTTATATCTTGTATATTTATTGTAATACAGTATAAAACTAATATCTGTGCAGTCTCACACAAATTATTAACAACCTGCGAGCGCGTATCATGCAGGGGTTATGTTTCAGTAAAATGAACGAAGGTTAAAATAGCAGGCAGGTGCCGCAGTTAAAGGCCGGGTAAAGCGGTAATTCGTGGCAGACAACGAAGCTAAAGAAATATTCCTGCCGCACAAAAAGCCACAAGAGCACACCAGAGTGCTCTTTGAAATCTGCTGTTTTCCGTTACTGGCTGTGCTTATGCCCGTGGAAAGCAGCAGATTATTCCAAATGAAATCGTAGTATCAGAACAGGCTGACACGAAAACCCGGGTTAAGGAAGGATTCACGAGGCGTGTAATCCAGCGTTTTCCCGGCCCAGTCGGTCACATGCGCACCCGCGGCTTTTGCAACTGCATGCCCGGCTCCGGTATCCCAGATATTGGTAGGCCCGAAACGCGGGTAAAGCTGAGCCTTGCCTTCTGCGACCAGGCAGAATTTCAGAGAAGAGCCTACTGAAACGGTCTGATGCTCACCCAACTGGCTGAGGTACTCTTTCAGTTCGCTGTCAGCATCCGCATGCGAGCGACTGACAACCACCAGCGGTGGATTAGCCTGCTGTACCTGGATAGGAGTGCGGGCGCCCTGCTCTTCTTTCCAGGCCTGTCCATCGGCGGCAAAGTACATCAGATCACTAGCCGGGGCATAAACCACTCCGGCAACCGGCTCACCCTGCTCAATCAGAGCAATATTCACGGTGAACTCACCATTACGACGGATAAATTCTTTAGTCCCATCCAGTGGGTCTACCAGCCAGTAGCGCTGCCATTGTCTGCGCTCTTCCCAGGGAACCGGAGACTCTTCCGACAATACCGGAATATCCGGGGTTAGCCTGGACAATCCTTCAAGGATCACATGATGCGCTGCAATATCGGCCGCAGTAACCGGTGAGTTATCTGCTTTATGTAACACTTCTGTGGGCTGGCTGGCATTGTAGATCTGCATAATTTCAGCCCCGGCCGCTCTTGCCAGCTGGCAAAGTTGTTCCAGCATGATTCACCTCTTTGCATTCAGCATCTCATCAGGGAGATGCATCATTAATCTCAGTTTTTTCAGTGTAACGTATTTTTATCTGGCTTGCAGAAGGCTGTAACAGGCGAATATCTGCCACTCAATGCCCTTTAATCCATCAAAACGGGTAAATTTAAGCCAAAAAAAACCGGCACACTGGCCGGTTTACACTGAGCAGAAGAATTACAGGATTTCCAGTAATTCTACTTCAAACACCAGAGTGCTTAATGGCGGAATAGATGCGCCTGCACCACGCTCGCCGTAGGCCAGCTGCTGAGGGATAACCAGCTCCCACTTCGAGCCAACCGGCATCAGGGTTAACGCTTCAATCCAGCCAGCGATAACACCGCTGACAGGAAATTCAGCAGGCTCGCCACGCTGAACCGAACTGTCGAACACAGTTCCGTCGATCAGTTTACCGGTGTAATGAACACGAACCCTGTCCTGACGAGAAGGAATCGGACCTTCACCCTGAGTCAGTACCCGGAATTGCAGGCCGGATTCTGTGCTGCTGACGCCTTCACGCTGGCGGTTTTCTTCGAGGTATTTCAGCCCTTCAGCAGCCATAACCTGAGTACGTTCCTGGCGCACAGCTTCAGCACGTTCATGAACTTCACGCAGTGCACGATGTACGACGTCCACAGGGACAGCCGGCGAGTTTCCTTCCAGTGCATCACGCAGACCGGCCAGTAACGCTTCAGGCTGTAATCCCTGTAATCCTGATTCCAGCAGCTGCTGCCCAACCTGCAGTCCAATACCGTAGCTTGCCTGCGCTTCAACGCTATCAAAAGAAAGAGTCGTCATTTCCTGTTCCTGTTTTATCCTCGATAATTGAGACGGCAGCATAACAGTGCGCGGCCCCGGGGTAAAACCGAACCTGCAACTGGTGACTTTTTTTTCTGAAAGATAAACAATAGCAGGCATAAAGTGCAACTATCTGCGGGTCTGCTATAAACAATATGTCAGATTCGTAACAGAACATTCATTCGCTGTGTAACAAGAGAGAATAAAGATGGGCCAATTTGCCCGCCGTCAGCACCCTACTATCCGAAGTCGCGTTGCAGATGCCATACAGGCAGCAAAGCCCGGCAGTCTGCGCCATTTGTTTACTCCGCCAGAGGAAACGAGTATGCGGAAACAGGAAAATACCGCCGGTCAGCCTTCCCTGTTCAGTTCGGTCGGGCACTGGCCTGAGAAACTGCGCTGGATGGACCCCCTGCCACTCACTCATCGCTGGGGAATCTTTGCCGGAGTCATACTGGTGGTAATCGGAATTTTACTACCAGGTCAGTCACAGCAATTTCCGGTACAGCGCCCGGTGAATAGCAACTCAACAGTGATGCAGGCACAGTTAGATAACAGCGGTGATACTTCATCATCTATTCCGGTGCCATCGTCAGATGATCCACAGGGCCAATGGCATAACTATCAGATTGCCGATGGTCAGACGCTGGCACAGCTGTTCAGAGATAATAATTTACCGGTCAGTGATGTGTTTGCGATGGCAAATGTCGAAGGGGCGGATAAACCGTTAAGTAATTTACAGACTGGTCAGCAAATACGCTTGCGAATTAATGCCAGAGGTACCGTGACCGGGTTAACCCTTAACGGTAGCAACGGACCAGTGCTGTTTGTCCGTCAGGGCAACGGCAGCTTTATCCGGGCTCAGTGAGCTTATTTTATGCTGGTGATACCAGCATATGGCAGAAACAAAAACGCCGGCATAATGCCGGCGTTTTTGTTGCGCTGCAGATTAAGCAGCAGCAACGACATTAATAACCAGTTTAGCAACAACGTCGCTGTGAACCTGGAAATTAACTTCGTATTCACCGATAGCGCGCAGAACGCCTTCCGGTAAACGCACTTCGCTTTTAGCAACTTCAACGCCAGCCGCAGTTACTGCGTCAGCGATGTCGCGTGCGCCGATAGAACCAAACAGTCTGCCACCGTCACCGGCTTTAGAATTGATGGTTACAGTACCCAGTGCATTGATTTTCTCAGCACGGGCATTGGCAGCAGCCTGAGTTTCAGCTTGTTTAGCTTCCAGCTCAGCACGACGAGTTTCGAAAAACTCGATGTTGGTTTTGGTTGCAGGGACAGCTTTACCCTGTGGAACCAGGAAGTTACGAGCGTAGCCCGCTTTTACGTTGACCTGATCACCCAGGTTACCCAGGTTTGTTACTTTATCAAGCAGAATAACTTGCATTACCTTATCCTCTCAAAGTCGTTAATGGACAGTGGCCGATTACTGATGACGATCAGTGTACGGCAGCAGAGACAGGTAGCGCGCGCGCTTGATAGCACGGGCCAGCTGACGCTGGTATTTTGCGCGAGTACCGGTAATACGGCTCGGTACAATTTTGCCACTTTCAGTGATGTAGTTTTTCAGCGTTGCGATATCTTTATAATCGATCTCTTGAACGCCTTCCGCGGTGAAACGGCAGAACTTGCGACGACGGAAATAACGTGCCATTAGGCTAGTCTCCAGAATCTATCAATTCAATCTGCTCGGCATGTAACACCATTCTGCTTTGTCCTGTTTTTGCCTGATGGCAATGCAGGAAACCGCCAAGAATGAGTTGTGTGCCGACCGTTATATGTTGAGTAATCTGCAGATGTTCATTACCACTGATAATCACAGGGATACGACATCGTGCATGCCGGGATAATCCGGCTTCCTCCTGCAGTGACTGGTGCTCAAGCACGAACTGACAGTGAGGAATTCCTGAGGGGCTGGTCTTTCTGACAACATTGCCACAGACAGTACCGGACAAGCGCAGATGATTAGCCACCGTCATGGATTACTCTTCAGAATCCTCAGCATCTGAGTCATCAGAGGTTTCGTTAGCAAAATCTTCACGACGATCACGACGTTCTTCTTTTGCTTTAACCATTGGTGACGCTTCAGTTACCGCGTTTTTAACGCGCATAACCATGCTACGGATAACGGCGTCGTTGAAGCGGAAGTTAGTTTCCAGCTCATCGATAACACTCTGCGGCGCTTCAACGTTCAGCAGAACGTAGTGTGCTTTGTGCAGTTTGTTGATCGGGTAAGCCAGCTGACGGCGACCCCAGTCTTCCAGACGGTGAATCGTGCCTTCAGCACCGGTGATAGCACCAGTGTAACGCTCGATCATTCCTGGAACCTGCTCGCTCTGGTCAGGATGGACCATAAATACGATTTCGTAATGACGCATCGGTTGCTCCTTACGGATTATTCAGCCTCCTGTCAGGGTCAGCCGTGGCCCATGGAAGCAAGGAACGTTTTTAAGTACGGCTGAAAAATTGACGCGTAATAATACTGACCAGATGAGTGAAACTCAAGCAAATAAATCAGCCAGTGGTAGAAAATATCTGTCCGTCGGGCAGAAACCGGCTGACGGTCAGGCAAAAGCCTGATCATTTCCCCCTGCGATTCCCCTTTCAGACCACAATCATCCTGACGCGCAGGTGAAAATCTCACCCACGTGCTATGCTCAGCAGGTCATCCACAGCCATTCAGAAATGGCTGCTGACTCAACAGGAGGAAGTGATGAATATGACATTCCGTATCGCATGTGCTGCCGTACTGCTCTCTGCGACGGCCCTGCCCGTTGTTGCTCAACCACTGCCCGGCCTCAGCTCCCTGCTCCAGAGCCAGCAAGGCCGCATAGCCTTTTCACAACTAATTGCCGGACAGCATTTACCTGGCTGGATAAAGAAAGGCGGAGTAGAAACGCCGATGCAGGAAGTGACTCTGGACGGTACGACTTACCAGCTGTACTACAGCTGCAAGCCTCATGACTGCGCCGCTGATCGTTTTGCCCTGATTTATTCACCGGCTGACAACAGTATGAGTGGATTATGGTCCCGTGTTGATGAAAAAAATCATAAAGAGCAGCTACGTTGGCTGAATATCAGTGATAAGTTTTCAGTGGATGGTAAGACCGTGCTGTATGCGGCCATCAGCGGCAGTCTGGCCAATCATCCGCACGATTTCAATTATACCAGTCAACACTAAGCCCGATAGTCCACAGCACGGCAGCTGCCTTCCGGGGGCCATCCGTGAATATCCGCAAGTCACTCTGTGATTGCTGCCCTCTGACACTAAGGTGAAGGATAAAATGCCGTTACGTGTACTCACACTATGTTTTTCGCTGCTACTGAGTGGTTGCGCTTTGGTACATCCAACCCCGGTGCCCCGCCCGCCCCTGAAGCCTTATGCCCAGGAACTCAGTCTGGCGCAGACGCTGGATCTGTGTAAAACCGCCAATGTGCATGTGACTGTCTACGGATCGCCGGATGATGCAGAACGGGCAATTCACGCGATGGCGAATCAGGCTGGCGTACGCTGGTACCGGATTATTATGGTGAGTGATACGGTGGTGCCGGGCAGATGGTACAGTGAGGCAATATTTTACCGGACCAGTCCCGCCGTCCGCAGAGCCGGAAGCACCACGGACGGAGGCTGTTAATCAGGAAGTCTGGCGCTGGCGCACCGCTTCAAACAGACAAATTCCGGTCGCGACCGACACATTCAGTGACGAAACGCTGCCGGACATCGGGATGCTGATCAGTTCATCACAATGCTCACGGGTCAGGCGGCGCATACCTTCGCCTTCAGCCCCCATCACCAGTGCCATCGGGCCGGTCATTTTACTTTGATACAGATTATGGTCAGCTTCACCAGCTGTGCCCACAATCCATACATTGTATTCCTGAAGCAGACGCATGGTACGTGCCAGGTTGGTAACACGGATTAATGGCACAGACTCTGCTGCTCCACTGGCTACCTTTTTAGCCGTTGCATTCAGTGAAGCCGAGCGATCTTTCGGTACAATAACAGCATGAACTCCGGCGGCATCTGCACTCCGCAGACAGGCACCGAGGTTGTGCGGGTCAGTCACTCCGTCCAGAATCAGCAGGAATGGCTGTTCGATTTTTTCCAGTAGATCGGGTAAATCCCCTTCCTGGTAATGACGACCGGGCTTCACGTTAGCAATGATCCCCTGATGTACCGCCCCTTCCGCTTTACTGTCCAACCACTGACGCGTGGCTATCTGAACCACAACACCCTGGGCTTCCAGTGCAGTGATCAACGGCTGCAGACGGCGATCATCGCGTCCTTTCAGAATAAATACTTCCTGAAAACGCTGCGGATCACGCTCCAGTAAGGCCTCGACGGCATGAATACCAAAAATAATTTCGCTCATAACTCAGTTCAATGGTTGGACGTTAAATAACAGACATCTGTCGGGGGAGCGACAGATGTCCTTGGATAAAGGCTGTCAGTCAGCTTTTTTAGCCGCAGACTTTTCCTTTTTAGCTGCACGTTTCGCTTTAGTGGCTGCGGCGATTTTACGTGTTTTCTCCGAGACTTTTTTGACTTTCTTCACCGGAGTCTCAGCGCTACTGCTGTTTTGCGCGGCTTTCTTTTTCGAACTGCGCTTCTTCGCCGGTTTCTTGCTGTCAGTACGGAAAGCACTGTCTGGCTCGAAGTTAGCAGAGGAACTAACTTCTCGACGACGCTTTCCGGCAGCACTGGCCGTGCCCGTTTTCTTCGCTTTTTCACGGGCGGTTTTACCGGCTCCGCGCGGCTGGCGCTGGCTCGATATCAGAGCGAAGTCTATCTTACGTTCATCCATATGTACGGCTTCAACCCGAACTTCGACAATATCACCCAACCGGTAAGTATGGGCGCCGGATTCACCGATCAGCCGCTGTCCTATCGCATCAAAGCGATAGTAGTCGTTATCCAGAGTTGAGACATGCACCAGGCCATCGATAAACAGATCATTCAGCCGGACAAAGAAGCCAAATCCGGTGACGCTGGAGATAACGCCACTGAAAGTAGTACCGACCTGATCCTGCATGAAATCACACTTCAGCCAGTCAGCAACATCACGGGTCGCTTCATCAGCACGCCGTTCGGTCATAGAACAGTGCTGACCCAGTTGCAGCATCTGTTGCAGATCGTAGTGATAACCGCCGGTCGGGGTAGTATTCCCTTCCTGTTCACCGGCAATTTTTGCCAGCAGGTACTTAATTGCACGGTGCAGCAGTAGATCCGGATAACGACGAATAGGCGAGGTAAAGTGCGCGTAAGATGTCAGTGCCAGACCAAAGTGACCACGGTTTTCCGGGTCATAAACCGCCTGTTTCATTGAACGCAGCAGCATGGTCTGCAGCATTTCTGCATCCGGCCGGTCGGCAATTTTTTCCAACAACTCTGCGTAATCCAGAGGTGCGGGTTTAACGCCTCCTGACAGGCTAAGCCCCAGTTCACTCAACACAGTGCGGAAACTTTTAATACTGTCATCAGATGGCCGGTCATGATCGCGGAACAGCGCCGGTTCCTGATATTTTTCGACGAATTTCGCCGAGGCGATATTTGCCAGAATCATGCACTCTTCAATCAGCTTATGCGCATCATTACGGCTGGTACGTTCTACCCGTTCGATTCTGCGTTCGGCATTAAAGATAAATTTAGCTTCTTCGGTTTCAAACGAAATACCGCCACGTTCGGCCCGCGAAGTTTCCAGCACCTGATACATACGATGCAACTCTTCCAGGTCTCCGACCAGCGGTGCATATTGCTCCCGCAGTTCCGGATTGCCCTGCAGAATGCTCCACACCTTGTTATAAGTCAGACGGGCGTGAGAATTCATTACTGCTTCGTAGTGTTTATAGCCACTCAGTTTTCCTGAAGCAGAAATAGTCATTTCGCAGACCATACACAGACGGTCTACCTGCGGATTCAGTGAACACAGGCCGTTGGACAGAACTTCCGGCAGCATTGGAACCACCTGGGACGGGAAGTAAACTGACGTTCCGCGAAGCTGTGCTTCATTGTCCAGTTCGGTTCCGGGGCGTACATAATAGCTGACGTCAGCTATCGCAACCCATAAACGCCAACCTCCACCACGTTTTTTCTGGCAATAGACGGCATCATCAAAATCACGGGCATCTTCACCGTCGATAGTGACCAGAGGCAGTTTGCGCAGATCGACACGACCTGCTTTAGCTTTTTCCGGAACCTCTTCGCTCATGGCAGCCATTTGCTGCAGAACGGTTTCCGGCCAGCTATGTGGAATTTCATGGGTGCGCAGTGCCATATCTACAGCCAGGCTGGTTCCCATGGTGTCACCGAGAATTTCAATAACACGGCCAATAGCTTTGGTGCGACGGGTCGGACGCTTTTCCAGTTCCACTACCACCACAGCACCCATCCGGGCATTGAGGGTAAATTCCGGTTCAATCAGAATATCGAAACTCAGGCGGCTGTCATCCGGCACGACGAAACCAGCGCCGGCATCCACGAAATAACGTCCGACAATCTGGCTGTTACGTGGCTCTAACACCCGTACAACCCGCGCCTCACGACGACCTTTACGGTCAGCGCCACCCGGCTGTGCCAGGATAACATCACCGTGCATACAGAATTTCATCTGTTCGGCCGATAAGTACAGGTCATCTTTGGAATTTTCTATCCGCAGAAAACCGTAACCATCACGATGACCAATAACTTTGCCACGTAACAGGTCCAGGCGCTCAGGTAAGGCATAGCACTGACGGCGGGTAAAGACCAACTGTCCGTCACGTTCCATAGCTCTCAGGCGGCGACGCAGGGCTTCTGTCTGCTCTTCACCACTGATATTCAGTTCGCGGGCCAGTTCTTCACGGCTGGCAGGTTTTTCCCGTTTATCCAAATGGGCAAGAATAAATTCTCTGCTGGGGATCGGATTTTCATATTTTTCCGCTTCCCGTTGCTGAAAAGGATCTTTTGACATAGGTTCCTCCAATGTCATGAATGTGTATTTACCACAGCGGCATCCGTGATAAGAATTTTGTATAAATTGTCGTTATTTTGAACGATATCCGCCAGCGTATAGTTATCCAGTTCGCTCAGAAATTGTTCCATTGCACTATTTAACGCTGCTTTCAGGCGGCAAGCCGGGGTAATAGCACACTCCTCACAATTCACCAGTTGCAAAGGCTCCAGTTTCCGCACCACATCACCGAGATTAATTGACTCAGCAGGCATTCCCAGACGGATTCCACCATTTTTTCCCCTGCTGGCACGGACAAACCCTTCACGACTTAACTGATTAATAATTTTAACCATATGGTGCCGCGAAACACCATAGACATCCGTCACCTCAGTGATACTGGTCATCCGGTGCTCCGGTAACGTCGCCATAAAGATGAGTGCCCGCAGGCCATAATCTGTAAAGCTGGTTAGCTGCACTGTTTCCTCGTCGTGTTTGCCGGGCAAAAAACTGAATAGTGGTTAAACAAAAAAACCTCTGTGTACTGATAATAAACCAGAGAGCGGGGTTACGGAGAATTATTTAAAGAACCGGTAAACCAGGTCAGCAAGCGGGGAGAAAGGAAAATGCTGGCAGGAAAGACAAAGGCCGGAAATATTCCGGCCTGAGTATGATTATGCATCAAACGGGTCGCGCAGAATCATAGTTTCACTACGGTCAGGACCGGTAGAAATAATATCAATCGGAACGCCGGTCAGTTCTTCAATACGACGAATATAATCATGTGCTGCCTGTGGCAGACCTTCCGGTGTTTTCACACCAAAGGTGCTTTCACTCCAGCCAGGCATGGTTTCGTAAATTGGCTCAATGCCTTCCCAGAGTTCAGCAGCCAGTGGAGTGGTTGTCACTTCACGACCATCCGGCATCCGGTAACCGACGCAAATTTTAACGGTTTCCAGACCATCCAGCACATCCAGTTTGGTCAGACAGAAACCAGACAGGGAGTTGATTTGCACTGCGCGACGCACTGCAACTGCATCCAGCCAGCCGGTACGACGGCGACGGCCAGTGGTAGCACCGAACTCGTTGCCTTTTTTACCCAGGAACTCGCCGATGTCATCAAACAGTTCTGTCGGGAAAGGACCTGCACCCACACGGGTAGAGTACGCTTTCACAATACCCAGTACATAGTCAACATAGCGAGGACCCAGGCCTGAACCGGTCGCCACGCCACCTGCAGTGGTGTTTGAAGAGGTAACATACGGGTAAGTCCCGTGGTCGATATCCAGCAGTGTACCCTGAGCACCTTCGAACATCACCAGATCACCGCGCTTACGTGCGTTATCCAGCAGTTCAGAAACATCAACAACCATACCTGTCAGGATGTCAGCAATCGCCAGTACATCATTCAGGACAGTCTGGTAATCAACCGCTTCTGCTTTGTAATAATGCACCAGCTGAAAGTTGTAATACTCAACAATCTCTTTCAGTTTGGTGGCGAAAGTCTCTTTATCGAACAGATCACCAACACGCAGACCACGGCGGGCAACTTTATCTTCGTAAGCAGGACCAATGCCACGTCCGGTGGTACCAATGGCTTTATCCCCACGCGCTTTTTCGCGGGCCAGGTCCATCGCAACATGGTATTGCAGAATTAACGGGCAGGCTTCAGATAACAGCAGACGTTCGCGTACCGGTATCCCGCGATCTTCCAGGCCTTTCATCTCTTTCATCAGAGCTTCAGGTGACAACACTACGCCGTTACCAATAATGCTGGTCACGTTATCACGCAGAATACCTGATGGAATTAAGTGGAGGACGGTTTTTTCACCGTTGATGACAAGTGTGTGACCGGCATTGTGGCCACCCTGATAGCGAACAACATATTTCGCACGTTCAGTCAGAAGATCTACGATTTTACCTTTGCCTTCGTCACCCCATTGGGTGCCAAGTACGACAACGTTCTTACCCATTTTCCAAAACCACCGATTGCTTAAAAAAGGATTCTACCATCTGAAAACCGCTCTTTCAGCATTTTTAGCATACGATTGCGCACTTTTTTTGCTCTGTTTTTGCGCAGCCGCACAAAACCCGGTCAGCCCGGCCTGTTTCATGAAAAGTTCAGCGGCTCACCATGTAATAGATAACAATACCTGCAACCACCAGACCACCGCCAAACCGCCGCAACAGGCTATCGGGAAGCTGAGTCATCGCCGCAATAAATTTTCGCCATCCCCCGGGGTAGAGCATCGGTCCCAGGCCTTCCAGCACTAATACCAGAGCCAGCGCCATCCAGATTGTTGTATTCATTTCTGATATTCCATAAAAAAGGCCGGCTAACGCCGGCCTGTCATTATTAATTGCAGATTAATGCGCCGGAGTTGCCACCGCAGTCGGTGGTTTCATAAAGCGCAGGAAATCATTATCAGGGCTCATAACAATCACATCCTGATTATCTTTAAAACTGTTTTCATACGCAGTCAGGCTTCTGACGAAAGAATAGAAGTCAGGATCTTTGCCAAAGGCATCCGCAAACAGTTTCGCGGCCTGAGCATCTCCCTCACCGCGAATGATCAATGCCTGACGCTGTGCTTCTGCCAGAGTCGTGGTGACCTGGTAATCAGCCTGGGCACGCAGTTTTTCCGCTTCTTCCTGGCCTTGTGAACGCTGGCTACGGGCTACCGATTCACGCTCTGCGCGCATACGGTTGTAGATAGCATCCGACACTTCTGCCGGCAGATTGATCTGTTTGATACGAACATCGACCACGTCAATCCCCAGAGCTGCCATGCTGTTAGGATTTACCGCTGCAACTTTACCCTGAGTTTCCTGCTCTACCCGTGCCGCAGCACTGGCAATCGCATCATCAGCTGCAGGAGTCTGTACTTCATCATCCGTTCCCGCGCTGCCGGTATTCAGTGCATCACGGACATCCGTTGTCAGTCGGCCACGAGAATCAGTAACGATATCACGTACATCCAGACGACCAATTTCAGAACGCAGACGGTCACTAAACTTACGTTTCAGCAGCAACTCGGCCTGAGAGATATCACCGCCACCGGTAGCCAGATAATAGCGACTAAAATCGCTGATCCGCCACTTAATATAGGAATCAACAATCAGGTCTTTCTTCTCTTTGGTTACAAACCGGTCAGCCTGGTTATCCATGGTCTGAATACGGGCATCAAGCGTCTTAACCGTTTCAAAGAAAGGCATTTTAAAATGCAGTCCCGGAGTATAAACCAGCGGTTTATTTTCGCTGTCCCGCAGAACTTTACCAAAACGCACAACAATACCGCGCTGGCCTTCCGGCACAACAAACATAGAGGTGAATAACAACACCAGCACTACAACAATCGCTACAATTACAGAATTACGCATTATTCATCTCCTCCATCACGCTGGCCATCATTGCGTAGCGCATTGGCTCTGCGCTGATCCAGAACACTTTCCGGTGAATAACCAGAAGTGCTCTGGCGCATGCTGACATCAGAAGATGAATAAGATGAAGGCTTCAACGGGGTTACCGGCTTAGCCGTTTTACCTGACGTAGCTGCCGCTGCAGCGCCACCTTTCAGCAACTGATCGAGTGGCAATACCATCAGGTTATTACTTTTATCACTCACTATCACTTTACGGGTATGAGAGAGCACCCGCTCCATGGTATCCAGATACAGACGTTCTTTAGTAATCTGAGGTGCTGCTTTGTATTCCGGTAAAATTTCGGCAAAGCGCGCAACTTCACCCTGAGCTTCCAGCACAGTACGTTCTTTATATGCGCGAGCTTCTTCCAGAATACGCTGTGCCTGGCCGTTGGCCCTTGGCTGAACTTCATTGGCGTAAGCTTCGGCTTCACGGACATACTGTTCGCGGTTTTCACGGGCCGCAATGGCATCATCAAAAGCGGCTTTAACTTCTTCCGGTGGACGTGCCGCCTGGAAGTTAACATCCAGTACACTGATGCCCATATTGTAAGGACGAATAGTCTCTTCGATCTCACGCTGAGTTTCACTGCGCACTACAGTTCGCCCTTCGGTCAGAACTCTGTCCATTGTTGAACGACCAATGACACCGCGTAACGCACTGTCAGTCGCCTGGCGCAGGCTATCGTCTGCATCAGTGACAGAATAGAGATAACGTTCAGGATCCGTGACCCGGTACTGGACGTTCATTTCCACACGCACGACGTTTTCATCTGAAGTCAGCATCACACCGGAAGTTGCCAGTTCACGCACGGCTTCCACATTCACAGCGCGGACCTTATCAATAAAGGTCGGTTTCCAGTTAAGCCCCGGTTCCACCAGATGACTAAACTGACCAAAACGGGTAACCACCCCACGCTCTGCTTCACCGATAGTGTAAAAACCACTGGCGGCCCAGACCACCACCGCAACGGCCACCACCACCGCGGCAATTTTACCGCCGTGCTGACCCTGACCCTGGCCCTGACCGTCAGATTTTCCGCCACCGAATTTGCCCAGCTTGCTGCTAAGCTTGCGGAAAATATCATCCAAATCAGGAGGTCCCTGATCACGACCCCCACGATTCTCCCCGGAATTGCCGCCTTTTTTATTGCTGCTTCCCCAGGGGTCGCGGTCCTGTCCGTTATTACCGGGCTGATTCCACGCCATGCTTATACTCCATTTATAGTAGTGCGGTGATAATTTAACGTATGTGCGGTGGTATCCGATGCTGCGATACTATTTAAGGTATTAATAAAAAATCAGACAATATAATCAATTACTGAAGGTTCCTGTTTACACATTCTCCGCCAGTCAACAATTGGCATCCGGATTTGCATTCCGGTACTGCCATCTTCTTCATTCCACTCTTTTTCAATGGCCTGCAGCTGATAAAAGCGGCTGCGTAATTTTCCCGCACCTGGCGGAAGACGCAGCTCATAGCTGGCAATTTCGCCGGCCAGACGTTCTGATAACGCCTGCCACAGCAAGGGAATTCCGGCACCAGTCTGTGCAGATAACCAGACACGGACTGGCATATTTTCTTCATTACGATCAATACGCGGTTCAAAATCTTCCAGCATATCGATTTTATTCATAATTAATAATGTCGGAATTTCGTCGGCCTCAATTTCAGCCAGCACTTCATTTACCGCATCAATATTTTCATTCACCCGTAAATCTGCAGCATCAATCACATGCATCAGCAATGAAGCCTGCCGGGTTTCCTGCAATGTCGCTTTAAAAGCGGCGACTAAATCATGGGGCAAATGACGAATAAAACCGACCGTATCCGCCAGAACAACTTCTCCGACATCAGCTATCTGCAACCGACGCAGGGTCGGGTCCAGGGTGGCAAATAACTGATCTGCGGCGTAAACATTCGCGGAGGTCACGGTATTAAACAGTGTCGATTTTCCGGCGTTGGTATACCCCACCAGCGAAACCGTGGGAACATCGGCTTTCGCTCTGGCCTGACGTCCCTGTTCACGCTGTTTTTCAACCCTGGATAACCGCGACAATATCAGACTGATACGGTTACGCAGCAATCGACGGTCGGTTTCCAGCTGTGTTTCACCAGGCCCGCGCAAGCCTATTCCGCCTTTCTGGCGCTCAAGGTGGGTCCAGCCTCTGACCAGTCGGGTCGCCAGATGGCGCAACTGGGCTAACTCAACCTGTAGCTTACCTTCATGAGTACGGGCACGTTGTGCAAAAATATCCAGAATCAGCCCGGTGCGATCAACAACCCGGCATTGACATAAACTTTCAAGATTTCGTTCCTGGGCAGGCGATAAAGCATGGTCAAACAGTACCACTGAGGCACCCGTCGCCTTCACCGCATCAGCAATTTCTTCTGCTTTGCCTTCACCAACGAAATATTTGGGATGGGGGGCTTTACGGCTTCCGGTCACTACCTGGAGTGATTCAACACCCGCTGAAGAGACAAGTGTTTCGAATTCCTGTAAATCTTCAACATCCCGGTCCTGTGTAAACCAGATATGGACCAGTACGGCCTGCTCGCCGGCATCATAACGCTCAAACAAGCGACAACCTCTCTTAAAAAAAGACCAGGGCGGGGGACAACACGTTTGTCACCGACCCTGGCATTGCGGATTACTAATTACTCTGCGTTGTCACCGTCTTGTTGTGACTGAGCCGGTGCTGACCCGTTGTTATGATAGTTACTGCCACCTGCCGGTGCATTAGTATGATGAGAGACCGGGCGGGAAGGAACTACCGTCGAAATTGCGTGCTTGTAAACCATCTGACTCACGGTATTTTTTAACAGAATGACAAACTGATCAAATGACTCAATCTGACCTTGCAATTTAATGCCATTCACCAGATAAATCGAAACCGGTACACGTTCGCGACGCAAAGCGTTTAAAAACGGGTCTTGTAATGATTGCCCTTTAGCCATTCTATCTTTTCCTTATATGCTTGTTGTTTATTATTGCAGAACCAACAGTGTAAAAATTGCGAAAAATTTTGCGCACGGTAACCAATCAATTGTACACATTCACCCAATGTTAGCACTAACTACCTGCATAATCGCATCTTGTGCCAATAAGGGCTGATCACTGTCAAGCCAGTGAACATTTTGCCAGCCACGCAACCATGTTACCTGCCGTTTTGCCAGCTGGCGGGTAGCCACAATACCGCGAAAAACCATCTCATCGTAATCGGTTTCACCCAATAAATAAGACCACATCTGGCGATAACCTACGCAACGAATTGAAGTCATATCGGTATGCAGATCACCTCGCGCGAATAATTCCCGCACCTCAGTCTCAAAACCTGACGCCAGCATCTGTTCAAAACGTAACGCGATACGCTGATGCAACAATTCACGTGTGGCAGGTGCAATAGCAAATTGTAAGACATCGTATGGTAACGCTTCACCGGAAACTTTCGTCAGCTCTGTTAAAGTTTTACCTGAAATAAAAAAAACTTCCAGTGCCCGCGAGAGTCTCTGGGGATCATTCGGATGAATACGCATTCCGGATTGCGGATCAATCTGGCATAGATCACGATGTAATGACTCCCAGCCTTCCTTTTTTGCTCTGTCTTCAATCTGCTGGCGGATTTCAGGGTTTGCCGCTGGCAATGGTGATAATCCTTCAAGCAGCGCTTTGAAATACAGCATGGTACCGCCAACAAGCATCGGAATACGCCCCTGCTGTACGATATCGTCCATTTCCTTCAGAGCATCCCGACAAAAATCAGCTGCAGAATAAGCTTCTGCCGGGTCACGGATATCCAGTAAGCGGTGTGGTGCCTGCGCCAGTTCCTCTGCCGAAGGCTTGGCCGTACCAATATCCATTCCTTTATAGATCAACGCAGAGTCAACGCTGATAATCTCAACCGGCAGTTTCTGACGTAATGCAATTGCCTGTGCTGTCTTCCCTGAAGCTGTCGGCCCCATCAAAAATATCGCCTTCGGCCGGTCAGCCGGATTTATGTTACTCATGTTCCAACGCTTCAAAAACATTATCTAAATTCACTGCCTGTAATAATCCGGCAGGAGGTGCCGACACCAGGGCAGGTGTCAGACGTTCCAGCTCAGCCAACAGGGCAATCGCCTGTGTATGATTCCATTCTGAATGTGCAGTATGGCAACGTAATGCCAGCCATTGGGCAAGCTGCTCTGCACTACTCTCTGACTGAAGGGCAAGATAGCCTAACAGTTCCGGAATCAAGATTTGTAAATTTTGTGTGCGCAATGGTAAAGGCACCCCGCGCAGGGTCACATGCTGAGCATCCGTCGCAAAATCCAGCCCCAGAGCCTGCAAACAGTCAGCATGACGCGCCAGACTCTGGCGCTCCTGTTTTTCAGTTTTTAACCGTACCGGAATCAGCAAAGGTTGCGAACGTAACGCGCCATCGACAGGTTGCAACTGGGCCCGAATCAGCCAGCGAGCGGCAACACTCAGAGAAATGATACTCAGCCCCTGCGAACCTTCTGTCAACGCATATGACTGCCGCAGCACACTTAATACGCGGCCAAAACTCTGCTGGTGTGATGCCAGCGGCGCCTGAACCGGGACTGGCTCCCTGGCTTTAGGAAGTGACTGGCTGGCAGTGGACAGCATCTGCTGATACAGCGCTCCCTGCTTAGCCTGGTACTCCGGAGCACCAAACGCTGGCGTCGCAGAACGACCGGAAGAACTGCGGTTTCCCGCCGTTCCTGCAGCAGCTGGCGCGGGTGATGACAATTCTACTGGCTTTGTCACCTGAGGTTCGACCACCGGGGGCTGCGAAAAACGGTTACTTCCGGCAGCACTTCGGTTGACCGGTGCAAATCTCAGACCTTCATCAGGAAGTGATGGTTCGGCAGGTAAGATTTGCCCTGCACTTTGCAACGCACTCAATACTCCCTGATAGATAAAATCATGAACCAGCCGGGATTGGTGAAAACGGACCTCATGCTTGGCCGGATGCACATTGACATCCACCTGGTGCGGATCAATCTGCAAATAAAGAACATAAGCAGGTTGCTGATCTTCCCCGAGTTTATCCTGATAGGCCTGGCGGATGGCGTGATTAATGAGTTTATCCCGCATCATGCGGCCATTGACGTAACAATATTGCAGGTCGGTGATCTGCCGGGCCCCCTGAGGGTCTGCAACCCAACCGGTCAGATTCAGAGAATCGTGTTGCCACTCCAGATGCAAAGCATGTTCCAGGAAAGCTGAACCACAAATTGCCGCTAAACGACGTTCCCGCTGTCGTTGATCGGTAGCAATCCGGTAATGCCTGACCATTTTACCGTTATGAGTTAACAATAACTCCACATCAAAACGCACCAACGCAATCCGTCGGATAATTTCATCAATATGGGCAAATTCTGTTTTCTCGGTACGCAAAAATTTCCGGCGGGCCGGTGTGTTATAAAACAGGTCCAGCACTTCAAGCGTAGTTCCGCAAGGATGTGCTGCGGGTTTCAGCGTTACCGCCATATCCCGGCCTTCTGCATAGGCCTGCCAGGCCCCGCTCTGTTCGGCGGTACGGGAGGTGAGTGTCAGTCGCGACACCGAACTGATACTGGCCAGCGCTTCGCCACGAAATCCCAGGCTCATGATGGCTTCAAGGTCATCCAGACTGGTGATTTTACTGGTGGCATGGCGCGCCAGCGCCATTGTCAGCTCATCTTTAGCAATACCCGCACCATTATCCCGAATAGATATCCGCTTTGCGCCGCCTTTATCTATCTCAACTTCAATTTTTGTCGCGCCTGCATCCAGACTATTTTCCACCAGCTCTTTTACCACCGATGCCGGGCGTTCAACCACCTCTCCGGCAGCTATCTGGTTCGCCAGTTGCGGCGGTAATATCTGTATTGCCATCGCCGATCCTCACAAAAATTGCGTCCGGGCAGCCCGCCGTTGCCGGGTAATCTATGGCTGCGAAATAGTCAGGGTCTGACCCAGCATGACATTTTCAGAGCGCATATGGTTTTGCTGCATGATTGTTTTGCTGCTTACCCCGTAATGGGAAGCAATACTGCTTAAGCTATCGCCCCGCACGACTTTATGTCTTATCACGGCAGGTTTTCCTACTCCAGTCGCCGACACATTTTTGGCCACCGCATTAATCTTCAGGCGCTGCCCTACCCAGACACCAGGTTTCTTCAGTTTGTTCAGTTCTGTCAGTTCACGAGTGCTGACGCCGTATCGCTGTGCAATCCCCGATAAAGTTTCACCACGCTGAACGACATGAATCTGAAGTGTGCCACCGCTGACAGGTTTAACCGAATTCACCGGCAGTGCTTTGTTCTCTTTTCTTGGGATATTTTGTATCGGGTGGGCTTTAAAATAGTTATACAGCCCGTGATAAATCGCTTTGGCTATTTTATCCTGATAGGCATTGCTGCCCAGTAACCGCTCTTCATTACGATTACTGATAAATCCGGTTTCCACCAGCAATGACGGGATATCCGGCGAACGTAAAACTCCCAGACTGGCGTGCTCCGGCAGTCGTTTATGCATCGGCGTTACTGCCCGCAATTGCTGGATAACTTTCACCGCAACGTCATATCCAACCCGCTGAGAATGACCAAATTGCAGATCTAATACAGCCTGGCTGAAATATGGGTCGGCCTGACTATTGGCCAGAAGATCTCCGGCACCACCCAGTAATTCAGACTGCTTCTCGGTTTTCTCCAGCCAGCCGGCCATCTCAGAATTTGCCCGCCGGTTCGACAATACCCAAACTGATGCCCCGGTCGCGCTGTGGCTGGGTGCTGAATCGGCATGGATAGAGACCAGCAGATTAGCATTCTCTTTACGTGCTACTTCAGAACGTCCCATCACCGACACATAATAATCTCCGGTACGGGTCATCACAGCTTTAAACATCCGGTTAGCGTTGAGCAACTTCTGTAATTTACGGGCAATAGAAATAGTGACGTTCTTCTCTTTCAGGCCATGTTGCCCAATGGCGCCAGGGTCCTGGCCGCCATGCCCGGCATCAATCGCCACAATCACCCGTTCGTCAATCACAGCGTGGCTGACGGGTGTCGGCGAGGCGACCTGGGTGACCGTATTCACCGGCGGTGCAGCAGACGCTGATGAGCTGGAAGGGTTGGCTGCGCCCTTGCCTCGCAGCGAAAAGATAACCTGATAAAGATTGCCTTTTTGCGCCACCCGCACCACTGTGCTGGATGGCTGTGCCAGTTCAAACACCAGGCGGAAACTCTGATTATTCACCGGACGACTGGTACGAATACGTTTTACGAGGTTCTGACCACTAAAATTCAGTGGTAAACCTTTAATGGTTCCGGCCTGGCGAATATCCAGCACAATCCGTTCCGGGTTATGCAGAGGAAACCATGAATAGCCAGGTTTGCCGGTAAAATTGAGAGTCACGGTTGTCAGTGACTGGCCATTATCCACGCCAATGTCAGACAGGGAAGCCGCAGACGACAGCCCTGGCAACAGCAACAGCAGCAACAATGTGACCCCATACCGGCAGCGGCACTGCCAGGTCATGCGTGCTTCCCGTCGGTAGTGAGTGCATTCACCAGACTCTGACCATACGGGCTTCCCGCAGCAATCTCAGCCTGTCGGGCATCGCCATCGTAGCTCATCGTTACGACTAAATCCGGCTCAGGCAGAAAGCCCTGTCCCCGCTGTGGCCACTCCACCAGGCAAATAGCATCACCGCCAAAATAGTCGCGGATTCCCATAAACTCGAGTTCTTCCGGGTCCGCCAGACGATAAAGATCAAAATGATAGATTGACCGTTCAGCAATCACATAGGGTTCTACCAGAGTATAAGTCGGGCTTTTCACATTTCCCTGATGACCAAGTGCCTGAATAAAACCGCGACTGAACGTGGTTTTGCCGGCTCCGAGATCGCCGTGCAAATAAATAATGGTTGCCTGACGGCAGAGCTGAGCCAAAGCCGCACCTAAGGCAAGCGTTGCTGATTCTTCGGGTAAAGAGATGACAATGGTATTCATTATTTGTTTTAGATTCATTCCGGATTAACTAATCGCCTGAGCGGTTCAAACAGATCGCTGGCTAACATACCTCGCATTCCATGCTCGCGGGCCACCCAATCGGCAGCGCCACCGTGGGCGACTACCCCTGCACAGGCTGCATCATAGAGAGAGAGCTTCTGACCGGCAAGTGCAGTAATAACCCCGCTCAGAACATCCCCCATCCCACCCGTCGCCATCCCCGGATTGCCTACATCGGCAATGACTGTTTCCCCGGTCGATGAGCTGATAACAGTACCTGCACCTTTCAGCACCACGACTCCGCCATAGCGTTGGACTAACTGCCGCGCCGCCAGCAAACGATCGTTTTCCACCTTCTGCACCGATGTGCCTAATAATCTTGCAGCTTCTCCCGGATGAGGAGTAAGAATGCGATTCTGACGTGTATCGGGACTGATTGCCAGAAGGTTAAGGGCATCTGCGTCCCAAAGTGTCTGTTTTTTACTTTTTTTTACCTGGTTAAAGACCCATTTTCCCCATGCCTGCTGGCCAAGCCCCGGACCGATCATCACGGTATCGGCCCATTCCAGACTTTCCTCCAGCCATTGTTCAGACATTGCAGCAGCCATAAGTTCCGGGCGTGCCGTCACTAACGCGTTAACGTTATCTGGATGCGTCAGAACCCGCACCAGCCCGGCACCGCTACGCAGAGCCGCCTCCCCCGCCAGACGAATTGCGCCACCGGTACCATCATCACCGCCTATCAGTACTAGTTTGCCATGATCACCTTTATGCGCAGTCGCTTTACGGGCAGGTAACCAGCCAGCCAGATGGCTAACGTCCTTGCGCCATACCGGAGGATCAGCATAGTTCCCTGCCAGCTCAGGGCCTAAAGGATCTAACAGGATCGTTCCACAATAATCGCGGGCTTTACCGGTAAGTAATCCGGCTTTCAGAGCAATAAATGTCAGTGTGACATCAGCTTTGATTGCCACACCAGGTACCGTGCCACTGTCGGCCATGACTCCGGACGGAATATCCAAAGCAATTATCGGGACGGATCGCTCCTCCGCTTTTTCGATCAACTGACGGTAAGGATCTTCCGGTGCACGATTCAGGCCGATCCCCAGCAAAGCATCAACGATCAGATGTTCTTCACCGATCCAGTCGCTGTCAGCTGGCAAACATTCGCCACCACAGGCCAGCCATTGCTCTCTTGCCTGCAATGCTTCCGCCGGTAACCGGGCGGCATCGCAGGCAATCACTGTCACCCGGAAACCTGCCTCTTTAGCCAGCCGGGCCACCACATAACCATCACCGCCGTTATTTCCGCTACCACAAAGAATCCGCCAGTGTTCAGCCTGCGGCCATAGACGGCAAATATGCTGAAAAGCCGCGTGCCCCGCCCTCTCCATCAACGTTCTGGTGGATATCCCGCAAATACTACAGAGTTGTTGTTCAAGTGACGGAAACTGACTGGCTGGCCAGACGGCCCCGGAAAGTGACGACAGACTGAAGTTATTTGCAGACATGGACCACCTCTTACCAGCAAAAGGAAAGCAGTCACAATAACATACCAAAGGTCAAAAGGGGGTTGAGCAGAAATTGTCCTGACATCAGTTGAATACACTATTTTGGTCTGAGACAGAAAATAATTCCGGAGGGCTGGCTGGTAGTTTTTTTCTTCTGTGGATAAAAATAAAAAACCTCAGACATTCAAAGGCTACAGACGAAATATGACCGGGGTCACATCTGTGAGGAAGGAAAAATATAAATAATTAAATCAATAGATTATATCATCCTGGTCATACCAGGACAGTAGCGCGTTCAGAGAAAACAAATCATCTGTGACTGTGGATAACTCTGTTTACAGACTACAGAATAAAACCATGGTTTTTGACCGATTTCAGACGATTTTCCCGAAGAAAAAACTACTTTAAGTCTGCATTGCGCAGAGTGACATCAGCCGATGCCTTTCGGGGAGGCGCATTATGCAGGTATCCCCCCGTGATAGCAATCACCAAATCCTCTGCTGCAGACTGTTCGCTTAGTATCTGTACAATAGCTGGCGAATATTCTGTAGTAAAACCTGCATGGGCAGAGGGAGAAAAAATAACCTGATCAGCAGGATAGGAATAAGATCTTTCGATCCTTCAGTCACAGACAAGGATCGACTCCGGGATCGTTTGTCAGCAGGATAATAGATCGCGATAAAATCATCCCGCAGGAAACTATTCAGCCCGCTGTATTTCTTGGTATGCTGCATTTAGCTGTTGTTCTAACTGGTAATTACTTTCCATACGAAACAGTTTCGATAGAAAATTAAATAAGCAACCTGGAAAATAACAATGAATAGTCGCGAAATCATTTGGTTTGATGGAGAGTGGAGTACAACGGACAAGCCGGTTATTGGATTAACCGATCATGCACTATGGATGGCTTCAGGGGTATTTGATGGCGCGCGCTCTGTCAAAGGCCACCTGCCGGATCTCGAACCGCACTGCCAGCGGGCGATCCGTTCCGCGATCACTATGGGTATGGCTCCTAAAATCTCTGCAGAAGAGATTGCGAATCTGGTTCGTGAAGGTCTGAAACAACTGCCTCATGATACTGATTACTATATTAAGGTCCTGTTCTTCTCTCCGGGCGGATTCCTGTTACCTGATCCGGATACCACCACTTTCGCATTGCATATTTTTGAAACTGCTCTGCCGGAAGATAACGGATTTAGCGCTACCTTCAGCCCGTTCCGTCGTCCGGATGCGACTATGGCTCCGACCGAAGCAAAAGCGTCCTGCCTGTACCCGAATACACAGCGTATTATCCGCGAAGCTAACCAGCGTGACTTTAACACCGCTGCAGTGCTGGATGCAGAAGGCAACATTGCTGAGTTTGCCGCTGCTAACCTGTGGATCGTGAAAAATGGTATCGCCTATACACCGGTGCCAAACGGTACTTTCCTGAACGGGATTACCCGCCAGCGAGTGATTAAGCTGCTGAGTGGTGACGGAATTAAGGTAGAGGAAGTGACCCTGACTCCGGAAGATGTACTGAATGCCGATGAAATTTTCAGTACCGGTAACCACGGAAAAGTCCTGCACTGCAACCGCATTGAAGACAAAGCCCTCACCCGTGGTCCTGTCAGTGCCCGCGCCCGTGAGCTGTATCAGGAATTTACTCTGCAATCAGAGAAAGTTGCCGGATAACACGCAGGTTTTATCAGTTAAGGCCGGCGTTGATACGCTGGCTTTTTTATGTGCTGAATAGTTACAGGCGTAAGAAATCACGCTTTATCAGCTGAAAGACTGAAAGACTGAAAGACTGAAAGACTGAAAGACTGAAAGACTGAAAGACTGAAAGACTGAAAGACTGAAAGACTGAAAGAAGTAAAAAGAGAAGATACAAAAAAACTGGAGCGGGAAACGAGACTCGAACTCGCGACCCCGACCTTGGCAAGGTCGTGCTCTACCAACTGAGCTATTCCCGCATTGGAAGGTGTTACTGCTGCATCTCTGTTACTGTGCTTTCGCTGGTGAACCTGAACTAACCCTTTGATTGAAAGGTGTTTTTTGTTCCCCTTAACAGGATGGACAGTATTATGGACTAACTTTTCAGTGACAGCAAGCCTCATGCCATCTTTTTTTTTCGGGTGATATTCATTGCCACATCCGCCAGTTTCAAAGCCTGCGGCGATGCGCTCTCCCCCGTCGACGGGTTATCTTTCTTATGGCTGGTATTTCCAGTATGCAGGACTGCCAAATTTATCGGCGAAGAAGTCGATAACCGTACGTACGTTCAGCGGCATAAAACGTGCATGCGGATAAAGCATAGCAATGGCCAGTTCCTGCTGGCTGATGGCAACCTGGTAATCAGGTAGCAAACGCACCAGCTGGCGTTGTTTCAGTAATTCACCAATCAGCCAGTCCGGCATGGCAATAATACCGCCGCCCTGTAATGCAGCATTCAGCAAAGTTTCTGCATTGTTAGATAACAGCACCCCTTGTGGAGCCTGAATCTCAGTCGTCTGGCCTGGTTTTGTCAAAAACAACCGCTGTGCCCCCATCACCCCTTTGTAGACCAGGCAACGATGATCATCCAGCTCACCCGGCAGTTGCGGCGTACCGTGGCGGGCAAGATATTCAGGACTGGCTGCCAGATGATAAACAGAAGTATCGACGACTCTGACGTGCAGACCAGAATCCTGTAAAGGTGCAATACGAAACAATAGATCAGCAGTATCGCTTAGCGGATCGATAAAATCGTCAGTCTGAGTCAGTTCAATGCGCAACCCGGGATACTGTTCAGTCAGCTCTGCCAGCCAGGGTGCAATATGCCGGTAACCAAAAACCACCGGTGCATTGATTCGTACCAACCCTGCCGGCTGGCTCTCACGGTCCAGTAACAGTTGAGTCGTACTACTCAGCTCATCCAGTACCCGCCGAAAAGTATTGCCATACAGCCGCCCTGCCTCTGTCGGAACAATAGTTCGCGTATTGCGAAACAACAGCTGTAATCCCAGTTCATCTTCCAGCTGGCTGATAATCCTTGATACCGATGACGGTGACATAGATTCCCGGCGCGCTACGCCGGAAAAATTGCCGGTATCAAGAACCGCAACATACAACTGCATCGCCCTGGTGCTAATACTCATCATGATTTATCTGTGCATCTTTTGCATAAGTGTTATGCAATCTTCCCTCTTTTTAGAAAACTGCTCAAATCTTATTATTGGTTTTTTCTTTATTTTCGGAAGTTAAAAATCATGAAATTAGCCGCAATCCTGCTGGTAATACTGGCCGGGATGGGACTCTCCGTTGAAGCCGGTATCCTTGGACCACTGGGGGAACGTGTAGGGCATTACTGGGCAAGCCTGAGCTTGTTCGGTGTTGAAGCCGCCTTAACCTGGATACTGATGCTGTTTTGGGGGCCAAGAAATCCTCAACCCTTTCTTACCTCCCCGGGCTGGCAACTGACCGGGGGTATCTGGGGGCCGATGTACGTCATTATTCTGACCGTCGCAACCCCGGTGATTGGAATCACTCTGTTGATGACAGGAGTCTTGGCCGGACAGGTCAGTAAAAGCCTGCTGATTGACCATTTTGGCTGGTTTGGTGCACCGCGCCGGCCGGTGAATGGTAAAAGGCTGACAGCTCTGGTGTTTGTTGCTGCAGCCCTGATTTTAATTGCCGGAGGCAAATAACAATGATTATTCTGATGGTGATACTCGCCATTATTGGCGGTGCGTTGCTCAGTGTACAGGCAGCTGTTAACGGTAAGCTTGGGGCAACCCAGGGGGCTATCCGCACCACCTTTCTGACCTTTCTTTGTGGCACTGCAGTCAGTGCGCTGCTGGTCATCTTTCTGGAACCGGCACACAGCATCACTCTGTTTGATGTCCCGAAATGGCAGCTAACCGGATCATTCCTTGGCCTTGCCTATGTACTGACCATGGTTTTTGCTGTGCAGCGTATCGGCACTGCCGTGGCTACCGTGGCAGTGATTCTTGGACAACTGGCGATGTCGATGATGATTGACAGCTTTGGCTGGCTGGGCAACCACGCCATTCCTCTGTCGTGGAATCGCATCCTGGCTGCGGTGTGTCTGGTGATTGCGCTCTGGTTTATCTATAGCGGGAATAAATCTGCATCTCAGGCCAGCCAGAAAAAACGTGCCGGATAATCCTACATGGCCTTGTTCTGAACACCGGGTTCAGGATAAGGCTCCGCACAGCCGGTAGTGATGGTCGCGCATAATTGTTCGGACGAAACGCAGAAACGAAAAAAGGACCCGAAGGGTCCTTTTTTCTGTGAAACACAGAGGCAATTGTCATTCTGTATCTCTGAATCTGGAGCGGGAAACGAGACTCGAACTCGCGACCCCGACCTTGGCAAGGTCGTGCTCTACCAACTGAGCTATTCCCGCAGGGTGGTGCTTTTTACATCTGTAACTTTACATCTTAATCTGGAGCGGGAAACGAGACTCGAACTCGCGACCCCGACCTTGGCAAGGTCGTGCTCTACCAACTGAGCTATTCCCGCGCCGGCAACGTATAAATTTCTTCATCGTTACGGGGTGCGAATTATACGAGAATAATTTCCCGGCGCAAGCCCCGCAGATGATATTTTTCCTGCTTTTATGCTGACTGCTGCTTTAATCGGCAGGTTGCTGACAGATTAGACAATTTAGCTTAAAGCTTAAGGAAATTTTCGCGGTAGTAACGCAGTTCCGCCACTGATTCACGAATATCGTCCAGCGCCTGGTGGGTACCGGCTTTTTTAAAGCCAGGTAAAATCTCCGGCTTCCAGCGACGAGCCAGCTCTTTCAGAGTACTGACATCCAGGGCCCGATAATGGAACCAGGCTTCCAGCTCTGGCATATATTTATATAAAAAGCGCCGGTCCTGACCGATACTGTTGCCGCAGATAGGTGAGGCATTAGCCGGAACCCATTGTTTTAAAAATTCCAGGGTCGCCAACTCAGCAGCACGGTCGTCATATTCGCTACGTTTCACCCTGTCTACCAGACCGCTGCCGGTATGAGTTCGGACATTCCAGTCATCCATCAGAGCCAGTTGCGCATCTGACTGATGAACGGCAATCACCGGCCCTTCTGCCAGAATATTCAGGTCAGCATCGGTGACCAGAGTGGCAATTTCAATGATTCGATCCTGCTCCGGCTCCAGGCCGGTCATTTCAAGGTCGATCCAAATCAGGTTATTTTCACTTGCTGTGGACATGAGTATTTCTCGCCGTTGCTAAAATCGTCTATTGAACACTATTAATGGTATCATAGCCGTTTTGCATCGTCGGGTCGAAGTCCGGCAAGTCATGAGAGGGTGTGTGAGCAAAAATAAACTGTCAAAAGGTCAGCAACGCCGTGTCAATGCTAACCATCAGCGGCGTCTGAAACCACGGGTTGAGAAAGCCGAGCCGGATGACAGCCTGTTTGGCGAACCGCAGGAAGGTGTTGTTATAAGCCGCCTGGGAATGCATGCCGATGTGGAAGACAGCGAAGGACAGACTCTGCGCTGTAATATCCGCCGTACGATCCGTTCACTGGTTACCGGTGACCGCGTGGTCTGGCGTGCACCGAAGAGCGGTACCGGCAAAGGTATTGTTGAAGCGGTGCATGAGCGAACCTCGGAGCTCAACCGGCCTGACTATTATGATGGTCTGAAACCAGTAGCTGCGAATATTGATCAGATTGTTATCGTTTCGGCGATATTGCCTGAACTGTCACTGAATATTATCGACCGTTATCTGGTAGCCTGTGAAACACTTGGCATTGCTCCGTTGCTGGTACTGAACAAAACCGATCTGCTGGATGAAGAAGCCCGGCGGTTTGTGGACAGACAGATGGATATCTATCGCCAGATTGGCTACCCGGTACTGATGGTATCCAGCCACAGCCAACTGGGTTTACAACCCCTTGAGCAAGCACTCACTGACCGGATAAGCATTTTTGCCGGCCAGTCCGGTGTAGGAAAATCAAGTCTGCTGAACACGCTGCTGGGGCTAACTGTCGAGAGTAAGAATGAAATTCTGACTAACGATGTTTCTGATAACTCCGGCCTGGGGCAACATACCACCACGGCAGCACGCCTTTACCATTTTCCAAAAGGCGGAGATGTTATCGATTCTCCGGGAGTACGTGAATTTGGCCTGTGGCATCTTGAGCCTGAACAAATCACCCGGGGTTTTGTCGAATTTAGCGACTATCTCGGCCTCTGCAAATTCCGCGACTGCAAACATGGCACAGACCCGGGATGTGCTATCCGCCAGGCGGTGGAGGAAGGGAAAATCAGTGATATTCGTTTCGACAGTTATCACCGGATTCTGGAAAGTATGGCTGCAGTTAAAGTCAGAAAAAATTTCTCTGTCAGTGAGGACTAACTGACATAACGGCGGGTTCGCCAACGCACTCAGGCATCACTTTGTTGCGCCTGTTTATTTTAACTTTGTGATTACGCAGGAGGCAAAATGCTGGACCGTATCAAATTAGGCATCAATGCAATTTTACCCAAAAAACATTTAACCGAACTGGCCGGATGGGCGGCTAGTCGTCGTGGTGGCTGGCTGACCCGCGCCGTGATCGATCTGTTTGTCTGGTACTACAAAGTCGATATGTCTGAAGCTTTGCAAAAAAGCACCACTGCCTACCCGACGTTTAACGATTTTTTCGTTCGTCCGCTGAAAGAAGATGCCAGGCCTATCGATCAGAACCCTAACCACCTGATCCAACCGGCTGATGGTGCTGTCAGCCAGGCAGGCCGTATTGAAAATGACCAGATTTTCCAGGCCAAAGGTCATTACTATTCACTGGAAGCTCTGTTGGCAGGCAATGACCAACGGGCAGAAGCATTCCGTGACGGACAGTTTATTACCACTTACCTTGCTCCGCGTGATTATCACCGCGTGCATATGCCGTGTAACGGGATTTTACGTGAGATGGTCTATGTCCCGGGCGATCTCTATTCCGTGAATCCCCTGACGGCACGCAATATCCCTAATCTGTTTGCCCGTAATGAACGTGTAATCTGCTATTTCGATACTGATTTTGGCCCGATGGCACAGATTCTGGTGGGAGCGACCATTGTCGGGAGTATCGAAACCGTGTGGGCGGGCACTATCACGCCACCTCGTGAAGGTGTGATTAAACGCTGGCACTATCCGGACGCCGATGCAGAAGGCGCTGTCGTATTGCTGAAAGGTGCCGAAATGGGACGTTTCAAACTCGGTTCCACGGTGATCAATCTGTTTGCCCGCAACAAAGTCATTTTCAGCGAGTCTCTGGAATCGGAATCGAAAACACGCCTCGGCCAGCCGTTGGCAACTCCGTTCACTACGGACAGTGATGACAGTTCAGTAGCAGGCTAATCCGGAGAACGATACTGTGCGCTCGATAATGGTTTTACTGCTGGGCTTAATGCTCAGCTTTTCACTGTGTGCGGCCACTGTACCGGACGCCACCCAGTTGAAACAGGCACTGGAAGAGGCAAAAAATACTAAAGCCAGTGCCGCACAAACCGAGCAGATACAGTCGCTGCAGGCAGCCCTGGAATTTGTCGATCAGCGCACAGCATCTATTGATCAGGCCCGTCAGTATCAGTCGGTCATTGATAATTTTCCTAAATTATCTAAAGAACTCAGGCAGCAGATCGCTGCTGTCAGCGATACAGCAAAAACCGTTAACACTTCGCTGAACAGCAGTGACCTGGAACAGGAAATCCTGCAGGCCAGCAGCCAGCAACTGGAAGAAGGCCGCCAGGCTCAGCAGGAACAGGACAGAGCACGTGAAATCAGTGACTCCCTGACCTTGTTACCACAACAACAGACCGAAGCCCGGAGGGCACTGGCCGACAGTGACCGCCGTTTACAGGGGTTACAGACCCCGCCGACCGCCGTGGGCCAGGCTAAAATCTGGGCCAGGGAAACGGGCAATGCAGCCAATAAAGCCAGAGTCGATGAGCTGGAACTGGCTCAGTTATCTGCCAGTAACCGCCAGGAACTGGCACGTCTGCGGGCAGAACTGCACCAGAAAACCATGACGCAGCTGGATGCCTATTTGCAGGCGTTGCGTAATCAGCTGAATACTTTGCGCCAGCAGGAAGCACAGCAGGCACTGGAACGTACCGAGCAGTTGGCGGAAAACAGTGGTGAACTGCCACCTGGCATCAGTGATCAATTCAATATTAACCGTGATCTCTCCTCTGACCTGAATCAGCAGGCGCAACGTATGGATCTGGTGGCCTCCCAGCAACGCCTGGCCGCCAACCAGACACTGCAGGTACGTCAGGCACTCACCACCTTACGGGAACAGTCACAATGGCTGGGGGAGTCTAACTTACTGGGTGAAGCGTTGCGGGCCCAGGTGGCCAGGTTACCGGAAGTTCCTAAATCTCAGCAGATTGACAGCGAGATGGGTGAATTACGGGTTCAGCGTTTGCACTACGAGGATTTACTTAACCGTCAGGCAAGTTTGCACTCACTGACCCAGGAAAACGGTGCAGCACTGACCAGCGACCAGACACGTATTCTGGATGCACAACTAAAAACACAGCGGGAATTGCTGAACTCACTGATTTCCGGCTGTGATTCTCTGATTCTCGAAATTACCAAACTGAAAGTTGCAAATACTCAACTTCAGGATGCATTAAACGAAGTTAAAGATGCTACTCACCGCTACCTGTTCTGGACAGCCGATGTCGGCCCAGTCACGCTGCACTATCCGATTGAAGTCGCTCAGGATCTGTCACGGCTGATTTCGCTGGATACCTTTAGCCAGTTAGGTAAAGCCTTGATCATGATGTTTACCACTCGCGAATCTATTCTTCCGGTGATTGGTGCTTTGTTTCTGGTGGTCATCAGTATCAGTTCGCGACGCCACTACCGCGCATTTCTCGAACGTGCCGCATCAAAAGTTGGCAAGGTGACACTGGACAGCTTTAGCCTGACTGTCCGCACCGTTTTCTGGTCTATCCTGGTGGCGCTGCCACTGCCGGTACTGTGGGCAGCCCTGGGTTATGGTTTACAGCATGCCTGGCCCTATCCCATCGCTGTTGCGATCGGTGACGGGGTGACAGCCACGCTGCCAGTGTTGTGGGCTTTTATGATCAGTGCTGCGTTTGCCCGTAACCACGGATTGTTTATTACCCATTTTCGCTGGCCGCAGGCCAGTGTTGCCAGAGCAATGCGTTATTACTCGCTGACCGTCGGGGTTATCGTTCCACTGATCATGGTACTGATTACCTTTGATAACCTGGAGGATCGGCAATTTTCGGCTTCACTGGGCCGTCTGAGTTTTATCTGTATCTGTATTGCTCTGACCGTTGTGACCAATGCCCTGAAACGTGCCGGGCTGCCACTCTATTTTGACCGGCAAGGCAACAGCGACAATATGACCAACACCCTGCTTTGGGATGTGATGATGGCCATCCCACTGGTTGCCGCCCTTGCCTCCTGTGTCGGTTACCTGGCAACATCGCAGGCGTTGCTTGCACGGCTGGAAAGCTCACTGGCTATCTGGTTTGTACTGCTGGTCATTTATCATATTATTCGTCGCTGGATGTTGATTCAGCGCCGCAGAATTGAATTTGACCGTGCCCGGCAGAAGCGGGCCGATAAACTGGCCAGTCGCGCCCGTAGTGGCGAAGAAGAAAAAGAACATCATTCGACCGGCGGCGAATCTTACGAGATTGATGAACCGGTAGTCGATCTGGATACCATCAGCGCACAATCACTGCGCCTGGTACGTTCCCTGCTCACCCTGATAGCCCTGGTTTCATTGATCCTGCTGTGGTCTGAATTACATTCAGCCTTCGCTTTCCTCGAAAATATCCCTTTGTGGGATGTCTCTTCCTCACAAGGCGGTGAAAATATTCAGTCGGTCACCCTGGGAGCTGTTCTGATTGCCATTCTGGTGCTGATTATCACCCTGCAGCTGGTAAGAAATATGCCGGCGCTGCTGGAGTTGGCGATACTGCAACACCTGAGCCTGACTCCTGGTACCGGTTATGCCATCACCACGCTGACCAAATATGTACTGATGATCATCGGCGTGATGACCGGGTTCTCGATGCTGGGTATAGACTGGGCTAAGCTGCAATGGCTGGTCGCTGCTCTGGGTGTCGGGCTGGGATTCGGTTTACAGGAGATTTTTGCTAACTTTATTTCCGGCCTGATCATTCTGTTTGAAAAACCGATCCGTATCGGTGATACGGTCACCATCCGCGACCTGACCGGTACTATTTCCCGGATAAACACCCGTGCGACAACCATTACCGACTGGGATCGCAAAGAAATTATTGTGCCGAACAGAGCCTTTATCACCGAGCAGTTTGTTAACTGGTCACTGTCTGACGCAGTGACCCGTGTAGTGCTGACCATCCCGGCACCTGCTCATGTGAAAAGTGAACTGGTGACAAAGATACTCAAGCAGGCCGCTGAGCGTTGCAGCTACGTACTGGACACCCCTGTCCCGGAAGCATTTCTGGTCGATTTACAACAAGGGATACAGCTGTTCGAATTGCGTATTTACGCCGCAGAAATGGGGCACCGTATGCCATTGCGGCATGAACTTCATCAGCTGATTTTGCATGGCTTCGAGCAGAATGACATCGAAATGCCTTTCCCGCCTTTCCAGGTCAGAATGGAAAAAGTTGGCAGTGCGTCGCCAGCCAGCCAGGGAACACCAGCGACTAAAACCTATAAATCGGGTGGATTATAACGGTTAACCATCAGAGACAGGTTAGAAGCAGAAGGCCCTGCCGGATGGCAGGGCCCGAATAATCAGCAACGATCTACCGGAAAGGCAATAACTTCACTCAGTGATTCCGCTTTCAGAGCCAGCATAATCAACCGGTCAACACCCAGCGCGACTCCTGAGCAATCAGGCAATCCGTGTTCCAGTGCGTCCAGCAAAAACTGGTCAATCGGCTGCTGTGGCAGCCCTTTCTCCGCACGACGCCGGTTATCCTGCATAAAGCGCTGGCGTTGTTCACGGGCATCCGTCAGTTCACGAAAACCATTCGCCAGCTCAATACCTTTGTAATAGACCTCAAACCGCTCAGCAACACGATGATCTTCGGTACTGATTTCGGCCAGTGATGCCTGAGATGCAGGGAAATGATAGACGAATGCCGGTTTATCCTGGCCAATGTTCGGTTCTACCCCAAGCATAAATAACAGCTGCAAAATGGTATCGCGATCATCTTCTGCGGCAGCCAGATCACCCACCCCCAGTGTTTCAGCAACCGCTACTAACGCTTCTTTTTCAGCAGACAGCGGATCGATATTCAGGCAACGAATAAAAGCCTGCTGATAGGAAAGCGTTTCTGCGCTGTCGCACTCAAGGATCTGTTGCAACAGATCATCCACTTCATTCATCAGCCGGTACATATCGTAATGTGGCCGGTACCACTCCAGCATGGTGAATTCAGGGTTATGGTGACGCCCGGCTTCCTCATTACGGAAACTGCGGTTCATCTGATAAATCGGGCCGCTGCCAGCGGCTAACAGGCGCTTCATATGATATTCAGGGCTGGTCATCAGCCATAAATCCAGCCCCTGTGAGGCACCAGGGCCGACAAAACGGGTTTGGAAAGGTACCAGATGAATATCGGTAACCGTAGCCTGGCTCATTGCCGGAGTATCAACTTCGAGGACACCGCGATCTGCGAAAAAACGTCGGATATCCGCTAAAATAGCCGCACGTTTAAGTAGATTAGCAACAGGGGCACTGGGTTGCCAGGTTGCGGTTTCGTTCATGTCTGGGACTCCGGATCTCACAAAAGTGAGGAAGTCTACATGCAACTTAACCGACAAACAATGGCGGTCTGACGGGGTGTGGTGTTCTGTGGCTGGCCGCAGTCTCACCGCTATCGGCTACCAGGCAGTGGCTACAGATGGTTAAGTTACTCAGAAGAAAAGAAAACCCGCGGGGGAAACTGTCAGAAGAGGGGCCGGCAGCGCCGTCCCCGTAACACAGAAAGAATATTGCGCTTTACTGGGCTGTGCGTTGAATAGCCTTCCCTCCGGCTTCAACATCTTCGCCGACACCCCGGGTGGTATTACAAGCCGTCAGAACCGAAGAAAGCAGAATTACAGAAACCAGAGCCAACACGCCTTTAGCAATCATATAAACTCCCTCATGACAGAAATGACAACAAAATGACCAGCAACTAAAGCATAGCTGCTATTTGGAAATTTGTGAGTCAACTAAATGAGGTAGTTCACAAAATTTATTTTTCAGTTCGCTGCTTTGGCGATGGCATTGCCGAGGTGGGAAACATCTTCGCCGAAACCATGAAAAGTATTGCATCCGTTCAGTGCTGATGTCAGTAAACAGAGCATCAGTAGCTTCCAGATTCGCTGTTTCATTGTGTTTTCAATCCGTGATTCAGGCGCATCACAGGGATGCGCCTGATAAAACTTATTTAACGCGGGAAACGTACTCGCCGGAACGGGTGTCAACTTTAATGACTTCGCCGATCTGTACGAAAAGTGGCACTTTAACCACTGCACCGGTAGACAGAGTTGCAGGCTTACCACCTGTACCAGCTGTATCACCTTTCAGGCCCGGATCAGTTTCGATAACTTCCGCTTCGATAAAGTTAGGCGGGTTAATGGTGATTGGATTACCGTTCCACAGCGTAACGATACATTCCGCCTGATCCTGTAACCACTTACCGTTTTCACCAACAGCTTTCTCATCAGCAGCCAGCTGTTCAAAGGTGCTGTTGTTCATGAAGTGCCAGAATTCACCGTCGTTGTACAGGTAAGTCAGAGTAACATCGACAACATCTGCACCTTCTGCGGTGTCGGTAGACTTAAATGTTTTTTCAATCAGTTTACCGGTCAGCAGACGGCGCATTTTTACACGAGCAAACGCCTGGCCTTTACCTGGTTTAACAAACTCACTCGCTTCGATGGCATAAGGTTCGCCATCAAACATAATTTTAAGACCGTTACGAAAATCGTTGCTAGAATATGTTGCCATGAAGGCCCTCGACATATGGATACTGGACTAAGCCAAAAAAATGGCAAACATTGTAACCCTAAATACCCCTTCCAGAGAAGATTGGTTGCATCAACTTGCGGAAGTTGTGACCGAACCTGATGAATTACTGAAACTTTTAAATCTGGAACACCTCCCGGCTTTACATGCCGGAGCTGATGCTCGCCGGTTATTTGCCTTACGGGTACCGCGCGAATTTATCCGGAGAATGGAAAAAGGCAATCCGGAAGATCCGCTGTTACGTCAGGTGATCACCGACCAGGAAGAATTTATCGTCACTCCTGGCTATAGCACCGATCCGCTGGAAGAGCAGCAGAGTGCAGTGCCTGGCCTGCTACATAAGTACCGTAATCGTGCACTCCTGCTGGTAAAAGGTGGTTGCGCCGTTAATTGCCGTTACTGTTTCCGCCGCCATTTCCCTTATCAGGATAATCAGGGTAATAAGCGAAACTGGCGTGCCGCTCTGGACTATATCAGCCAGCATCCGGAACTGGACGAGATCATTTTTTCAGGCGGCGATCCGCTGATGGCTAAAGATCATGAGCTGGACTGGCTGATAAGTGAACTGGAAGCTATCCCGCATATCCGCCGGTTAAGGATCCACAGCCGGTTACCGGTTGTTATTCCGGCCAGAATTACTGATGCACTATGTCGTCGGTTAGCTGAATCCCGGTTGCAGGTGATTCTGGTAGCGCATATTAACCATGCCAATGAGATAGACAGGTCACTGGCAGAAGCCATGGGGCGTCTGAAACGCTGTGGCGTGACATTACTCAACCAGAGTGTGTTATTGCGTGGAGTGAATGATAATGCTGCAACGCTGGCTGCATTAAGCAATGCGCTGTTTGATGCCGGAATCATGCCCTATTACCTGCATGTGCTGGATAAAGTACAGGGTGCCGCTCATTTTTATGTTTCTGATGAACAGGCCCGGCAGATTATGCGCCAGCTACTGACGATGGTTTCCGGCTATCTGGTACCAAAACTGGCACGGGAAATTGGCGGAGAACCCAGCAAAACCCCGCTGGATTTACAACTCAGACAAAACTGAAACCTGACATTTACTGATCAAACGCAGCTAAAACTCCGCAATAAATGACTATTATCCGGCCATTGCTGTCAGGCTGGCTCATTGGCCCGGCAGCTTTATTTTGTTGTGCACTGTTTGCACAGCACTGATAAACAATACCAAAGGATAATCTATGAAAAAGACATTGACCGCATTAAGTATGACCCTGCTCTCTCTGCTGGCCATCAATGCAGCCAGTGCCGCAGAAACTTGCGCCGATAAACGTGCCGCGATTGAAAACCAAATGAGCTACGCCCGTCAGCATAACAACAGTTTCCAGCTGTCTGGATTGCAGAAAGCACTGGACGAGGTGAATGCTCACTGTACGCCAGAGTCAGTTCGACATGATGCTCGTAAGGACATTAAGCAGGCAGAAAAGAAACTTGCCGATAAAAAGCAGGATTTGCGTGAAGCAGAAGACGACCTGAACCAGGCAATTGCCCGCGGTAACAGCAGTAAAATAAAGAAATATCAGGAAAAAGTGGCGGAGAAAAAACAGGATATTGAAAAACTGAACCGTCAGCTAAATCAGGCAAATCATGACTTTAAGCGCCTGAATTAAATAAAGTACAGGCAGGGTAGCTTTCCCTGCCTGTTACCTCCCGTCCCACAGTGGATACAACAGCCACTATCAGGGTTAACCGGGGTATTAAGGACACTTATAAATCTGGCCAGACATTTTGGTCGCCAGTGGCACAAAACTGGAAACAATAGACATTCCAGGAGTGCTGGCACCATAAATCACGTTACCACCCATTTCGGCAGCTTTGTTACGCAAATCGTTGGCCGCACCACGCATGGAGCTTCCACCTTCGGTGCCCTGATTAGACAGCCAGTTACTCTGCTCTCCGGTAGCGGTTCCCAGGAATTTACACTGTGCTGCAGGTTGCGCATCGACAAAACGCACGCTCTCGCCGCTGGAAGTTAGTTGATTACCGGCAGAACTACATCCCGTTAGCATTGCAGCGGCAAAAAACAGCCCCGCAGAGATTTTTAAACGCATATTCTTCCTCATTATTTTCGTTATGCCAGAACCGACAACTGTGGCAGCTTTCAACCAGAGAGTGGGAAATATAATCCGCAAAACAGATTAACACCATAGCGCTGGCAAAATTAAAAAACCAGCCACGAAATACTTTGCCATATAATAGTGACCAAATGCCTGTTCAGAATGTTTTATCACACTCATACAAGCAAAAAAAAGACCCGGTTCATGAGGATACCGGGTCCGGGGAGAAATGATGCTCCAGAAGGCAACCAGCGCTGGTTGCCGTTCTGTCCGTGCACTTACCGGAGTAAGTGCAAGGATGATTACATCATGCCGCCCATGCCGCCCATGCCCCCCATACCGCCGGCAGCACCTAAGTCAGCTTTGTCATCTTTAGGCAGATCAGTCACCATACATTCGGTGGTGATCATCAGACCAGCAACAGAAGCTGCGTACTGCAGTGCAGAACGGGTAACTTTAGTTGGGTCCAGGATACCGAAGTCGATCATATTGCCGTATTCTTCAGTTGCAGCGTTGTAACCGAAGTTACCTTCACCGTTTTTCACTTTGTCTGCAACTACAGAAGGTTCTTCACCGGCGTTAGCAACGATCTGACGCAGTGGAGCTTCCATCGCGCGCAGAGCAACACGAATACCCACGTTCTGGTCTTCGTTTTGACCGGTCAGGCCAGAGATCTGTGCAGCCACACGAACCAGCGCCACACCACCACCAGCAACAACACCTTCTTCTACCGCAGCACGGGTTGCGTGCAGGGCATCTTCAACGCGGGCTTTTTTCTCTTTCATTTCAACTTCAGTCGCAGCGCCAACTTTCAGCACAGCAACACCGCCGGCCAGTTTAGCAACACGTTCCTGCAGTTTTTCTTTGTCGTAATCAGAGGTCGCTTCTTCGATCTGCTGACGGATCTGAGTAACGCGGCCTTTGATAGCAGATTCTTCACCAATACCATCGATGATGGTGCTGGTATCTTTGTTAATCACAACGCGTTTTGCCTGACCCAGATCTTCCAGGGTAGCTTTTTCCAGTTCCATACCGATCTCTTCAGAGATAACAGTACCACCGGTCAGGATAGCGATATCCTGCAGCATTGCTTTACGACGGTCACCAAAGCCAGGAGCTTTAACCGCAGAAACTTTAACGATGCCACGCATGGTGTTAACTACCAGAGTCGCCAGCGCTTCGCCTTCAACATCTTCAGCGATGATCAGCAGAGGTTTACCTGCTTTAGCTACCGCTTCCAGAACTGGCAGCAGTTCGCGGATGTTAGAGATTTTTTTGTCAGCCAGCAGAATGAATGGCTGCTCCAGTTCAACAGAACCTGTTTCTGGCTTGTTGATGAAGTAAGGAGACAGGTAACCACGGTCGAACTGCATACCTTCAACCACGTCCAGCTCGTCCTGCAGGCCGGTACCTTCTTCAACGGTGATAACACCTTCTTTACCAACTTTTTCCATCGCCTGAGCAATCAGGGTACCTACAGACTCGTCAGAGTTTGCAGAGATAGTACCAACCTGAGCTACTGCTTTAGAGTCTGAGCAAGGAACTGACAGTGCTTTCAGTTTCTCAACTGCAGCGACAACCGCTTTGTCGATACCGCGCTTCAGATCCATTGGGTTCATACCCGCAGCAACTGCTTTCAGACCTTCGTTAACGATAGACTGAGCCAGAACGGTTGCAGTGGTAGTACCGTCACCGGCAGCGTCGTTAGCTTTAGAAGCTACTTCTTTAACCATCTGGGCTCCCATGTTTTCGAACTTGTCTTCCAGTTCGATTTCACGGGCAACAGAAACACCATCTTTAGTGATGGTCGGTGCACCAAAAGATTTATCCAGAACCACGTTACGGCCTTTCGGGCCCAGGGTAACTTTTACTGCATCTGCCAGTACGTTCACACCGCGCAGCATTTTCACACGCGCGTCACTACCAAATTTTACGTCTTTAGCTGCCATTTGAAATATTCCTTAAATTGAGTTCGTTGGTGGAATAGGTTGCCAGATTACTCTGTCACAACGGCCAGGATATCGTTTTCTGAGATGATCAGGACTTCCTGATTATCAATTTTCTCAGTTTTAGCGCCGTAACCTTCGTTGAAAATCACAACATCACCCACTTTCACATCCAGTGGTTTAACTTCGCCGCTTTCAAGGATGCGGCCATTGCCTACGGCCAGCACTTCACCACGGGTAGATTTACCCGCAGCAGAACCGGTCAGAACGATGCCGCCAGCAGATTTAGCTTCTACTTCTTTACGCTTGACGATAACGCGATCGTGCAATGGACGAATTGTCATTTGATAGCTCTCCTTTGAAATGCCCAGTCACTGGTTTATTGAGGTTGAACACCGGCCTCTTGGCGTCGGCTTCATGCAACCAGAGATAAGGTCAGCCCACAGTGCTTTCAAGGGTAAAAAAAATTATTTTTTTTAATTCGATAACAACTACTGCCCCAAAGCCTGTCTCAGGGGAAGTCTGCTGGAAGAGTTAAGGGAGCGAAGAGGAAATCACCATTTTATGCTGGAAGGATGGCAATCTGCAGTAATGGCAACGGAATTCAGGAGGGAACGGCAGCATCAGAAAATGTAGATGCTGAGCTGCCGGAGGTCGGTTAAGGTTTCCGTGGAGAACTGTCGTCCTGATGTTCAATCACATCCTGCGACTTACGCTCAAACTCTCCTTCAACGGTGAAGCCACTGTCATTGGCCGCACCACCGGGACCACCCCGCCACACTTTCAGATACGGCATAACTTTCAGGGTCAGGTGTTTCTGAACCGGAGGCAGCAACAGCAACAGCCCCAGGAAATCGGTAAAGAAGCCCGGTAAAACCAGTAAGAAGCCGGAAATGATCAATGACACACTTCTTATCATCTCAGCCGCAGGGTTTTCCTGACGGGCCAGTTTCTCCTGCAACAACATAAAATTTTTCATCCCCTGATTTTTGACCAGGGAAATACCGATTGCGGAGGTGAAAATCACCAGTATCAGCGTCAGCAGGACGCCAATCACATGAGCGACCTGGATAAATATCGAAATTTCGATCCAGGCGAGCAGAAAAAAGAGAATAAACGGTAACCAGCGCACGGCGGTCTCCTGTAAGTGAAGGCCCCGCAATGTGGCAGGGCAGCAAAATCAGTCACATCGTAATGATGATAAAGTTATAGATGGGTATAACAAAAAGTGATTTCAACCGCGCGACGGAAATTCGTTATAACTAGCCCTGCGGCTGTCCGTACCGCCAGTATTTCATAAATCGCGCCACATTGAGCTGTTATGTTAAAAAGAAGTGATTGAAAAGTGATCTGCATTGCTTATTTAATGTATAAACAGAAGATGATCGTGCTGATAAACTGATATGCAGATAAAATCTCGGCATCAGACACTCACAACAAAATGATCACATAACCTGTGACACATCGCTTCAGTAAGAAAGCACACAATAAGAAGGTTAACATGGCTAACAATATTCGTATCGAAGAAGACCTGCTCGGCATGCGTGAAGTTCCGGCGGATGCCTATTACGGAATTCATACGTTACGTGCAATTGAAAACTTTTACATCAGCAGTAATAAAATCAGTGACATCCCTGAATTTGTCCGTGGCATGGTGATGGTGAAGAAAGCTGCAGCCATGGCCAACCGTGAATTGCAAACCATCCCCCACAGCATTGCTGATACGTTGATCAGAGCCTGTGATGAAGTGCTGAATAATGGCACCTGCATGGACCAGTTCCCGGTAGATGTTTATCAGGGCGGTGCGGGAACCTCGGTAAATATGAATACCAATGAGGTGCTGGCTAATATTGGCCTGGAGCTGATGGGGCATAATAAAGGCGAATATCAATACCTTAACCCTAACGATCACGTCAATATGTGTCAGTCAACCAACGACGCATACCCGACAGGATTTCGTATTGCGGTGTATAATTCACTGTTGAAACTGGTGGATGCTATTAATTCGCTGGCCGATGGTTTTCAGCGCAAATCAGAAGAATTCAAAACCATCCTGAAAATGGGTCGTACCCAGCTTCAGGATGCAGTACCTATGACTCTCGGCCAGGAATTTAAGGCTTTCAGCGTACTGCTGAGAGAAGAGACCCGCAGTATTCTGCGTACCGGTGAACTGCTACTGGAAGTGAACCTCGGAGCAACCGCTATTGGTACCCGTCTGAACACGCCAGACGGTTATCAGCCACTGGCCGTCAAATATCTGGCCGAAGTCAGCCGCCTGCCGGTTGTGGCCGCCGAAGACCTGATTGAAGCGACTTCCGATTGCGGCGCCTATGTCATGGTCCACTCATCGCTGAAACGACTGGCGGTAAAACTGTCGAAAATCTGTAATGATATCAGGCTGTTATCTTCTGGTCCCCGTGCCGGTCTGAACGAGATTAACCTGCCGCAGTTACAGGCCGGTTCATCAATTATGCCAGCTAAAGTAAACCCGGTAGTGCCGGAAGTCGTCAACCAGGTCTGCTTTAAAGTGATTGGTAATGACACTACTGTGACCATGGCAGCAGAAGCCGGGCAGTTGCAGCTGAATGTGATGGAACCTGTCATCGGTCAGGCACTGTTTGAGTCCATCAGCATTCTGAGCAACGCCTGCTTTAACCTGCTGGAAAAATGCGTCACCGGCATTACGGCTAACCAGAAAATCTGTGAGTCATACGTATTCAACTCTATCGGTATCGTGACCTATCTGAACCCGTATATCGGCCATCACAATGGTGATATCGTCGGGAAAATTTGTGCTGAAACCGGTAAGAGTGTTCGTGAAGTCGTGCTCGAACGCGGGCTGCTGACGGATGAGCAGCTGGATGATATTTTCTCGGTAGAAAACCTGATGCACCCGGTGTATAAAGCCAAACGTTATACCGAAGATAACGAGTAATAATTTCCGGCCCGGCAGCTGATGCCGGGCCGGACCTTGTCCGCTTTCCCGCCTGCCTGAATTTTTCTGTTACGGTCTGCATTCTGTTGCTGCTGAAAAAAAATGCTATCATGCCCGCCTGACTCAGGAGTGCGTGATGAATCCATCTTCTGCCATTATTGTGTTATGCACCACCCCCGATAAAGTGACAGCAACGGCTCTGGCCCGTCTGGCCTTACGCCACAAACTTGCTGCATGCGTTAATATTCTGCCCGGTATTACCTCAATGTATTGCTGGCAGGATCAGCTGGAATGTTCCGAAGAAGTACAACTGATTTTTAAAAGTGATACGGAGCATCAACAGGACTTACTGTCACTGCTGAAACAGGCCCATCCTTATGATGTCCCTGAATTGCTGGTGATCCCTGTACAACACGGAGATAGTGAATACTTGTCATGGTTGCACGCCTCACTCGCCTGATTTTACTGGCACTGACACTTTTCAGCCTGCAAGCGCAGGCAGGCTTATTCGATAACGGATCATCGCCACATTTTGTGACGGTGAATCAGGCTTTTGGTTTCGACTTTAGCCAGAATAACAACAAGGTATTGCTGAGCTGGAAGGTGAAATCGGGTTATTACCTGTATCGCCAGCAAATAAGTATCACCGGCAGCAATGCAGATATTGCCGGTATTGCCATGCCCCCCGGACAGCCTCATGAAGATGAATTCTTCGGCAAAAGTCAGATTTTCCCTCAGGATTTACAGGTCCCTGTTACGCTGAAAAGCACCCGCCCTGGTGCGACTCTGAAAGTCAGTTATCAGGGGTGTGCGGCTGCCGGATTCTGTTATCCGCCAGAAACCCGTGAAATCCCGTTATCGCAGATTAGCGCAACAGGTTCCGAAGCTTCGACAACAGCGGCTGCCACACAGGCCCCCGTACCGGAACCACAAAGTGGCACGGCAGTATCCCGGTTGCCATTTTCACCGTTATGGGCGTTGCTGATCGGTATTGGTATTGCGTTTACCCCCTGTGTACTGCCGATGTATCCGCTAATTTCGGCGATCATTCTTGGCGGGCGCCGTGATGTCAGAGCCTCGAGAATTCTGTTGCTGGCCTTCGTCTATGTGCAGGGCATGGCTGTGACCTATACGCTGATGGGTATTATTGTCGCCGCCGCCGGACTACGTTTTCAGGCTGCACTACAAAGCTCGGTAATATTGCTGACCTTATCCGCGGTATTTATCCTGCTGGCCTTATCGATGTTTGGGCTGTTTTCACTGCAACTGCCCTCCTCACTGCAAACCCGGCTGGCACTCTGGAGCAACCGGCAGCAAGGCGGTTCGCTGAGCGGAGTCTTCCTGATGGGAGCTTTAGCTGGCTTAATTTGTTCACCCTGCACCACAGCACCGCTGAGCGCCATCCTGCTCTATATCGCCCAGAGCGGTAACATGCTGGCCGGCGGAGGCACCCTGTATCTTTATGCTCTGGGTATGGGACTGCCGTTAATTATCGTGACTGTGTTTGGCAATAAACTGCTGCCAAAAAGCGGACCGTGGATGCAGTCGGTAAAAGAAGGTTTTGGCTTTGTTATCCTGGCGCTGCCGGTATTTCTGATTGACCGTGTCGCCGGAGATCTCTGGGGAATGAGACTCTGGAGCCTGTTAGGCGTGGCATTTTTTGGCTGGGCATTTGCACTCAGCCTGAAAAGTCCAAAAGGCTGGATGCGGGTATTGCAGATTGTCTGGTTGCTGGCAGCCCTGGTGGCCGCCCGTCCTTTACAGGACTGGGCATTTGCCACCCCGGGCGGAACAGTATCACAGGCCCCGACTCTGCCGTTCCATAACATCAACACGGTTTCTGAACTGCAGCAGCAACTCGGTCAGGCTCAGGGAAAAATCACCATGGTTGATTTATATGCTGACTGGTGTGTAGCCTGTAAAGAGTTCGAAAAATATACCTTTACCGACCCGCAGGTGCGACAGGAGTTTGGTCAGTTCCGGCTGGTGCAGGCAAATGTTACAGCCAACAGTGCGCAGGATAACGCCCTGCTGACACATCTGAATGTGCTGGGACTGCCGACATTGCTGTTTTTTGATGCCAACGGACATGAAATTCCTGATTCACGGGTCACCGGCTATATGAACGCCAGCGAGTTTTTGGCACATCTGCGAAAGCTACGCGCTGAATAACATAACCAGTTGTACCGGCTAATCGCCGGTGCAGAACTCACGGAGGTTAATGTGTCTCAGGAACAAGTACATGAGCAGATACTACTCATTCTGGAGCAACAGGGCCTTGCTGCGGCCGGTAGCCTGAAGCAACAATTGCAGGACCGTGGCACCACCGCCGACGAAGCACTCTCAGAAGAGATATTGCTGCGGGATGCACTGGAGTTTCACGGCCGTCAGATAGGCGAATGGCGGGAGCAAATTGAACAGAATGCTGAACTGAGCCAGATTCAGAAATTACTGATGCGTTACACCCTGCTGGAAGAGCATGTCCGGCGCGGTCGTTTCCCCGGCTGCCTGTTTATTGCCGCCTGCAGCATTTTTCCTGCTCCTCATCATCCGATTCATCAGGTAGCTGAGCAGCAAAAACAAGCCTCATGGCAATACACTCACCAGCATCTGACTGCGCTGGAGCTGGATAACCCAACCATGGTGGCCGATCAACTGGAACTGGTGCTGGAAGGCTGTCTGAGCAAATTGCTGGTAAAACGTAACCTGCAGGATATCGCCACTGCCCGACGGTTAGCCGAAGATATTCTGCAAATGGCATTATGCCGGCAGAACGGCGCCCTCAGCTGATCCCTCCCACTGCCGGGCCTACAGGCCCGGAGTGACAGGGATTAATCAATTAACTGTCCATTCTCATCGTAAAATGGCCAGGGTCCCGGATAGTTTCCAACCGGCAGATAATGGGTCACCAGTGGCTGTGACGCCTGCCAGCGGTGTACCAGAAAGCCTGCAGGTTCCAGTACAAAACAGGCAGCCCCGCCAGCACTGAAATCCGGCGCAACCTGATGAGATGTCCCGGGTGCTGTACATACCAGAGTGTTCCCAAGAGTGCTGACCATATAGCGATGAACATGGCCGCACAGCAGACGAATCACCTGCGGGTGTCTGCTAATAATCTTCTGCAATTCATCAGGGTTTTCCAGACGCTGACGATCCATATGACCTATTCCGCTAACAAACGGCGGATGATGTAGCATGACCATTGTTGGCTTATCTGGCGCCTGTTGTAACACCTGCTCCAGCCAGAGCAATGTCTGCGTATCAAGCCTTCCGCCGGGCTTCCCCGGAATGGATGAATCCAGGCCAATCAGCCGTAACGGATAATCGTCGTTCACCCAGTTCAGTGCCGGAGTCGGAACCGGGCACCATGACTTATCAGCAAAAGCACGACAAAACGCCTGTCGGTCATCATGATTCCCCGGAATCGCAAACCACGGCATTTGTAATGTATCCAGCAGTTGGCGCACCTGGCGATATTCATCATCGCGTCCAAAATCGGTTAAATCCCCGGTGATTACCACAGCATCTGCTGCAGGGACCATCCGGTTAATTTGCTCAGTAACCTGTTGCAACGCATGATAGGTATCGACAACTTTATAGGTTAGCTGACCGGCTGCTTTTATATGTAAATCACTGATCTGCACCAGGGTAAATTGAGTGTCTGCCATTTCCTTTAAATCCTTTTTCCTGCCATAAATAACGCATCCCCCGCCAGATGCAAACCGACATGCTGTCCGGCAAACCATTGTTCGCGCGGCGGGCAATCGACACTGATTTTATGCTGGCTGCCGGTATCTACTGTGACCCTCAGCACCTGACCGAGGAACACACTTTCCACCACCTGCCCTGTGAGGGTGGCTCCACTGATACTTCCGAGCCGGATATCCTCCGGACGGCAATAGTGATTGCCAATACGATTCACCGCACCGATAAAATCGGCGACAAACGCCGTTTCCGGATGATGATAAATTTCGCGCGGAGTCCCGATTTGCTCGATACGTCCCTGATTGATTACAGCTATACGATCTCCCAGCGCCATCGCTTCCTGCTGATCATGAGTGACATAAACGGCCGTGATAGACAGCCGGTTCAGCAACCGGCCAATATCGTCACGCAACCGGTCGCGAAGTTGCGCATCAAGGGCCGCCAGAGGTTCATCAAACAATAAAACGCCGGGTCTGGCAGCCATCGCCCTTGCCAGCGCTACCCGCTGCTTCTGACCACCGGAAAGTGCCTGCACCGGGCGCTGCGCCAGCGCAGTCAGATCCACCATTTCCAGCATTTCTGCCACCCTTGAGCGAATAACATCAGATGGCAATCGCTGAATTTTCAGGCCATAGGCAACGTTCTGCGCCACATTCAGATGGGGAAACAGTGCGTAGTTCTGAAACACCATTCCTACATGCCGCTTTTCGATCGCAACATTCGTGACATTGCGATCACCAAACCAGATTTCACCACCGGGATCGCACTGTTCCAGCCCGCTGATAATCCGGAGCGTTGTGGTTTTTCCACATCCGGAAGGGCCCAGCAACACCAGCGTCTCTCCCGGGATAATTTCCAGGCTGAGTGGATGCAGGGCAATATGCTGATTAAAGGTCCGGGAACATTCAGTTAACCGGATACCTACAGGCTGAGACATTGTCTCTCTCCTCTATTTATCATCACGACAAAGTCGTTTTTGCAGTCGGGGTAACGCATACATAGCAGTCAGCAGCGGCATGATCATGATCAGGAATAAGGTGGTGTATGAAGAACCGGTTTCCAGCCGCATTGAGGCATAGCTGTCGGCCAGTCCGACCGGCAGAGTTTTGGTGAGCGGGGTATGCAGCATCCAGGTAATATTGAATTCGCCAATCGACAACGTAATTACCATAAATGCCCCGGCAATAATCCCCGACCAGCAGTTAGGGATCACCACCGTAAACAGTCGGTACAGGCTGCCTGCACCGAGGCTGGATGCTGCTTCTTCCATTACCGAAATCCCGGATGACTTCATCACTGCCAGTACCGGACGCACCATAAACGGCAGGGTAAACAGCACATGGCCACTCAGAATAAACAGCCAGCTGCCACGGAAATCATGAAACCGCCCATACAGCAGCAACATCCCCAGAGCCGTTGCCAGCCCGGGAATAGCTACCGGCAGTAGCAGGCACTCTTCAATAACTGCCTGCTGGCGCCGGGGCAGTTTCAGCAATCCCCAGGCCGCCGGAATCCCCAGTATCAGGTTGCATATCAGGCAGGCCAGTGCAATTTTCAGCGTAAGCCAGAAGGTGCCGGAATACATTGACCACACATCCGTCAGCCAGTGCAGCGTGAATCCTCCGCTGATACCGCGAAATGCGTTCTGCATAAATCCGGTCATCACTGACATCACCACCGGAACAATCAAAAACAGGCACACCAGCAGGGTCAGCAGTGCCTGGCCTCCGGATAACAGTTTCTTCATGCCGAACCTCCCGCAGGAATTTCTGTCAGGCGTCTGGCCAGCAGCAATACTGCCCAGGTGATGACCCCAAGGATCACTGATAATGCAGCCGCAGTGGCGAAGTTGGCATAATTGGTGAATTCGCCATAAATGGTCAGAGGCAGCACGTTCAGTTGAGTACCCAGAGTAAAGGCAGTACCAAACGCCCCGACACTGGTGGCAAAGCAAAGCGCAGTACTGGCAATCAGTGCCGGAGCCAGGCCCGGTAAAATAACATCACGGGTGATCTGCAGTGGACCCGCCCCCATTGCCCTGGCCGCTTCCTCCAGTGAGATATCCAGTTTTTCGCAGGCTGCATACAAAGTCATAATGACCCGGGGAATTGAAAAGTAGAGATAACCCAGGAACAGCCCGCCCAGACTATAGGCAAAAGTCAGGCGTTCACCGGTCAGCAGTACACTTAGTTGGGCCAGCAATCCCTGACGACCACCCAACATCACCATCAGAAAGCCAACCACCACGCCGGGAAATGCCAGCGGGAAAGTCAGTAGCGCCAGCAATAACCCTTTACCTGGAACTGCGTGGCGGGCCAGATAGCAGGCAACTACTGCACTGATGGCCACTGCTGCCAGCGAAACCGCTGCTGACAGCAATAGTGTCGTGCCCAGGCTGCTCAGATAACGTGAGCGCGTGAGAACCGTCAGATAAGCATTAAGATGGGTGCTGTTGTCCGGCTCTGCCCCCATCACTACCAGATACACAAAAGGGATTGCCCAGAAGGCAACAAATACCGTCAGCGCCGGTGCCAGGGCATAGATCCTTACCCCTGGCCACTTGCTGCCGGCGAACAACCGCCGCATTTAGTGAACCTCACTCAGATATTCAGCAGAAAATGCCTTTTGCACATCCGACATTTGCTGATAATTCACGGTATGTGCACGGGCATAATCACTGTCTGGCAGGAAGCCTTTTTTACTCATTCCGGCTGTCTCAATCACCGGTCGTAACCAGGCATTTGCCCACAGTTGCTGCCCTTTGGGTGACAGCACATAATCGATAATCTTTTTACCCTCAGCCAGATGCGGGGCATTTTTGACCAGGCTTATAACATAAGGTACCTGGATGGTCCCTTCCTGAGGGATCACAAACTGTACATTCGCCTTATCCGTATAACGGGCGCGGTAAGCATTAAAGTCATAGTCCAGCAGAATCGGAATCTCTCCGGAAAGCACCCGCGCATAGGCAGTCTGTTTCGGCACGATCGGGCTGTTTTTACTTAACTCCTGAAAATAGTGAATTGCCGGACTGAAATTATTTAATGAACCGCCCATTGCCTGGTTTACCGCGACAGCAGCGGCATAACCCACAAAAGCACTGGCCGGATCCAGGTAGCCAATCATCCCTTTATATTCCGGCTTCAACAGATCTTTCCAGGAATGTGGGACCGGCAATCCTCCCAGCGCATCTACGTTCACCATAAAGCCGATGGTTCCGGAATGCAGTGCAATCCATTTTCCGTCCGGATCTTTCATATCTTTCGGGATCTGATCCCAGTTGGCAGGTTTATACCCTTCAACCACTCCTGATTTCGCCGCCTGAATACCAAAGGTGATTCCCAGATAAGCAACATCAGCCACCGGATTATTTTTTTCTGCCACCAGCTGCGCCAGAGCCTGGCCGGAGTTTTTATCGTCCTGCGGCACCTGGATCCCCAGATCCTGACGGATATGTTTGAGTTGGGTTCCCCAGTCAGCCCATTCTGGCGGACAGTTGTAACAGATAGCGGTTGATACGGCGGCCTGGGCCTGTGCGGTGATAACCAGCGAAGTCGCCAGCAAAGCACTGCGGACAAAAACAGATTTATTCATAATTTCCTCTGGTGTGGGCAATATTCCGGGGGGCAGCCACGCTTTCCCCCTGACGAATTTCAAAATCCAGCTGACGTGATACTGCCTGCTGGCCCTGAATCAGTTGTAAAAGAGTGGTGATAGCACCGGAACCCAGCGCCTCACGCGGCTGTACTACCGAACACAATGATGGTGTCACCATCTGCCCGAGTGCGATGCCATCGAAACCGACTACTGACAGATCCTGTGGTACCCGGATTCCGCGCCTTTGCAGTTGACCAATCAGGCTGATCGCCAACAGATCGTTAGAACACAACACCGCAGTCAGCGGCTCCGGGCTCTCCAGTAAATCCTGCAGATAGCTGGCATCGCTGCGGGTATGCTCCGGCATCTCGATTAATGGCCAGGGTGTCAGATCTTCAGCGGACATTGCCTGGCAATATCCCTGATAGCGCCTCGCTGCCCGGTCGGATTGCTGTAACGGACCGGCAACCATGGCAATCCGCGTATGCCCTTGCTGTTGCAGATAACGGGTTGCCTCAGCCATGGCACGACAGTTATCAATACTCAGGCAGACAACCTCACCGGCAGCCGATTCGTTGTGCACCAGTACCACCGGCAACGGCGGCCAGCCACTGCCGGATTCGGACAGTTGCTCACCGCTGCTTGCTACCGTCATCACCAGCCCGTCAACCTGACGTGACAGCATCTGCTCAAGAGTTTGTTGCTCACGCTGCGGGTCATAGCCAGTGGTGGCGACCAGTAACGAATAACCGGCCTGCCGGGCCACCTGCTCCATGGCACTCAGTTGTTCGTTAAACACCGGGTTGTCGAGAGTCGGTACCATCACGCCAATCAGATGAGTGGTGCTGGTACGAAGCTGCCGGGCCACCAGATTGATGCGGAATCCTGACTGCTGGGCTGCGGCATAGATTTTTTCACGGGTCGCCGGTTGTACTTTTTCGGGGCTGGAAAATGCCCGGGCAGCTGTGGCCCGCGACACACCGGCCAGTCTGGCAACTGTATTCAGATTACTCATCACTTCTCCATAACCAATGAGATCGATCTCATGGCAGCAAGCCTAAGCAGAGAAAATGACAGTAATGTGTCATTCCAGTGAATTTGCAGACACGCCACAGGGAACAGGTTTCATCGTCGATTTGTGCCAGGTATCACAAAATAAAAAGCGTTATGGGCGTTACTGCGGGTGTTTACAGCAGGAAAAATCAGCAAAACGAGGGTTTTAGTATATAAAGCAATCAGTCAGTCGTATTTTTACATTTCCCCTGGTAAAAAGTGTTGACGCGCAAGGGCCATTACGGTTTAATGCGCCCCGTTGCCCGAATAGCTCAGTCGGTAGAGCAGGGGATTGAAAATCCCCGTGTCCTTGGTTCGATTCCGAGTTCGGGCACCACTATTTAGAAGAACCCGCCTCTGGCGGGTTTTTTGCTTTTAAGCACCAGTGAACAGCAATGTAAGTAGACCCGTTTTAGTTCCAGGCACTTTTTTGAGGTTTCCGGTTTTTCAGCCATCAACCGGTATTCTTCCGGCGTCAGATTATTCAGGGATTCATGAGGTCGTTCGCTGTTATATTCTGTCAGCCTGCGATCTGCGATCTCCCGTACTTCATTCAGTGTTCTGAACAGATAAAATTCCAGTATTTCAGTTCGGTATGTCCGGTTAAATCGTTCAATAAAAGCATTCTGAGTGGGTTTTCCGGGCTGAATGAACTCCAGCTGCACACCGTGATCTTCAGCCCATTGGGCCAGTATCAGTGAGATAAATTCCGGTCCGTGATACCTATTGAGTGCATCCGTCTGGCATTTGAGTCAGCTATTTTCTACAACTTGTAATGTCTGTATCCGTCACAAGTGGAGAAAACTAATGAACACTTTTGTCAGCGACACTGATAGCCCTGGATATAGTTAAAAAACACCACGATGCAAAAATTCGTCATCCGGATGGCCGAATATGGTATATCCTCCCGAAAAATCGGTGTGTTCATAAGTAGAATTTTCTACTAACGTGAATTCAGGGGGATTTCTATGAAGCGTTCCCGTTTTTCTGGTAGCAGTATTACGTAGTCCGAAACTCGGTCTTATCGGGTCGTCCCGGACACAGTATTTCCGCATCCGTGCTTTTCTGGCCTGAATCACCGAACAGAACAACTGAAGATATTTTACAGATAGCACTCCTGCCTGGCCGCTGCAGAGTCTGCTGAAAATGTATTTACCCTGTGTCTGTCCGTCTCCGGGAGCCCAGTCTGCTGGTGTGTTCTTTCCGAAGACATGAAACGTTTAACTCCCCCGTGATCCGTGACTGGTCATGGGAAAATATTATTAATGTCTTTACGGGATAATTTGCGCTGGAATGGTATCGATGGGCCCACGACAGCTGGCCATCGTACAATGTGAATGACGATTCAGCCTTACACAACCCCATGGTATTTATGTGAGCAACGTGAAGATAGATCATTCTGAAAATCACGGAAAAGTCAGTTGCTATACTGCCGGTGAGTTTCTTAACCGGCTGGGAGGGTGGAATTCTGCGGTTTTGGTTGGCAGACAATCTGTCGGTGATCCTAACGCTGCATATCGTGCCCTGCTATGGGTCGGAGGAGGCCATGAAAACTGACCAGAGCAATCGCAATCCGCCCGGCAGTTAGTTGTTTCGTTATTGTGCATGAAGTCACCTTAACCTGTTATAGGTTAAGGCGGCTATTTTCCGATCACGCTATCAATCTGATGATAAATATTGAAGATGAATATTAAACAGATATTACGATATCTGATGCCCTTTGCAGCGTCAGAAATTATCAATCAACAGATTACAGGTATTATTTAAAACATGTAAGAAACACCTAGCATAATATCATTCGATGAAGATTTCACTCTTGTTCTGTACTCATCCCCACCATATGAATTACTTGTATGAGATTTACCACCATCGGTATATACGTAACTTGCATCAATAGCTATATTTGTAGTTACCGCATATTTAACACCAAGTCCGACATCCCAGGCAAAATTTGTATTGGAATCCGATGAGTTTCCTGAAAGAGCACCTGACTCAAAACTGTTCTTAAGTTTTAAATCAGCAATACCAATACCAGCAGTCAAATAGGGTGTAAAGGCTGACTGATTATGTAAATCATAATAACCATTCACCATATACGTATCCATTCTGACTTTGTTACGCGTACTTACACTTCCATTATCAGCCTCACCTACAGATTTACTCTTCCCCCTAAAAGTCGATGCAATTTCAACCCTCACAGGGAACTGATATTGAGAGTAAAAATCATAACCAACAGCGACACCGCCACCAAAAACACCTTTTGATTTTGACGATGACTTAGAGTCATTTCCTGCATAATCATATTTCATTCCATGAGTGTTTTCGATGGATGAACCTACCTTACCGGAAACGTAAACTCCCGAGTTATCAGCTGCATATACTGTGGATACTGATAACAGTGAAATCAGAGAAGTTAAAATGAACTTTTTCATTACTTAATTGCCTGTATGATAAACGTGTTTCAATCTTATCGCCGGGATTCGGTTTTTCTTAACATAAACAGGCTAATCATCATTTCATTCATCTTTTTTTACTTTGTTGAAGTTTTATTGAATAAAGGATATTCCGGATAAGTGGCCCTGTCGCTGAGAGGATTTCCTGGCGATAAATGCGTTTTGGGCTGCCTGTGTCGTGGTTTTACTCTTCATATCAAAAATATCTGCGATCTGAAAATAATAGTTACTCAGCGTTATTAAAACCGGTAGTCCAGGCAGTCGTCAGCACGGGTTAATTTAAGCAGCCTGTTTTTCCCATTCAGGACTAACGTCTCTGCCATTTGCTCGTTTTCCCTGACTACCGTTCAGAGTATATTCTCTGCACCTGACGGTACATCCCGTTGCTTCAGGAAGCTCACATCTTCTCCTCGATGCCGCTTTTCCGGGGTGACATAAAGCATCCCGCAGTCGCGGTGTGTTTCGTAGTACCCGCGGGTAAATTTATCCACCCACGGCAATCCAAAAGTGAAAATAGATGATTTATCCTTACACAACGAGATATCAGGTATCAGAGGCATGCCTTATTCAGCCGCCAGCGACCCTGGCTGCCCGTTAGCCACCAGTGCAGCTTTTACAAATCCCTCCCGTTTTTTCCGAATGATAAAATCACCGACATAGCCCGCTGCTACAGTTCGTTGTCGGGGTACCGCCATCGCCTGGTGGATACTGGTAAAATCGTCTACAGGTAACCGAAAGTCACTATTTTGCTGTGCATAAGCCTGTAACTGATAGCGTAATCCCGCCACTGCATCTGCCTCGCGAGCCATAAATGCCTCAATGGCTAACGAGGCAGTATCCACCCTTTTAATTTCTGCATGTTGTAGCTGGCGGCTAAGAAACAAGTCATAGGCAGCACCGCGTTCTATCGAAACAGTGACTCCCTGCTGGTCCAGATCGGCAACCTGCTGAAAATCCGAGCTGGCCCTTACCAGATAAGTCCCGGCAATGGTCACATAGGGCTGACTGAAAGCTATTTTCTCTGACCGCAACGGGTCAATGGCCAGAAAGGCAATATCCCAGCAATCATCATCCACGGTAGCAAAAACCCGGCCAGCGGCATCAAACTCTACCCATTCAATAGCCAGGTTCAGTTCCTGCGCCAGTTCACCGGCCAGCTTTGCCGAAATGCCCTTAGGCTGCCCTGCTTCGCCCTGCTGTGCCAGCACAGGGTTTCCATAGTTAATGGCCACCCGCAGGCGACCTTTGGGTGCAAGCTCTGCAATGATTGTTTTTTCTGCCATAGTCAAACGCCTCTTCAGGCATAATCCCTGATAATCGGATAATGAGAGTTTAATGGAAAAGTGGGCAATTCGTATCTGTTATTTTTAAACGCTTTTCCTTATCAGGAAAATATTCTGGTATGAGGCAAGCTTCTGCATATAAACTGTTAAACTTTAATTACACAAAAATTTCCATTACTCCATGTTTAATGAAACCAACAATCTGGATCAATCAAAAATAAATAACCAATAGCCTGGAACGAGTATTTTATAGATAATAATACCCGAATATGATTCAGAACAACCCCACTAAAAAACCAACAAACAAAAGAATCATAATAAAATAATAATAGCCACTTCACTTTTACAGTAGCCCTCATCAATCGCTATCACCAGAAACCAGACCATGAACATTTACAGACTAATTCCAGAGAGCACTTCGCCCTTGATGTATTTTTCGATCGTCTATTACAATAATGAGAAAATAAATAAAATAGCGCCTAAATTAATTATCAGCTAACTTTCATTGAAATAAAAAACACAGGCGCTAGTTTCTTGTCCTTGATGTAGAACTAATCACCTACTGACATTCCTGGTTGAGCACTTAAAATCTCTAAAGCATTTATCCGGGAAGCTTCACCGGGCATCATAAGATTAATCATAACCTCATCCGTATCATAAGAATCTGCTAAATTTCGCAGTTTCTCAGCAACAGCCGAAGCTGTTCCGGAAATTAATCTGTGCTTATTTTGTTCCCGTACGGCTAATTCACTGTAAGACCAGGAATGCTTTCTGCTGGATTCCAGAGAAGGAATTCTGGAAAAAGGATGAGCGCTTTCTGCATATGACAGCCACAAATGAAACGCATCAGCAAACTCTTTCGCTTCCTGCTCAGTATTACCAATGACCACAAATACACAAACGATGACCGTTGGTTTTTCAGAAAAATCACTCTTCTGAAATGCATCACGATACTCATCTGCGGCATGAGGGCCAGTGAAGCCAGGGTTAATAAAATGGGCAAATGTAAAACCCAGGCCCATTTTAGCAGCAAACTGTGCTGTTGAACCCGACGCCCCCAGTACGAAAGGTTGAGGCTTCGTATTTGTTTCAGGATAAGCTTTCATACCTGCATAATGTGAATTTTCACTATGCTTTCCGGTAATAAAACCTATTAAATCAGAAACTTTTTGCGGGTAAGGAATTGTTCGTCCCTTCTCATCATTAAGTGCAGAGCCTGTTCTGCTATCAGCACCTGGCGCCCGTCCAAAACCAAGATCAATACGATTTGGAAATAATGACTCCAGCAACTGATAATTTTCTGCAATTTTTAAGCTACTGTAATTAGGTAACAGAACAGCCCCGGACCCCAGGCGAATCTTCTGTGTTGCAGAAGCAATTCGCGCCATGAGTATTTCAGGAGAATTACCTGAAATCGCCGGCATACCATGGTGCTCCGATACCCAGTAGCGGTGAAAACCATTCTTTTCTGCAGATTGTGCAAGACGCACAGTTGCGGATAAAGCATCATGAGGCATCAGACCTTCATCTACAGGTGAATAATCCAGTAAGCTAAGTTTCAATTTTTTCTGATACATATAATAATCCAGCACTAAATAAAAAATATAGAGACCTTTAATTAAGACAAAAAGTTAGCCTTACATCTTGTTGTTATCAAATCAATAAGATGCAGTTAAATTACCATATCAAAATTAAAGTCAGTTTTATAAAAAAAATAAATCTTCAATGAAGGATTTAATTTTAATCGTCAATAGACGAGTTACATGAACTATTCTTTGTTTTCCCAGACAACATCTAAAACAGTTCGTGTGATTTTCCAGGCACCGTCAATCCGTTGGTATTCATCTTTATATACTCCAAAGAGTAGAAGAGGATTTGATGATGGTTTAGATGCGGTTTCCAGGTCAATCAGATAGCACTTGCCTTCGGCAGTATCTTCCCCGGTGATATTAACCCAATGATTTGAAATAACATGCATAAACGGATAAGACCCTGTGTTATCTCTGTCATATAATCTGAAAGCATCTGCCAGGCCAGCTTTAATTTCTGTAATCCCTTCCATTTTCCCGACAGTGACTTCGACCACTGCCTCTTCAGAAAAGACCTGATCAAGCAACTGAATATTATTTCCGTCAAGATAATGAGAATACAGCACCCGGAGATTACGAATTTCTTCAATATCAATTAATTTCTGAATATTCTTGTCCATAACATCACCCTCTGGTTAAATTTAGGTTGTTTGTTACTATAAAAATTCAGCCTCGGTCACACCAATATCGAAAGCAGGAATATTTTTTTCGTTGAACCAGCCTGGTCTGTAATCGAACCAGCTAATACGCCATTGGTTATCATTTTCCAGCTGCACCTGCAATTGATAATGAGCGCCATAGACTTTATGCCCTTTTTCATCATAAGGCTGATCAGGAATAATACGTCCAACTATCATACGGGCAGTTTTTTGATCAGCTTCAGGTTCAATTTTTAAGACATCTGCAAAATGCTGCATCCATGGCCAATGACGGCGAAAGTTTTTTTGCTGTCCAATAATTGACTGACGTCCCTTCAGACGTCCCATAGGCGAAAATCCGCCCTCGGCATCTTTTGAATAGCTGTCGCTCAGCAAAGAAATATCATTCTGATCAATAGCCCAGGAATATTTACTGTATAACTGAGCAACCGCACCTGCCAGTTCAGATTGTTGTTGTTCATCCCGAACAACACTCCAGGGAGAATTCAGTTCGCTAACAATGACCGGGGAGGGATCTCCTAATTGCCAGCCATTATCTGTGGGAATATATAGCCAGTGTTTAGCCAGCGATGGATCACCTTTAGACCAGTTAGCCTGAATGCGCACTTCATGCAAAAGTATTTCCCCGGACGCATTAAACCGAAACTGAAATATAACACTGCCACCAAAAAGAAACTGCTGCCGACCACGTTGCAGTAACCCCATCACATAGGCGCTGGATACTGCGATATTATTATTTCCGATTACCGTAGCATGGTTGCTGGTACGCATCCAGTTGAACAAATCAGTATCTTCTGCCAGCAGTTGTTTCCACTCAGCGCCTCCGTGAGCCTCGCCATGTTGGCCGCTCATTAATACAGTATCATCTGCCAGACTGGGGAACAGTGTTTCCCACTGACCATCAGACCATGAATTAAAAAAGCTATTGATAATTGAGTTCACTGCAGTTCGTAAATTTTTCTCTGTCATGGTAATTCACTTCCGGATACAGTTAAAAGCCATTAGTAAAATTGCTATTCCCGATACGGCAGGTAATCTGTGTATCCACTCGAGCCTCCTCCGTAATAAGCGTTTTTATTTGCCTGGGATAGCGGCCAACCATTTTTAATTCGTTCAACAAAATCCGGATTTGCAATAAATGGGCTGCCGAACGCGGCAAGATCAATCATATTATCTTTGATAAGCGTGTCAGCCTGATTAATATTCAGTCCTCCAGCCAGGATCAACGTCCCTTTCCACTCCCGACGAAAATTACGCAGAAATCCATTGAACATAACATCTCCCTGCGCCATCAGATGCACATAAGCGATATTCCGTTGGCTGAGTTGCTGGCCAATATAAAGATATGTGTCCGATGCTTCTGAATAAGCGGGCATATCCTGCAACTGATTACAGGGGGAAAGACGCACCCCCGTGCGATCAGCACCAATTTCACCCACTATTGCATCGGTAATTTCGAGTAGTAGACGGGTTCGGTTTTCAATAGTCGCTCCGTTATATATATCATCACGAGTGTTTATCAGGGGATTGATAAACTGTTCGATCAAATATCCGTTAGCAGCATGAATTTCTACCCCATCAAAACCAGCCGCTATCGCATTAATTGCCGCAAGGCGAAAATCATTCACTATCCGGGGTATTTCTTCGGTAGCAAGTGCTCTTGGTGTGCTTGCTGTCACTGTCGCAGGCTGTCCATTGTCGTCCCAGGCAAATGCGTTGCCTCCCTTAACAGAGGATGCACTGACAGGTGCAAGCCCTTCAGGTTGCAAACTGACGTGAGAGACTCGCCCGACATGCCATAGCTGAGCAAAAATCTTTCCGCCTTGCTGATGAACAGCTTCGGTGACCGGACGCCAGGCAACTACTTGCGATTCACGGTAAATCCCCGGGGTAAAAAGATATCCGGTGCCTTCACGGGATATAGGCAACCCCTCAGAGATTATCAACCCGGCGCTGGCTCTCTGAGCGTAGTATTGAGTGGTCAGATCATCTGCATGTTCATCTCTTGCACGGGAACGTGTCATGGGAGCCATGACAAAACGGTTCACAAGCTGTGTTTTCCCCATGTGATAAGTTGTAAAAAGTTCATTAGTTGACATTGTTCAGTTGCTCCAACAATCAGCAATAAGCTGGTGAGAATAAATACGTGCTTCAGCATCGTGAATCCATGAATTCACCATAATTTCATTTGCACCAGTACGACGGATCAGGTCCATTAAGCCTGCGCGGACCCCCTTCGGAGTTCCCCATATTGATTCTCTTAACTGCGTGAGTATTTGTTGGGCTTCAGAGGGCCGCCATAATATATTCATGTTACGAACTGGCTTCAGCAGCTTTACAGCAATCCCCCGCCGAAAATAGAGGAACTTCTGCAATTCCGTAGTCGCCAACAGGTCAGCTTCTTTTTGTGTATTTGCTGCAATAACGTTAACGCATACCATGACAAACGGGCTTTCGAGGAATTCCGACGGCTTAAACTCTGATCGATAAGTATCAATAGCGTTAGCCATATCGCCTGGTGAAAAATAAGAAGCAAACACAAAAGGTAAACTTTTCTGTGCCGCAAGCTTCGCACTGAAAGTACCAGACCCAAGCAGCCAGACAGGAATAGGCAGCCCTGCACCTGGTATGGCAGTGATACTCTGTCCGGAGTGTGCCTCAGCCAGAAAATATTGGAGTTCTTCCAGCAAGCCAGGAAATTCAAAACTTTGTGAAAGGCCATCACGCCGTAACGTCCGGCGAGTTTCCTGATCGATTCCGGAGGCTCGCCCAATACCAAGATCTACCCGGCCAGGATAGAGTGTCTCAAGCGTCCCAAACTGCTCAGCAATAATTAAAGGAGCATGATTTGGCAACATAATCCCGCCAGAACCAATCCGTATTTTATGAGTCCGGGCTCCAATGTGGCTCAGAAGCACCGCAGTAGCAGCACTGGCAATATCTGGCTTGTTATGGTGTTCAGCCATCCAGAAACGATGATAACCTGCATCTTCCGCCGCCCTGGCAAGAGTAATACTGGTGTTAATGGCATCAGAAACAGAATGCCCTTCGGTGACAGGAGACAAGTCCAAAAGTGACAGAGGAATGTCAGAAAATTTCATAGTCATCAATTTAATCTCCTTCCTCTGTCGTAAAAAATAAATATGGCAGTCACTATGTCAGGTTTCATAAGCATGATAAATCAGGTTACATTCGGAGCTGTGTATACATATATTCTCCAATACCCCGGATTAAATAGCGCTATTCTTAGCACTGAAGAAAATGTACAGATATATCATTTAATCCTTAATTTTTTCCCACGGAGATCTGATGTCCAGAACAGCAAAAACTGAAGCCCGATATCATTCAGCATGTGACATTGCACACCGCTGGTTTGCGTATTTTGAAGGAGAAACAGAAGATGTTATTTCTCACAGCAGCATCTTCTCTGAAGACATTATGTTAGTACATGCAGGAACTCATCTGCTGGCAAAAGGGAAATCAGAAATTATTCAGTGGCTGAATAACTTGCCTTATGAAAAAGGATCACATTTTATTCGACATATTGATGTTAAACCTTTAGAGAATGACCAGGCCGAAGTAAATATGGATATCAGTTATCAGGCAATAGGTAAAGACGGAACAGTTGGAGGAGCGTTATCTAAATACCAGACACTGGTTACTTATGATAATGAGAATAATGCTGTATTTACTTTTATACAGAAAACCCCACTGATGCCAAATCCTGATAAAGTATTTCATGATTCATTTGCTGACAATCGCCTGAGGTCATTTATTAACCATCTCTTCTATCTGATGCTGACACCCAACGCAGATATTCGGTCATTATTCAGCTCTGCGCCTGAATCTTATAGCTTAAACAGAGTTTTATCATTGCCTGAATCCTCGAACATAAGTGATATTTTGCTTATAAGTTCAGATCCAGAATCATTATCATTTTTGATTCAATTTTCTTTATCCACTACGATTTATGAGTTGAGCCTGTCACTTAACGAAGCACCAGGACGCTATATATCTATAAAACATGCTGAATTATTAGAGAAAGTTGGATAAACCATGAGAAAAACCGATCATCTGGGTGGAATAAATGCATTCATAACCACAGCTCAGTTGGGTAATTTTACGGCAGCCGCCGAACGGCTGGGATTGACTAAATCTGCAGTGGGTAAAAGCGTCAGTCGGCTTGAAGACCGCCTGGGACTAAAACTATTCCACAGGTCCACCCGTAGACTCAGCCTGACTCCGGATGGTGAGCGATTTTTAATCAGTTGCCAGAGCGCTTTCGATATTCTTGACCAGGCGGAAGCGGAATTAAAATCTCATATCCAACAGCCTGCTGGCAGGCTTCGGGTAGATTTGCCTGCTGCTTTCGGCAGGCAACGCATATTGCCAATCTTACTGGAAATTACCCGTAAATATCCCGAACTTGCTCTGACAGTGACATTCAGCGAGCGGTTTGTTGATCTTATTGATGAAGGCATCGATCTGGTCATCCGCATTGGCGAGCTTGCCGATAGCAGCGGGCTGGTCGCCAGAAGGCTCACGACTCAAAAACTGGTGATTTGCGCCTCTCCGGACTATCTGCTCTATAGCGGTGAACCAGAAACCATAGACGATATTTCCGGACACCAATGTGTCATTGGTTTCAGACGACATCAGCCTGTGTCATGGCTATTGAAAGATTCCCAGGGACACATAACACGATATACTCCCCCTGCAACACATGAGTTTGCCGATGGTGACGCCATGCTGCAGGCAACTCTGGCAGGGTGTGGTTTGTCACAGCTACCCATATGGCTGGTAGGTAAATATTTGGAAAGCGGAGAATTGCAGGAAGTTTTGGTAGGGCACTCCGGAGGTGAAATGCCCATCAGCGCTCTTTGGCCTAAAAGCCGCCAGCTGCTACCGAAAATCAGATATGTCGTAGACACTTTGGTTCAGGCGGCAAAAGACGGCACACTCGATTAATCAGTCCTGCGATTTGTAAACAGGGTAGTCCGTATAACCTTCTTCAAGACCGCCATACATAGTCGCCCGGTTTACTTCATTCAATGGCCAGTCATTTTGCATTCTTTCCACCAGATCCGGATTCGCAATGTAAGGCCGGCCGAAGGCAATCAAATCAGCTTTTCCTGAAGTGATATAAGACTCCGCCAGAGCTTTATTAAATCCGCCAGCAATGATCAATGTGCCGTGATAAGCATCTCGGAATTTTTCAATAAACCCATCAGGTATCGCCTGCTCACCCAGTGTTTGCTGGTCGCTGAGATGTACATAAGCTAACGATCTGCGGCTCAGTTCTTTCGCGATGAGTAACCAGGTTTCTTCTTCCCCTGAAAAAGCATGCATATCAAACAGGCGACCAAAAGGAGCAAGTCGAATCCCTGTTTTGTCTGCGCCAATAGCCTGAGATACTGCATCAGTAACATTCAGAACAAAACGCAGCCGGTTCTCTGGTCGCGGGCCGCCATACTCATCAGTACGGGTGTTAAGACCGCCATTAATGAACTGTTCTAACAGATAACCATTCGCCGCATGGATTTCTACTCCATCAAAACCTGCCTGTATGGCATTTTTGGCAGCTCGTGCATAATCCTGCACAATCTGGCTGAGTTCATCGGTCGCCAATGCACGTGGAGCAGAGACGGGTACAGGACCAGGGTTTCCTTGTTCATCGCGGGCATAGCAGGTTGAATTGTTTGCTCTGACAGCAACACAGCTGACCGGTGCTTCACCGTCTTGCTGCAAACTGGTATGTGAGATTCGTCCTACATGCCAGATTTGGAGGTAAATTTTTCCACCCGCCTCATGAACCGCACGGGTCGTTTTTTCCCACCCTTTAATCTGCTCGTCATTATAAATACCCGGGGTGAACAAATATCCTTGCCCCTGAACTGAAATTTGAGCACCTTCTGTAATAATCAGTCCTGCTGAAGCACGTTGCTGATAATACTTTGCCGTCAGATCATCGGCGGTATCTCCCGCTTTGGCTCGTGAACGGGTCATAGGCGCCATAATAATTCGGTTTTTAAGAGTAATTCCACCTAACTGATAAGCTGTAAATAATTTGTCCATATTTAGCTCCTTAGCTGCAAATAATGCTTTCATCATGGAGCTCTGCTGCCGTTTATGGAACACCTGTTTGTTCCTCACAGATGTTCCATAAGTTCTACATTACTTTAAATTCTTATGCTGATCCTTCTGATAAGCAAACTGTTTTAACATCAGAACGATGTTTAATAACAATACTGTAGAATGCGAGCCCCGCAAAAATTACACTGCTGAGTACTACAGAGTGAGCGCCAAGGTGGGCAATAAACCAACCACCGGCAAGCGAGCCAATAGTAATTCCCAGATTGGAAAATGACATATACAGGCTGTTCGCAAACTCAGGTGCCTCTCTGGCTTCACGCATTAGCCATGTCTGACTGATCACCAGGCCGGAAGAATGACATGCGCCCCAGAAAACTGTGAGCAGACACATTGCCATTGGAGAAAAACCTAACCACCAAACCAACAGTAAAACAGAAATATACAGCAGTGGATAAATATGAGTTGTCTTCACAGTATTCTTTTGCAAAAAACTACTGAAGATAAAGTTACCTACAAAACCACACACACCAAACAAAATCAGCATAGCGCTGATAGAATTGCTATTGAGATGTGTCACTCGGGTCAGATAATCGGCAACATAGCTGAAACAGGAAAACATGGCTGCGAAAACCAGCGTAACAGTGGAAATAGTCAACCATAGCTTTTTGTTTTTCAGCACAGAAACCTGACTGGCAAAAGACACTTTATGCGTAGCAGGCATTGAAGGCATAAGGAACAGGACCCCAATAAAAGCCACAACGCAGGCAGCAGCGCCAAAATAGAAAGCCGCGGCCAGTGAGAAATGGTCGGCAATCAGAGAACTTAAAGGAACACCCAATACCAGGCCTATAGCCACCCCGGCAAACACCTTAGCAGCAGCACCAGCAGCTTTCTCTTTAGGGACAGAGCTGGCAGCAACCACCAATGCAACAGCAAAGAAAACAGCATGTGCCAGTGCAGGGAGAATACGGAATACCAGCATCAGATTAAACACATCTGTTGTCGCATAAATTAAGTTAGAGATGATAAATACACACAGAATAGTCAGCAGAACTGTTTTCTTGTTAAATCCTGAAAGTAACAGGGTAATAAACGGACCAGTGATCGCCACAATAATAGCATAGATACTGACCAGAAAACCGACCTGCTGTGACGTCACATGAAGTTGTGAGACAAGTTTTGGTAACAGGCCAATGATGGCTATTTCTGTTGTAATTACCCCGAATACAGCAACCGACAAAGCCAGTAAAAGCAAAGTGCTTTTATTTTGCATAGCATACCCTTATGAAAGAACAACAATAAAAAACGGAAACTAAACTGACAAAGAAATTGTTATTTGCGATGGTCAGATAATTTCCGGACGTACATCATCGCGAACTTTCACATCGGGAAAAACAGGTATTCAGGAGCTACAGTGAAGACATAGATTCTTCAATCTGATTTTCATATCATAACCATTGGAAAAGGTGTTTTTTAAACAGATAGAAAGCAGGATTACTAACGGGGTATTTATTCCAGAAAAGCTATTTATCAGTGAACGTATAGCAACCAACCATCCAATTTTTCTCTGGTATATTAAAGTTTATCGCTGCCAAAGATCTCAGGGGTATTTATTGAAACCTTTTGCAGTTCGTCAATAATGGCCCTAACTTTTGGTTTTGGATAAAGGGTCTTTGGCCATATAGCATGAATAGGCATTTTTGCTCCTGCAAAGCTATTCAAAACAGTCACCAGACGCCCCTCCTCAAGCTCTTTATTAATAAGCCAGGTAGGTAATGGGCAAAGACCGCAACCGGCAAGTACTGAGCTTGCCATCCCTTCTCCATCGCTCATTTCAAAACGTGACTTCACAGGGAGTTGAACTTCGTTTCCTGAGTTATCTTTCAAAAATCAGCTATATCACCCCGATTTTTTCCAGCCTGTGACACAGTCTCTGCCTTTCAGATCCTCAGGCGTTTTTGGGATGCCAGAACGCTCAGGATAATCAGGGGCAGCACAAACAACCAGCTTTTGTATGCCTAACTTCTTAGCTACCAGTCCAGTATTATCCCGTTCTCCGGTCAGTTTCTTTCCGCTCATCCACTGCTGAAAGTCGAAGCCAGTTTTACCGATCGGGTAGTTGATTTTGCGGAAGAAGGACTTGATTTGGCAATCAGGATCGGTGACGGTCATACCAGTACAGAATATATTAGCCGGGTCATTGAACGTTCGAGACCACGACTGTTTTCTTCCGCCGGTTATCCCGAAACATGGGGACGCCCGGGACAATCGCCGAACCGGAACATCACCGGCATCTTATTTACGGGCTGGGCATAGCATTAATTATTCCGCTGGAAACTCACAGATAAGTAAGGAAATTCAGGCAGCACAGATGGCAACCAATATTTGCGCTTCGACAGCGGAGATCCCACCAGTCAGGCAACCGGGACTGTCACAGGGATTCTGCTTTGCCTGGTTGCCACCAGTTGCTATGGCCTGGCGGGATTTCTTGCCCGGCGCTGGATAGCAGACAAAGGTGGTCTGGCCCCCGAAATGGTTGCCTGCGGCAGCCAGGGCGGCGCTTCATTGTTCCTGTTGCCATTTTTTATCGGACACCTTAGCGTCGGTGCGCCGACACACTGGGAAGAGACCAGTGCATGGGTGAGTGTGATTGCTGTCGGGCTTTTTTGCACCGCCTGGGCGTATATTGTCTATTTCCGGTTGCTGGCAGATATCGGGCCTTTACGCTCATTTAGCGTAACCTTTTTAATCCCGCCTTTTGCTGTCCTGTGGGGATATCTGGTGCTCGGTGAAACAATCAACCGCGGATTTACCGCAGGGGCAGTGATTATTGGTCTGTCGGTCTGGATGCTTGTCAGCTCGCCTGCCAAATCAGCAAAACCTGGTATCAGTGCTTCCCGCTGATACAGGACACAGGCCGGAGTGAGCCATTCTCAGCTCCGGCCGGGATACCGGGTGAGTTAGATTTTCAGCATTTTTACTGTGGCATCGATATCGATTTCATCTTCAGTGAAAATCAGTGTCGAGCCCTGAAAAGTGGTGATTGCCAGTTTTCTCAGTGACCGCATGGCCCCCGGGGTAATCTCGGATTTTGGCCGGATACTGTTCATCAGCGCGCCGACGGACAGTACGGTATTTTCTTTATCGATTCCGGCATCAGCAGGCACTTCTTCGCTGTAAACCACAAAGGATTTAATCGCGGTCAGTTTCAGTCGCTCACCGGCAATAAAGATATATTTACTGTCAGGAATGACTTTTACCGAGAATGCAGAAAGCCCTTTGTTATTTGTGCCGGGCTCAAAAGTCACCGCTGCGTCTTTCTTTATCAGTTCAGGGTTGGCGACTTTAATCACATGAAAATAGCGGTTATCGCCGTTTTCATCTTTGATAAATCCAAAACCTTTATCTTTAAACCAGGTTGTGATTGTTCCGTTCATCGCTGTTACCGCCTGTTAACTCGTTTATCTGCTCAATTTTTGCAGCGCGCAGTGTAAAATACAATGCCCGCACAGACTATGTTTTTGGCACCTGACTGAGTGATAATTTTGCAGGTGTTCATCTGATTCACGACCATTTTGCCCGGCCAGTAGAAAACAGTGATGATTTACTGGCTGTCAGGCAAGCCCTTTGGCAGTCACGACTTCACCGACAAAGTCCAGCACTCTGCGCAACAGCGGAGAACCGCGTAAATCAGCATGCACCACCAGCCAAATCTCCGGCGCAAACAGTTCCCCGCTGAACGGCAAACGCTGCAGCTCAGGTTCCACATCACCAATAAATTGTGGCAGCGATGCCACTCCGGCACCACTTTTCGCAGCCATCAACTGACTGGTGATATCACTGACAGCACAGCTAACCGGTCGTCCGTCAGCCGCTGCCACTATCCATCGGGCATGCGGCATGGTGGCATACTGGCTGCCATAGCCGATAAATGCCCAGTCAGCCGGCTGATTTTTCTGTGGGTAATCTCTGTGTGCATAGAGTGAAAACGGCATAGCTCCAAGTTTACGAGCCACATCGTTATTGTCTACAGGGCGAGCCAGCCGCAGAGCTATATCGGCTTCACGGCGACTCAGGGAGATCCGCGCTGCCTGGCTGACAATACTGAGCTGTATCTGCGGATAGCGCTCGCGGAAAAGTTGCAGACTGCCTGCCAGCATATGGGTCGCCAGCACCGGTGGCGCACTGATAGTAACGTTACCTGCGACCAGCTCCTGTTCGGCACGGGCACTGCGCTCAATAGCGAAGGCCGCTTCTTCCATCCGTCTGGCCATACCGAGAATCTGCTGTCCAAACGGGGTTACAGAACAGCTACGGGTAGAGCGTCGAATCAGTGTGCTGTTAAGGCTGGTTTCGAGACTGTTGAGCCGCCGGCTGACAGTAGCATGATCGACCGCTAACCGACGAGCAGCCCCCGACAAACTGCCGGCTTCTGCCACTGCCAGCAAATAACGCAGATCTTCCCAGTTTAGCATTTGTGCATTTTTCCCCGGAGTATTGTGCAACTATAGAGAATTAACGCACAGCTCACAATTATCTATGCTGCATCCTCTGAAGAAAGGAGTGATGTCACCATGAATTTTCAAACCAGAATCACCCAGGTTGCCACCTGCCTGGCCTTCGCGATTGTGCTGCTGGACACCAGCGTAGTGAATGTAGCCATCGCCACAATACGTCATAGCCTGCATACCGATATGCGCGGTATACAGTGGATTATTAACAGCTACTCTCTGACTTTTTCTGCTCTGTTACTCACCGCCGGGGTGTTGGGGGACAGATTTGGCTGTAAGCCAGTGTTTCTTGCCGGGTTTGCTCTGTTTACTTTCGGGTCTCTGTGTTGCGGAATGTCTGCTACTGCCGGAACATTAATTGCCTCACGGATCATTCAGGGAGTGGGAGCTGCCTTACTGGTCCCGGCTTCACTGTCTCTGATTCACATTTTGTTCCGTGATGACGCCGAACGCGGTAAAGCCATCGGCTGGTGGGGAGCAGCCGGTGGAATTGCCCTGGCAGCAGGTCCGGTAGCCGGTGGCTGGCTGGTGACATTACAGGGCTGGCCATCAGTATTTCTGTTAAACGTTCCTGTCGGGATTCTCGGACTACTGATTGTCGCGCGCTATGCACCACCTTCAGTGCCACGGCCTGCTAAGCGCCCGGATATTGCCGGTCAGTTAGCGGCGATAATCATGGCAGGTTCACTGGCTTACGGGCTGATTACTGCCGGACATGACGGCTGGACCAGCCAGCACGTGCTTATCTCACTAATCATTTCGGTGGTCAGCGCGCTACTGTTTATGGTCGCGGAACGCCACCATCCTGACCCTATGCTGCCACTCAGCCTGTTTCGCCAGGTAACTTTAACCACCAGCACCCTGGTTGGTTTTATCGCAAACCTGGCATTTTACGGCATGATCTTTGTGCTGAGCCTCTACTTTCAGACGGTACTGCACTACTCTCCGCAGCAGGCCGGGAGTGCCTTTTTACCGATGATGGCAATCCTGGTCGTCATGAATATTCTGGCCGGGAGAATCATGCCGCGGGTCGGGGTAAAACGGCTGACAGTTTATGGATTACTGATTTCCGCCAGCGGCTACGGATGGCTTATCAGCGCCGGTCATCTGGCAACACCTCTGGCAATGTTACTGGCCGGTAGCGGGATTGCGCTGGCTATTCCGGCAATCACCAGTGCAGCACTGGCTTCTGTCGCACCGAATCAGACGGGGATCGCTGGTGGGCTACTGAATGCAGCACGGCAGGCTGGCGGGGTATTCGGGGTTGCGTTATTCGGTACACTGATTAACAGCCACAGCCCGTTGCAGTTTACTCACGGAATGCATACTGCTCTGATGATCTCTGTCGGACTGCTACTGTTGGCGGCCGGAATCAGCGGGTTTTGGCTAAAACCCGTGCCAAATTCCCGAAAAAAGCAGCATCTTCCGGCCTGACCGGTAAACAGAAGATCATATCAGCACAATTATCATCAAGGCGGCACAGCAAAAATAGCCTGCCGCCCGTTGTTATTACTCTTCGCTTCCCGGTTCCCGGCGGCGGCGGTGAACCCGACCTTCTGCCAGCGCGGTAAGCAGCAACACTACGGTAGTCACCCAACTGGCGCATTCCAGTCTCAGTGGCGCAATAAGCCATGGAATAAGGCACAGCACCACGGCTCCGGCCAGGTGTGGCACAGGGATTTTCCCGTAAACGGTTTTTTTATAAAACGCACTACCTGCCAGAAAGATCACCGGACCTGCGCACAGTACCAGGCTGTGCAAAAGCTGCGTGGTTTGTTGCGGAGCTTCCATGGTCAGATCATTACCGACAGCCATCACGATAATACCGCCGATCAGGATGACGTGGAGATAATGGAATCTGGCCCCCATCTTCCCCTGATCATCAGAGCGGCTAATCGCCAGCGTCGCTTCTTTGCCGGAAGTGCCAAAATAAAGCCACCAAACCGCCAGCACTGACAGAAAAGTTGCTGCCATTGCGGATATTTCAGAAACACTCCAGTGAGTTTCTGCCGACAGTGATCCTCCGGTCGCCAACAGAGTCTCCCCCAGTGCCACAATCACAAACAACTGACAACGCTCCGTCAGGTGTCCCCCCTCTATCGTCCAGTCACGGGTGGAGGATCGCCCCATTCCCGGGAAGGCAAAACCATTCATCGGCGACAGGTATTCACATAACACCGCAATCACCCAGAGTAATGTGCGCCATTCCCCTCCGGCCAGCGCCCCGCCAAACCAGAACAATGCTGAAACCAGTAGCCACGCCAGCATCCGTCGATAGTTAGGGCTGAGCGCATGTTCACGCCCGAGAATAACCACAATCACCAGCGTACGACCGGCCTGAATCACCACATAGGCCAGAGTAAAAATCCATGCCCGGTCAGTAAAGGCTTCCGGTAACGCAGCCGACATCACCAGCGCAGCCGCCATGACAAAAAATAGCAGCCCGCGAATAGCCGGGGTTTCCGGGCTGAACCAGTTAGTTACCCAGCAGGTGTATTGCCAGCCCAGCCAGACTGCAAACCAGAGGATAAGTGTGTGCAGCACTCCTGAAAAACTCAGGTCATGCAATAAGCTGTGGCTGAGTTGCGTGACCGCAAACACATACACCAGGTCAAAAAACAACTCCTCCCATGTAACCCGCGCATGGTGGCCATCACGCTGGCGTAACAAAGCAGTCGCCAGATTATTATTATCAGCCATACATAGTCTCTTTATCGTCAGTCAGGGCTTCCTGCTCTGCGGCTGCCGCCCACTTTTTAATGCAACAAACCCGGCGCTTTCCGCTATCAGACGGAAAACGCCGGGCAATGATCCTGCGAAGGCTTTGCCGGATATTCCCGGCAACAGGCTATGGCAGTTATTTTGTAGTATAGCCACCATTAACCAGGATGGTTTGTCCGGTCATCCACCAGCCATCAGTGACCAGAAAACGTACCCACGGCACTATATCTTTGATATCTGTCAGACCGGTTTTACTGAACGGCGATAACGCAGCGGCGGTTTTATGATAAGCCACGGCATCTGCCCCTTCTGCAGGGTAGAAGAAAGGAGTATCCATCGGCCCGGGTCCGATTGCTGTTACCGAAATCCCACGTTCACCCAGCTCTTTCGACGCAGCCCGGGTAAAATGTTCTACCGGCGCTTTCATGCCCGCATAGGCGGCATAGTAAGGGGTATAAGCCCCAAGTAAAGAAGTGACCAGCGTACAAATCCGGCCATTATCATTCAGGTGTTTGCCGGCTTCTTTCAGGAAGAAGAACGCAGTCTTGGCATTGACCGTGCTCATCTCATCAAATTCTGCTTCACTGATATCAGCCATTGGCTTCTTCAGCACTTTACCGACTGTGTTGATGGCAATATCCGGACGGCCAAACTGCGCCACTACATCAGCAAACAGTTTCTCCATCGCCGCCGCTGAACTAAGGTCTGCCTGAAAAGCTGCTGCTTTCGCCCCGGCAGCGATAATCTCCGCCACAGTATCATCGGCCTGCTGACGGGTAGCTGCGCTGTTGTAATGCACGGCAACAGCCGCTGCGCCCTGCTGTGCAAAATCACGGGCAATCAACCCTCCGAGGTTTTTTGCGCCCCCGGCAATAATCACGACTTTACCTTTAACTGAATGTTCTGACATAACCTGCCCCTGAGTGAATTATGACGCGACGATCCCGCTGATAAGCAGATTAGTACAGATTTTTATTGTATAAAGGTGATTATTTTGTATTCACTATGCAGAAAACACGATTAATTAGCGCTTATGGATACTCTGGAACAATTTCGTATTTTTATTCGTGTCGCGGAGATTGGTAGCTTTATCCGCACCGCGGAAACCCTGAACCGGCCAGCTTCAACGGTCTCGGCAGCCATTCGTGAGCTGGAAAACCGGCTGGGGACACGGCTGTTCCACCGGACAACCCGCAACGTTTCTCTGACTTCTGACGGAGAAACCCTCTACGCACGTAGCCAACAGCTGATACAGGATATGGAAGAAACCGAAAATCTGTTCCGGCAGCAGGATGACAGAGTCACCGGCCGGCTCAGGGTCGATGTGCCGGGAAGAGTCGGCAACCAGATTATTATCCCCGCCCTGCCCGACTTTTTTGCCCGCTATCCGCAGATTTCCATCGAACTGGGGGTGACCGATCGTAGTGTCAATCTGGCAGAAGAAGGTATCGACTGTGCGGTTCGGGTCGGCGTGCTCAGCGACTCCGGACTGATTGCCCGCCCTACCGGTCTGCTGAAGCTGATTAACGTCGCCTCAGACGGTTACCTGCACCGCTATGGCAGACCAGTCGACCCCGGACAGTTACAGAATCACTACGTGGTCGGTTATGCCTCGCCCACTTCCGGTCGCAGGGAAAACTGGCAATGGGTCGCAGATGATAAAATATTGTCGACCCGGGTGAATGCCCTGCTGAGTGTCAACAATGCAGAAGCCTGGATAACCGGCTGTGTGGCAGGGATGGGGATGATTCAGATTCCGGAATATGATGTTGCCGGACTGCTGGCTGCCGGCACTCTGCTTGAAGTGATGATGGATTATCTGCCACCGCCATTGCCGGTCAATATCATTTACCCACATCGCCGTCACCTCTCACGACCATTACAGCTGTTTATTGACTGGCTGGAACCGTTGCTCAGGGAAAAAATGCAGCTCAGAGATGCCAGGAACCGCCGTCCTGCAAATTCATAATTTTGCAGGCACCCGCCGGACGATTTTGCCTGTATTGAGATTCCGCCACGCCCGCCAACAGTGCATATTACGTACCAGCATGGATCGTTTCTCGCGCTATATAAAAAAATACATAATGAAATCAACAGCTAATTCCTGAAGAAAAAACTTTTTAGCTGATACGAATCAAACAGTTAAATTTTCATTTTCCTCAGAATAAAACATGGCACGATTCTGGCTTTGCATTAAGTATAAATTTTTCCCTTAAATGCAAAAAAGAGGCTGCCATGGTGAATGTTGTGACTACGGTGAATGAAAGCACATTGTTCAGTCGCCAGATGAAACGTGTTTTATACGCCAGCATTATTGGTTCCGTCATTGAATGGTACGATTTTGTGATTTACGGAATGGCAGCAGCACTGGTGTTCAATCATCTCTTTTTTCCAGCTTTTGATCCTTCGGTTGGCATCATTCTTTCTCTGAGTACTTATGCCGTAGGCTATTTTTCCAGGCCGCTCGGAGGCATCATTTTTGGGCATTTTGGAGACAAGCTGGGGCGCAAAGCGATGCTCACGCTGACCCTGGTGCTGATGGGGATGGGAACATTTCTGATTGGCTGCCTGCCAACTTATCACCAGGTCGGGCTACTGGCTCCGGTATTACTGGTGATATTACGCTTTACACAGGGATTGGGAATTGGCGGGGAGTGGGCTGGTTCTGTCGCACTGGCGGTAGAACATGCACCAAAAAATAGCCGGGGACTGATTGGCAGCCTTATTCAGCTCGGTTACCCTCTGGGCGTCCTGCTGTCTACCGCAGTTTTTGCATTAATGACCCTGCTGCCGGAACACAGTTTTATGAGCTGGGGATGGCGCATTCCGTTTCTGGTCAGCATTGTGCTGGTGTTTGCCGGAACACTGATCCGCATTTACGTTGAAGAAAGCCCGGTATTCGAACAGTCGGCTAATCAGACAGCTAAAACGTCGCTGCCTTTTCTCGATATTCTTAAATATCACCGCCGGACCTTTTTCACCGCGATTGGTATCAAACTCTCGGAAATCGCCTGGGTGGTGACCATCACTGTTTTTGGTGTCAGTTATGTCACCCGGCAACTGGGATTACCAAAAACAGTCATTCTGAACGGGTTAGTCTGCGCCGCGGCATTGGAACTGCTCACCATCCCGTTATTCGGTTATTTATCTGACCGTTTCGGCAGGCGGCCGCTGTTTTTCTGCGGCTGCCTGTTCACCATCATTGCGGCATTTCCGTTGTTTACCCTGCTGGATACCCGCGATCCGACAATTATTGCACTGACCGTGGCCGTGGCTGTCAGTTTTGGCCAGGGGATCATGTTTGGCCCGGAAGCTGCGTGGATATGTGAGCTGTTCCCTACCCATTTACGTTATACCGGCGCTTCTATGGGGATGCAGATCGGTGGTGCGCTGGGAGGCGGTGTGGTACCTGTGGCTGCCTCAGCCTTACTGGTCTGGGCCGGTGGTTCTACCTGGGCGGTATCCGTGATGTTGATAATCATCGCCATGCTCACCCTCTGGGCAACATTTGCCGCCAGAGAAACAGCTCACAGTGATCTTTAGAGGTAACCATGAATTCACTTACCCAACCCGCCAGCAATGACCTGATCACCTTTAGCGGCAAGGTCGAGTTCTTACATTTATGCCCGCGGGCGTTTTTGCCAATGCGATCAGTCAGCTCATTAAATCTTATTGCTGGTCAGGGGATTGAGGGCGATCGCTACAGCCTGAGCAGTGGTTTTTACTCACATAAGCCAGAGGAAGGACGCCAGGTCACACTGTTTGAAATTGAAACGCTTGAAGCCCTGAAACGGGACCACAATATTGATTTTGCCCCGGAAGAACATCGCAGAAATATCACTGTCCGGGGAGTGCCGCTAAATCATCTGGTTGGCAAACGCTTTTGGGTTGGAGAGGTGTTACTGGAATCCACCCGGCTTTCAACTCCCTGCAAGCACCTGGAGGAAATTACCGGAAAACCGGTCTTTGATCCGTTAATTAACCGATCCGGGCTGAATTGTAAAATTTTACAGGGCGGGATCGTGACTCTGAACGATCTGATCCGCAATGAATGAGTGAATAAATACTATGCACCCTATCACCTATATAACGACAGTCATTACCGGGCTACAGACTACCGGTGATGATGCCTTGTTGATCACACTGGCGGATCCGGATCGCTGGGAGCTTCCGCCATTTTCTGCCGGAGCCCATATTGATTTATTGCTCGGTAACGGGATAAGACGCAGCTATTCATTGTGTGGTGATCCCGCTAACCGTTATGAATATCAGTTAGCGGTAAAACGAGAAACAGAGAGTCGCGGCGGATCACAGTGGATCCATGAACAGTTTACTCCCGGGATGGAAGTCCGGGTTTCTCTGCCGCGCACGACTTTACAGATTCAGCCGCACCGACAAAAACATCTGTTAATTGCCGGCGGAATTGGTATCACCCCTATGCTGTCGATGATTTATTCACTGGAGCGCGCCGGACTCTCTTATCAGTTACATTATTTTTATCGCGGAACTCCGCCATTACTGGCAGAGATTCAGCAAGTGGCGCAACAGGGAGAGATCTTTCTTTATCCGCAGGGGTACAGGGAGGGCAGGAAAACAGAATTGCCGGATATTATTCCGCAACCCGGTGACGACTGGTGCCTCTACTGCTGTGGTCCTCAGAGAATGATGGACGCATTTAATGCGAGCACTGCACAGTGGCACAGTTCTCAGTGCCAGCAGGAGCATTTTTCCGGGATGGAGCTGGATGATTCCATGTTTCCGTCCTACCAGCTTGAACTTCGGCAATCCGGCAGAGAAATCACGGTCAGAAAAGGGCAGTCTCCATTGCAGGCTTTGCTGGAGGCCGATGTTTATGTTGACCACTCCTGCGAAGGAGGGATATGTGGGGCCTGTCGTGTCAGTTGGTGTGAAGGCAGCCCGGTACACAGAGATAAAGTACTGACTGAGCAACAACGCCAGCAGGAGCTGATCCTGTGTGTCGCTGGCTGTGAAAGTCGCAGGCTGGTCCTCGATTTATAATGATAAACGGCGGTTTTTTCATCGCATCGCTGAAAAGTTCAGGCTATAGTGAACTGCCCTATAACCTAAGAACTCAAGCCTGATCTGCTGAGTCCAGGATGAACACAGATAAGCTATGACCAGTGGCCCTGAAGAAATTACCCGCAAAAAAATTGCCCTGCAACTTAAAGAACGCCGCAAAGAATTAAACCTTTCTCTGCAGTCCCTGGCAGAAAGTTCAGGGGTCAGCGTGTCAATGATTTCGCGGACGGAACGCGGTGAAGTCACCCCTTCAACCTCGGTGCTTTCGCGGCTGGTCAATGCGCTGGATTTGAGTTTTGCCAGCCTGATGGGTTCCAGAGCCTCAGAGGACATTGTGGTTCTGCGCTCCGGAGAACACCCGGTTCTCCGGGACAAAGCTAATCATTTTACCCGCACCTGTTTATCTCCAATCCTTCCCGGCAGAGGGGTTGATGTGGTGAAAGTGAACCTGGGCGGACATTCAGACTCCGGTGAACTGGTCGCCCACAGCCACTCCGTTAAAGAATATGTCTACGTGCTGCAGGGGCAATTACAGATTACGGTGGGGGAAACCGTCAGCCTGTTAAATGCAGGGGATTCTATGTTTTACACTGCCACCGTCCGCCATGGTTTCTCTAACCCAGCGGCGGAGGCCTGTGAATATCTGCTGATTATTGACGGAAAATAAATCAGCCGGTCTGCCGGTGATAAATCTGACTTGTTCAGCATCCCCGGCTGACTCAGACGGAATAATCTGTAGTTTCGGTGAGTTGCAGGGCCCGTAATAAAGCCGTGGATGTCACTGCAAACGGTAAATCATCCAGGCTGCCAGCCGGAAAACGAATCTGATGCGCAATCTGATACAGTCTGGCTGCCCTGTCACCCTGCAATGCCGGCAGGCGCAGTGGGGTACCAAACTGCCGTAATAGGCTGAGCAACTGCGAGTCGGGCTGCTGCAGATCGTTATCCAGCAATGACTGGAGTAGCAGGCTGAAGCCAACCTTTTCCCCGTGCAGCCAGTGATGAAGCTCAGGCTGATGGGTCAACGTATCATGAATCACATGCGCAACCCCGGGGGTCGCCAGCGAGCCACGGACACTGTTTGCCAGTCCGGCCAGGGCAATATTCGCTTCGATCACCTTCTCAAGATCTTCAGTGACCTGCTGCGACTGATTAGCGACCACTGCCGCATGTCCCTGGCGCAGAAAAATATCAGTGGCCTGACGAGCTGCCGCCACTTTTAAATCCAAAGCCAGCAAGTGAGGATTTTTCCGCTGAAAGGGTTCGAACTCATACCATTTTGCTAATGCATCTACGATGCCGGAACGCAAATAACGCGGATCTGACGCAGCAATAACAGCACTGTCCACCAGAATAAGTGCCGGCATTTCTGACAGTTCATTACTGCTCAGGTGACCACCCTGTGAATTATAAATAATCGCTAACGGTGACCAGGCTGCACAGGTTGCTGCCAGAGTGGGTACGGTAAATAGCCGACGATCCCCCAGGGCCTCGTTCGCTGCTTTAGCGGTATCCAGTACCCGGCCACCGCCGACCGCCAGAATGCCATCCGCTCCCTGCTGCCTGACATTGTCACGGAAGTCAGCTACCGCCTGTTCAGTACACTCACCCTGTAAATATTCGGTCTCCCAGCGAATCCCTGCCTGTTCCAGGCTATGGATCAGCTGTGGGTTTACCGCCTGCCAGGCGCGGGGAGAAGTCAGTATCCTCAGATAACCGGCCTGTGGCCGAATCAGCTCACCAGCCTGTGCCAGAAGACCTGCCCGTTGCAGATAATTTTGCGGAGATTTTACGCTAAACATCTGAGTTCCTTAGCCGGTTAACGACGATGGGCCAGCGATCGCACTACAATATCGCCGGTTTTTTGAATCGCCAGTACCAGAAACAGCAACATAATCACTGTCCCTGCCATTAGCGTGTTATCAAAGCGCTGATAACCATAACGAATCGCCAAATCTCCCAGCCCGCCCCCCCCCACCACACCGGCCATGGCAGAGAAACCAATCAGCATAACAATGGTCAGTGTGACACCGGAAACCAGTGCCGGTAACGCTTCCGGCAGCAACACCCGGCTGACGATATACCAGAGATTGCCTCCCAGTGACTGCACTGCTTCAATACGGCCGCGATCCACTTCATTGAGGGCACTCTCTACTATCCGTGAAAAGAACGGAAACGCCCCGAGAGTAATAGGTACCACGGCAGCAGTACTGCCCAGAGTGGTCCCGACAATCAGTCGGGTGAAAGGGATCACAGCGATCAGCATGATCACAAACGGTAAGGCACGGCCAATGTTCACCACCCAGTTCAGCAGGTGAGAGATCAGCGGGTTTGACAGCAAGCCCCCCTTACGGGTGAGGAATAACAAGACACCCACCGGCAGACCAATCAGCAATGTAAACAGTGCCGACAACAACACCATATACAGAGTATCCGTGGTTCCGCTGATCATCAGATCCCGAAATTGTCCCCAGTCTACGCTACGCATCTCTGAGCCACCTCCGTCAGATATTTTGCCCTGAAAGCACGATCGGTATCGCCATCCTGCAGCAGTAGCTGCCGGAGTTCCCCGTCAGGGCGGGCCATAATTTGTTGCAGCGTCCCGCTCTCCACCAACTGACCTTTTTGCATCAATGCCGCGCCATGGCAGATACGCTTCACCACCATCATTTCATGGGTGATCAGTACCACTGTTATCTTCAGTTTTTGCTGAATATCCGCCAGCAGATCGAGCACCGAACAGGTCGTTTCCTGATCCAGCGCACTGGTGGCTTCATCGCACAGCAGATAACGCGGACTGGCCGCCAGTGCGCGGGCAATACCAACCCGCTGCTTCTGCCCGCCAGACAAGCGACCTGGCCAGGCATCAGCAAAGGCTTCCAGGCCGACCAGTTGCAATAACTCTGTTACCCGCTGCCGGCGCAGCGGCTTTGCGACCCCGGCTATCTCCAGGGCCAGATCGATGTTGCGGCTGACGGTACGTGAGTGCAGCAGGTTAAAGTGCTGAAAGATCATTCCCATCTGCTGTCGCTGCTGGCGCAGACCACTGACCGGAAGCTGCGCAATATCCTGACCATCAATCACCACCCGCCCCGAAGTGGGCTGTTCCAGGCGATTCAGGCAGCGCAGTAGAGTACTTTTCCCCGCGCCGCTGTGTCCGAGGATTCCAAAAATGGTGCCCTGCTCTATGGTCAGTGACACATCGCGGATTGCTGGTTCAGCCGCTCCGGGGTAAAGCTTGCTGACCTGTTCCAGGCGAATCATTGCCCTGCATCCCTGACAGGAATCACTGATCCGTTATATTTCTTGCGAATAAAGTCAGCGACCTGTTGAGACTCCAGATCTTTTGCCAGTTCAACGATCCGTGGATCATTTTTAAGCTCAGGTCGGGTTACCAGCAGGTTGGCATACGGGTTATTTTTGGCTGATTCCAGTCCCAGTGCATCTTTGGCCGGAACCAGACCGGCTTCCAGTGCATAGTTGCCGTTAATAATCGCGGCATCTACGTCATCAAGAGAACGCGGGATTTGAGGTGATTCAATCTCGATGATTTTAATCTTTTTAGGGTTATCAACGATATCCTTCGGAGTCACCAGTACAGAAGTCGCATCGCCGGTGGATTTAAGCTTAATAACGCCTTTGTCCTGAAGTAAATAGAGTGCACGACTCAGGTTGGTGGAATTATTCGGTACTGCAATACTGGCGCCTTCCGGCAGATCGGCCAGCGATTTCACTTTATGGGAATAGATACCTAATGGCTCGATATGTACTGAGGCTACGACACTAAAAGTCTTACCCAGCTCTTTTTCCTGATCCTTCAGATACGGCAGATGCTGAAAATAGTTAGCATCGACATCGCCGGAAGCTAATAACGCATTCGGATTCACACCACCATTCATCTGGATAATTTTCAGATCTAATTTTGGATCTATTTTCTGAACATATTCCAGTATTTCTGAATGTGGCACGGGATCAGCAGCAACCCTTAATGGTGCGGCATGCACCGTCTGAGAAATAATTAACGCCAGCCCTGCCAGACCATAATATGCTGATTTCATCATCACACTCTTCCTTATTTTCCGAATGAATTGTTATTTATTATTGAGATACTCACTGTAAAAACGTTCGGCAACCTGTGGATGGGAACGCAGGCGACCTTTTAAATAATTCCAGCCGACATCACGCAGCAATGGATTTAACGGATCACTGGCCGGTCCGGGAGCTAATTTCGCCAGATGTTCCGGCAACTGATATAACGGCACCGTGGCATCCAGCTGTGCACCAAGGAAGAAAGCTACAGACAACCGTTCATGGCCGGCCTGCGGAGAAATCACCCGGTGGATGGTCGCCCGTAAATAGCCGTTAGTCGCCAGTTCCAGCAATTCGCCAATATTCACCACAAAGGCATCCGGCACGGGGACCGCATCCACCCATTCATCGGGCGAAACCTCGACCTGCAAACCTCCCTGGTCATCCTGCAATAACAGGGTTAAAAAACCAGAATCCTTGTGCGCTCCGACCCCCTGGCGTGACTGGTCCTGGCTGCGTCCGGGGTAACGGATAACCTTAATATGCTCGTTAGGATATTCACCATACAGTCTGTCAAAAGCATGGCGCGGCAGAGACAATGATTCAGCAAACGCCCGTAATAACTCCAGAGCAACGGAGGTCATCTCCTGCTGCCAGCGGGTCAGCACAATCCGCAGTTCCGGCAAAGTTTCCGGCCACTGGTTAGGCCCCTGCATCCGCTGCCAGACAGGGGCCTGAGGGTTATCTATCGCCGGCCGATCTGCACCAATATCAAACTGCTCGCGGTAATCCGGCTGGCTGCGGGTTATTTCCACGCCCGCACGATTGTAGCCACGGAAATGGGGGGAGTTTGCCATTTTGACGCTCAGCTTATCGGCTTCAGGCAGGGCAAAGAAACGTCGGGAAATATGCTGAACATGGGTGAGTAATTCAGAGGAAATACCGTGGCCGGTCAGATAAAAGAATCCGATATCCCGTGCGGCTTTTCCCAGTTTTTCCAGTAATGCCGCTCGTTGTTGTGGGTTACCCTGTAATTCGGAGAAATCTATCACCGGTAACGCTATATTATCTGCTGCCATGAATATCTGCCCCTGACTGATGAATAATTGCATCATGCCATTGCAGTTTGCTATTCACTACCAACATAAAGTTCTGTGCTTAAGCAAAAAAATGAATATCGCTATTTATATATTTATCATCCGGATACGGGAAAAAACACTTTATTCCCCGGGAAAATCTTCGCGAAAAATAAATTCAGGAGGCTGCCAGGCCGTTATTTTTGGCAACGGCCCGGGATATATTTCTACCTCAACAAAACAGGTCTGAGCACTGCAACCCTGACCAAGTCGTGAGCTGCCGGTATCCGGAGTTAAAATATTTGGATTACCGTGCTTATCCAGAGATCCTTCGAGCATAGGATCCAGCGGATCATACCAGGCTCCGGTCGAGATCTGGATCACCCCTGGCAAAATATCTTCACTCAAACGCACGCCTGCCAACAGCGCGCCACGCTGATTAAATACTCTGACCACCGACTGATCAGTAATCCCCCGCAATGCCGCATCCACGGGGTGCATCCAGAGAGGTTCCCGGCCGTGGATCTTGGTTTTACGGCTGACAGATCCCTGGTCATACTGGCTATGCAGGCGGGTTCGTGGCTGGCTGGATAATAAATGCAACGGCCACTGCTGTTGCTCCTGCTGTCGGTGGTTCTGTTCGGGAGGGTACCAGCAGGCATAGCCGGGTGCCTCCGGATAGCCGAATCCGGCGACGGTCGAGGAGAATAACTCAATTTTTCCCGAAGGCGTTGCCAGCGGCGCAGCCTGTGGATTTTCGCGGAAAGCCTGCAGTAAGATTTGTGGCTTCACTGGTCGTGGATACTCGATAACGCCAGCTTCCTGAAATTCAGCATAAGAGGGTAATCTAATGCCTTCGGCGGCCGCTCTGGGCAGCGATTGCTGATAGAGATATTCAAGCCACTGCTGCTCATTGCGCCCTTCGGTAAAGCGCTCTGCAAATCCCAGTTTGTCGGCAAGCTGGCTAAAAATCAGGTAATCATCGCGGGCTTCTGCATGTGGCGGAAACTGCGGGTGCATGGCTATCATAAAACCATCATTAGAGGCACTGCCAATATCTTCTCTTTCCAGAGAGGTCGTCGCCGGCAACACAATATCGGCAAATTTTGCCTGAGCAGTCCAGTATTGCTCATGGACAATTACCGCCTCGGGTTGACGCCAGCCACGAATCAACCGGTTCAGATCCTGCTGATGATGAAAGGCATTCCCGCCAGCCCAGTAAATCAACCGGATATCCGGATAGGTTAGCGTCTGACCATCAAACTGATACTGCTTTCGCGGGTTCAGCAACATATCGGTAATTCGCGCTACCGGAATCCTCTCCTTCACCGGATTGGTGCCCGCAGGCATCCGCGGCCCGGAAAAACGACGCCGGTGTGCTCCCGACAAATTGGTCGAAGCGTAACCAAAACCAATTCCCCCACCCGGGGTCCCTATTTGCCCTAACAGTGCGGTCACGGCGACCAGAGCCCAGAATGCCTGCTCTCCCTGCCTGGCTCGCTGCACAGACCAGGCCATATTCACCATCGTTCGCCGTTCAGCCATCAACCGGGCCAGTGAACGGATAGTTGTCGCTTCCAGGCCGGTTATCTCTGCAGCCCATTGTGGATTTTTTACCTGACCGTCGATGTTGCCTTGCAGATAGTCATTAAACTGCTCAAAGCCAACCGTACATCGCCGGATAAACTCCTGATTAACTAACTGTTCTTCGCTCAATACCTGGCAGATCGCCAGCAATAATGCGGTATCTGTGCCTGGTTTAATCGCCAGCCAGTCAGACGAAATTCCACTGGTGAGATCATTGCGAACCGGACTGACATTGATAAACCGGCAACCATTATCCTGCAGGGTACGCAGCCATTGATCCAGCGCATGATCATTAGCTCCTCCCCCGTTGACCTGAGAGTTTCGTGATGGCAATCCGCCAATCGCGATAAACAACTGACAATGCTCTGCCAGTACCGGCCAGTGGGTATGCTGGCGCTGGAGTTCGTCCAGATCACCCAAAATATGTGGCAGCACGCGCTCACCCGCGGCGATACTGTAGGTATTGGTGCTGCCGGTATAACCGCCGAAGCAGTTAAAAAACCGGTGTAACTGACTCTGAGCATGATGGAATCTGCCAGCACTGGCCCAGCCGTATGACCCTCCATAAATGGCCTGATGACCGTAAGAGGTCGCGACCCGCTGTAACTCTCCGGCAGTCAGGCTAAGTGCCTCTTCCCAGCTCACTTCAACAAAAGGTTCCCGGCCACGCTGCTGCGGATTATTTTTACCCTGCAAAAAACCAAGACGAACCGCCGGACGCCTTACCCTGCTGTTTCCCTGAACACTATCCGGCAACGAATAGCCGATAAGTGAAGGCTGGCTGTCAGCAGCAAACGGGGTAACCGCCGTCAGCACTCCCTGCTCCACCTGTGCCTGATAGGTTCCCCAGTGAGTAACAATCAGTGAATGTTTAGCATTTTTCCGATGGTTCATAACGCTCCCGGATTTCAGTCAACAGAGTTCAGGAAATTACTCACGGCGAATCCGACGTGCCAGTCGGGTACCCAGTGTCTGCAGCAATTGCACGACCACAATCAGGACTAATGCAGTAGACACGGTGGCAAACACATCAAAACGCTGATAGCCATAGGTAATCGCCAGATCGCCAATCCCGCCTCCGCCCACGGTACCGGCCATTGCGGTGGCACCAAGTAAACCGATAGTGGCAGTAGTGAGCGCCAGTACTAACGAGGAAGCCGCTTCCGGCAGCATAAAGTGCCAGATAGTCTGGAATGTACTGGCACCCATGGCATCCGCAGATTCCAGTATTCCATCATTCACCTCCAGCAACGAGCTCTCAATCAGCCGGGCGATATACGGGGCGATAAACACGACCAGCGGAACAATCGCGCCAGCCGTTCCAATGGTGGTGCCAACCAGCCAACGGGTCAGCGGCAGAATAGTAATCAGCAGAATAATAAACGGCAGTGAACGCAGAATATTAATCGCAGGATTGAGTAACTGATGAACGGCGCGATTAGGCAGTATTCCCCCCGGCCGGCAAATCACCAGAACGATCCCCAACGGGATTCCAACCAGCGCACCAAATCCCAGAGAAATACTGACCATCAGTAAGGTGTCCTGTGCTGCCCCCAGGAACTGATCGCCGGTGACGGCGGTATTAAAGAAATCAAACATCGCTGATTTTCACCCCTGCATTCACTAAATACCCGACTGCAGAATCAATATCAGCCGCCTGACCACTGATCCGCAGAATCATAAAACCAAGGATGGTCTGGCTTACCTCCGACATACTGGCAAACAGGATATTGACCTGTACCGGATAGTCACGGATCAGCTGATTTATAATCGGTTGCTGTGCTGTCTGGCCGACAAATTCCAGCCGCAGTGCCCGTCCGTCTGGCTGCTCACGAATTGCCGCCAGCGTCTGTTCCGGCAACCGGTCATGGATAACCGTTTCCACCAGCCCCGCAGTCACTGCCTGCTGTGGCTGGCTGAACAGATCCAGTACATTTCCCTGTTCGACAATTCGCCCTCCGGACATCACCGCGACTTTATGGCAAATTTTTTGTACCACCGACATTTCATGAGTGATCAGCACAATCGTGATCCCATAGCGGCGGTTAATTTCCTGCAATAACAATAAAATCTGAACCGTGGTATGCGGATCGAGCGCCGAGGTCGCTTCATCACACAACAGCACCGACGGATTGGTAGCCAGTGCCCTGGCAATACCCACCCGCTGTTTTTGCCCCCCGGACAATTCATCCGGATAACTCTGTGCTTTGTCACTAAGATTAACAAACGCCAGCAATTCACGTACCCGTTCACGGATCTCCTGCTTACTCCTTCTTTGCAGAATCAGCGGAATAGCCACGTTATGGAATACGGTTCTGGAATTCAGCAAATTAAAATGCTGAAAAATCATACCGATATCTTTTTTAGCCTGGCTACGTTCCCGCCCGGAAAGGCCCTGCAGTGAAACACCATTAATCAGGACTTCACCACGGTCGGCAGTTTCCAGGCTATTGATAAGCCTTAACAGGGTACTCTTACCTGCCCCGCTGGCTCCAATGACCCCAAAAATTTCTCCCTGCTGAATAGTCAGATTAATATTATCTAATGCAGTAACACTTTCGCCTTTACGGGAAAATACTTTACTGACAGCGTTAAAACTAATTATTGGAGAGTTCATTTGAAGTAGTCAGGTAACAAATAGCCATCATATTGATGGTGAGAATGAATGTAGGTTTTAAATTCGGCTGAATGATATCCGGCGATAATATCTTTGGCGAACGGTGCATCTTTATTTTTACCGGCGACGGTCACCACATTAATAAACTGGCTGACAGGTGTTTCCAGTTTCAGTGCCGATGCCAGTTTAATCCCACTGGAAACCGCAAAATTCCCCTGAATCAATCCGTAATCGACATCCGGTAATGCCCGTACCTGCTGAGCATTATCCATCTCTTTCAGAACCAGTTTGTAAGGGTTTTCGCTAATATTACGCTGCGAAAAAGTCGCAGGGTCGCTGTCCGGACTTATCTTCAGCCAGCCTAAACTTTGCAGCACCAAAGCGGCACGATATTCATTCGGTGCCTGGTTAGGCACTGAAATCACCGTGCCCGGAGCCGGAGTATTCAGCGTTTTCAGTTTACCGGCATACAATCCCATAGGAGGTGTAGGAACCTGCACAATCCCGACATTATCAATACCCAGCCGGTCATTCACTGATTTCAGATATACCGGATGCTGCATAATATTAGCTTCAATTTTTCCCCGGGCGACGGCATCATTCACCTGAATTCCATCACTGAAATCCAGATATTCAATTTTATAGCCTTTCTTAATTAAATAAGGGGCCACTCCGTCACGGAACTCATCTTTATAAGGCCCCGGGTTAAATCCTACCCTGATTAGCTTTGTATCAGCATGGGCCACGGAGAAAAGAGCCGAGGAAGCCAGTAAAGAAACAATCAGCGTGTTCGTCAGTGAACGATACATAAGAAAAAGATCTCCCAAAAATTCCGGTAACTATTGATAAATCACATATCTACCCGAAACTTTCGGTCAGTACCAGACTCTGCTTATGGCTTTTATTTGCTAAGGTTTAGCGTTAATTTGTTATTGCCTTTTATCACTATCTTTATATTAATTATTGCTTGTTCGCTTAGCGGATATCATTCCCGGGCAGGAGTAAGCTGTGAGATAGTTTATCTGTACGAACTGAAAATGAGAAAACTATGCCGGTATTTCGCTCGTCACCACTGATAAGCCAGTTAGAAGACAATATCTTTAGTGTGCTGGAGAAAATGGCAGCACAAACCGATGCTTTGCAGCGTCCCGTTATTGACCTGTCATCCGGTAGTCCGCGCCAGCCGACGCCCCCTGCAGTAGTCGCAGCACTACAGCTGGCGGCTGCCAGGCCTGATAATCATGATTACCCTTCTTTCTGGGGAAAAACGGAGTTGCGCCAGGCCATTGCCCGCTATTGCGAGGCAAACTACGGCTATCATCCGGACCCGGAGAGCGAAATTGCTATTTTTCAGGGAGCGCATATCGGAGTTTCAGGGATCCCCCGGGCAATTCTGAGCCCTGGTGAATACCTGATATCTACCGATCCCTGCTACCCCATCTATCGTTCTGCCGCTGCACAGGCTCAGGCCAGATTTTATGGTATTCCTTTACAGCCTGAACGACAGTTTCTGCCAGACTTTAGCCAGGTGCCCGCCGAAGTCAGACAGAATGCCGGCTTGCTGATGCTGAATTACCCGCACAACCCGACCGGAGCCATTGCCACTGAACAGTTATTTGATGAAGCACTGGACTTTGTCAGAACGCAGAATATTCCGTTGCTGCATGATTTTGCTTATGCCTCGGTGGGAAGCCAGCCCCATCATGCTCCACTGAGCCTGATGTCCCGCCCGGAAGGTGCAGAATGGGGAGTGGAAATTTATACCATGTCGAAAACTTTCCTGATGGCAGGCTGGCGGTTAGGGTTTGCAGTCGGTAATGCCTCGGTGATTGGTGCGTTTAAAAAGCTACACACGCAGAGTTACAGCACGGTGTTCGGAGCAATACAGGACGCAGCTGTCACTGCATTATCTCTGCCAGCAGAGTCTGTCAGCCAGTTTGCTGAAGCCTATCACCGCCGCCGGGAGCAGGTTATCCAAAGGCTAAATGATATGCACTGGCCGGTAGCCCCTGACCAGGGAACATTCTTTCTTTGGTTACCCGTCCCGGCAGGTTACCAGAGCCAACAATTTGCTGAATATCTGCTGCGCGAAGCTCAGGTTCTGGTAGCGCCAGGCCAGGCATTTGGCCCTGCAGGAGAAGGCTATATCCGACTGAGTCTGACTACCGATGACAACATACTTGATGAAGCACTGAAGCGAATTGCTGCACTAAAACTTTTCTATTAATGTAATGCTGTGCTAAATGGCTGACAATTTCGTTCGCCATTTAGCCTTAGTTTACTGCCATCAAATAAATTTCATTACTGTATTATTGGTGAAAAAAAGTAAATATAACCACAACACTTACATAAAATAATCCTTAGCAGTCAGTAAGTTATCAGCCTATATTTCAAATAAAAAATAAAAAATATAACTATTAGAATTTTCTTAAGGATAAACATATAAATCATGCCAGGATTAATAGTGAAAAAATAATATTAACCGAGGTGAGTAATGAGTGATTCAGAAATCAAAAAAACTAAAGTTGATTTTCTTCGTGATGTTATTTCACAGCTAAAAGAAATACGCCATTATGCACAGACAAATACCGAAACTTTATCAGCACACTGGCTGGCTTTTGATACCGGTGAATATGAAGATAAAGAACTGGCAGAACGGATTAATACATTACTGAATCAGCAAGGGAAGTTGCTGGATGAGACAGAATCCGTGATTCAGGATCTGGAAATCTCAGTAAACCACAGTGAACAGGAAAGTTAATTGTGAAAATCAGGGCACCCACGGTGCCCTGATTGCATGTTCTCAGTAATTACTTAGTCAGATTAAAGATCGTTTTTCACAACGACCTTATCAGCACCAGGCAGGGTATAGACGTTTTCCTGATACCACTTTTCAGACAGCTTCGCCAACGTACCATCCTGTTTCAGCGTTTTGAGAATATTATCAATTTTGCTGATCAGTACCGGGTCTTCCCCTTTTTTGTACAGGACAATAGTCGGGAACAGGCCAACACTGGCAGACGCTTTAATATTCAACGGTACTTTCTTTATCAGTGACAGATAGCCACCGATAGGATAAATGGCCGCATCATATTCACCTGAATCTACCGAACGGAACATATCTAATGCTGATTCCTCACCGGAAGGTGTGAGAGTAATCGGGGTTTTCGGATGCGTCTGGTTATACTGTTCAATGACGGTATAACGGGCATCATTGACATTAATCGGGTTCAGTTTTTTATGCTTAGTCGCAATATCATCCAGAGAATTAATGCTGTTATCATCTTTTCTGACAATCAGCCTTAAATCGCTGATACCGGTAGGTTCATGTGAATAATCAAAACTTTTCGCACGATCTTTATTCAGATAAAAATGGTTTGATGAAAGATCATAAGCACCGGTTTTCAGCCCGGTCAAAATCGCATCCTGAGATACCGTACTGTAAGTAAATTTATATTCCGGCAGTTTCTTCTGAATAATTTTCAGAAGATCGCCATCATAACCGGATATAGCTCCATTCTCATCTACATAAGAAAATGGATAGTTATTGCTGTCCATAGCGACATTTACCTGTTGCGTGGCGGCCTGAGCCAGAGACGCAAACGATGATAATGCCAGCCCGGAAACTATCAGGGCACCTGCAAGTGATTTTTTAAATGACATGAGTATTCCTTTTAATATTTTATTAGTGTTTTTTTAATAATAAGATCGATAGCTTTGGCGAATAACAATCCCAGCCCGACAAACACGATATAAACAATCAGGTAGGATTCGACATAATTAAACGTCCGGGCTGAAACAATATTGGATTTAGCAACCACATCAATCACCCCGATAGTGGAAGCCAGTGCCGAGTCTTTAATCAAATCCATCACAACGTTACAGAATGCCGGACTATTGGTCGCCATCATCTGCGGGAAAATAATTCGCCGAAAGCTGCTGAACTGCGGCAGATTAACGGTTCTGGCGGCTTCCGACTGTCCACTGTCAACTGAGAGCCAGGCAGAACGAAAGAACTCTGAAAAATAACCGGAATACACAAACACCAGCGAAGCAATTGCCGCAACATTCTGAGGCAACTTCAGTTTCCAGGCTGATATACCGTGAATCCCCACCAGGTTAAATACCGCCACCAGCAGATAAGGCAGGGTATAAAACACCATATACATCAGAACTATCACCGGGATGGAACGGGTCAGCGACAGATACAGGAAAATCAGTTTCTGCCAGGCTCTGTGTTTTACCTTAAGGCTTATCAGGCAAACTACTCCGCCAGCTATCAGTGAAAATAATAATGACCACAGTATAATTTGCAGCGTTTCGCCTAATCCGCTAAGGATAAATGGCGTGGAGGTGAATAAAAATGACTTATCCATGCTATTTACCCGTAATGATCTGGTATTTATGTTCCAGAATTTTCAGCAGACCAGCAATAATCATACTGAGTAACCAGTAAATCAGCAGTGTGCTAATAAATGACTGAATTTGCAGCATACCGTAACTGGCATTAGATATTCGCTTCGCCAGTCCGAACACATCATTAATCCCCACCAGATTCACCACTGAGGTCATTTTAACGATGGTAATTAAAAGATTGGCAAAGCTTCCTGCCGAAATCACACAGGCCTGCGGTAAAATGATTCTGAGAAATCCCGTGAGGGGTGGAATATTGCTGGCAGTAATTGCTTCTGCCTGCCCACTATCCACAGACTGGATACCCGAGCGGATAATTTCTGCAAAGTAAGCCCCTGCAATCGCCGCAATGGCACCGATGGCATACCAGATGTCGCGTACAGCAGTGATATCGGCTCCGGCTTGCTGCAACAGAAATTTGCCACCAAAATAAAACAGCAGGATCACTATCGGAATAGGTGAAGCTCGCATTACTCCGGTATACAGACCATACAGAGTTCTGCCCGCCACACCGCCCGCTCTCAGTGCCAGTAACACCAGTCCGAGAGCAGCGCCAATCAGCACCGAAAACAGGATAATTTCCAGTGTGGTCCCTAAGCCGAGCAATAATTTAATAAAAACGTCGCTGAAGCTTTTCATATTAGTAATGCGTTACTTTATCAACGAAATTGCGGGTACGTTCATTGTTAGCCGCATGGAAAATCACCTGAGGCGTGTCAGATTCAATGATTTTACCGCCTTCCATAAATACCACTTTACCGGAGATTTTTTCGGCAAAAGAGAATTCATGGGTGGAGATGATCATGGTCTGACCCGCGGCAGCAATCTTACGGATAAGCTGCAAAACACCGCCAATATTTTCAGGGTCCAGCGCCGATGTGGGTTCATCAAGCAGCAATATTTCTGGCTGCATAGCCAGTGCTCTGGCAATACCCACCCGCTGCTTCTGGCCACCGGATAAATTGCGCGGATATTCACCGGCTTTATCCGCCAGCCCGACTTCAGTTAAATACTTAACTGCAATTTCTTTCGCCTGTGCTGCAGCTATTTTCTTACCGTAGATAATGCCTTCAGTAATGTTCTGCAAAGCCGTCAGGTTATTAAACAGATTATAGTTCTGGAAAACCATACCGGTCTTTTTCCTGATATCGCCTTCCTGTTTTTTATTATACTGGCCAAATTCAATAACAGTCCCTGAAATATTCAGAGTACCGCTATCAGCCGGAGCTAATAAATTCAGAGTTCTCAGCAGAGTGGTTTTCCCTGACCCACTTGGGGCTATAAGTGTAATAATTTCACCACGTTTTGCTTCCAGCGATACCTGGCTAAGAATCTCTGCATTGCCTATTTTCTTCGAGAGATTACTGGCAGAAAAAATCGTTTCCTGCGACATTATTTGCCTCTCCAGCCCAGGTCTTTGGCTACCACATCAATCAGCAGTTCCAGTGAACGATTGCTGAGCCGGTAATCAGGCTCAATAGTATGCGACTGGAAAGCAATATGAGTCGCACGCTCCAACACACTGTCCTCAGCCAACAAACGCCCCACCTGTTCCGGAGTGCCATAATAAGCATCTTTGATAGTGGCAAATTCATTCAGCGCACAGTAATCCTGACTCGCCGGATCGGCATATTTCTCGTCGAATCTTTTGATAAATCCATCCAGCCATTGCTGGCCTTCACTGTGCTCATCGACCACCAGTACAGTACGAGACACCATAATTCGCGGTTCCGTTCCTGCCGGTAATGCCGCCAGGTAACTGTCAATAATCCGGTGCTGAATAGCCAGCAATGACGGCTCTCCTCCGGCGACCCGTGGCTGGGTGCGGGATAGCATCAGGCCATAGCCAGCGGCGCCAGCCTGAGCCGCCCCCTGTTCAGAAAACGTGGCCAGCCAGGTTTTCGGCTGCAGATTTTCCGGTGCCGGATAGAGTTGTTGTTTATTGCTGAGTATTTCCTGAAACCGGGAAAAGTTATCACCAAAGATTTTGCGGCGATTCGTTGCCTGCAGACCGAAACCGTTAAACGTGGCATCGGTCGCTCCACTGCCCAGCCCCAACTCCAGACGCTGGTTATGCAGTAAATTCAGTACGGTGGCGTCTTCAATCACCCGCAGCGGGTTTTCAAATGACAGGGTAATAACTGCGGTACCGAGAGTGATTTTTTGAGTAACCTGGCCTGCGGCTGACAGCAGCACAAAGGGTGACGGTAAGCCGCCTTCTTCACGGTCAAAATGGTGTTGTGCTATCCAGGCATTATCATATCCCAGCTTTTCTGCGAGGATTATTTGTTCTAATGCAATCTGGTAACGTTGCTGCGCCGAAGTATCATCCAGCAGACGGGTAAGAAAACCTAACTGTTTTTTTTTGCTGACTAAAGACATAACCGTACCATTAATTATTTCATTATTAATTTTCTTTTTTAAAAATATCAGTATTAAAAGTCAGCCGCAATCTGCTGCTAAACAACCAATTTATCTATTGATATGTTTTTTTTAGCTTTAGAAAAATATTTAATCATTGCTGATTTATTTACCCAAACCCCTTTATTAAGCGAACCATTAAATGTGTATTTATTTTGTACTTATTTAAAATAAATTGTTAATTTCAGGAGGAAATAAAGAACTATTCCCGGCGAAATTTTTATATATGATCATTGTCGGACACAGGAAAAACACCGTAGGGATTGGCAAAGTGAAACACATTACGGTGTCAGCTAAACGATGAACGAAGCAGAGAGCCGGTTAAGAAGACTGATGTACACAGTTACCCCCCCCCTTGCGAGATCAGGTCAGTGCTTAAACTGTCGCCTGCTTTGCATGACTTTTGCTTAGTCGCTACCTGAGGTCCCCCCCTGTCTGTCTTCTCCGGAAAGCCGGACTAAATGCACCATTAACCAGAGTTGTTCATCTTCAGATAATTCAGTCTGCACCTGATTTTTCACATATTCACAGATTAACAAGGTACACCGGAATGACTCAGGATACTGACAGGCCAGTTGTGAGGTTAATGGATTTTTATTCAGAGAACGGGATTGCTCTCCTTGAAGACGCTGTATAAAAAAGCGGATATGAGTCAGAAATCGTGAATAATTTAATGATTCATAAGCAGGGGTAATCTGAAAATGATACTGAACAACGGTGAGAATATCTTTCAGCATTTTAACGGACTGCATTGCCTTACCCACATCATCGCCGTCACTTTGCCCGTTAACCAGATGGAAAGCGATATTACCGGCTTCCTCATCCGGCAGACTTAACCCGTACTGCAGGTTAATGGTATCCAGTGCCTGTCGCGCCGCCTGGTATTGCGCCGGATAAAAACGCTGAACTTCATGTAATAACCGGTTCTGAATCACAATGCCCTGTCGGTGACGCTCAACCGCAAAAGCCAGATGATCCGCCAGGGTAAATAATATCTGACCGCGAACCTTATTTTCCAGTTGCTGGTCGGCCACTGACAATATATGTCCCGCCATTTGCAGAATATCCTCCGACAAACCGGCGACCATTTGCAGATAATCCTTCCCCCGGACATTTTCCTGTACCACAAACCGCTTTTCAACTTTGTCTTCGGTGATATCATCGCCAGGCCGACTGTTAAACCCAAGCCCTTTACCCATCACGATCAGTTCACGGTTGTCGCTATCCCTGGTCAGAATAAGACTATTATTCAGTACTTTTTCAACTTTCATAGCATCAGCTTATTCCGGGGGCATACAGCCATTTCTTGCGATAACGTCACGATACCATGTAAAACTGCGCTTACGAATACGGCGCAAAGATCGAAGTTCCTGTTCCCCCCTGTCGACATAGATAAATCCGTAGCGTTTGGCATAACCCTGATGGGTGCTGACCACATCGACAGCGGCCCATGGACAGTAGCCAAATAGCTTTACACCATCCGCGATGGCCAGTTTCATCTGTTCAATATGCTGGCGATAAAAATCGATACGGTAATCGTCATTAATACAGTCTCCATCCTCCAGCACATCTCTGGCACCAATACCGTTTTCGGTGATAATCACAGGCAGGCCGTAACGTTCGTAGACTTTTCGTAAGGTCAGACGTAACCCCACAGGATCAATCACCCAACCATAGGGCGTTTTGCCGACAAACGGATTTTCTGCGGCACGATAAACGCCGGGTTCTCCCAGCATAATCTGCTGATCCCCGGCCCTGGCTGAAATATCACTATTGTCTCCCTGACTGGCTGCAATAGTGGCGGTCGAGTAATAGTTAATCGCCACAAAATTGGGTTTTGCCGCCGCTAAAATCTGTAGATCCTCTGGTAACATCGTCGGTGCAATGTTTCTGTCTTCAAGATAAGACCAGGCAAGCGCGTTATAACGCCCGAGTACCGCTACATCAAGGAAGCTCCAGCAACGCAATGTTTCCCAGTTATGAGCCGCTATGGCATCTTCAGGACGACAACTTTCCTGGTACATCGAGGTGGTATTAATTGCTGGCCCGATACCGGATTGCGGGCACAACTGGTGACATAGCGCGAAAACCCGGGCCTGAGCCACCAGCATATGATGGCTTTGCTGATAGAGTGTTTTTTTATCCGGCAATGATTTACCTGGCGGCAATCCGATAGCTCCGGGATGCAGAATCATCGTATTCTGCTCATTGATGGTTAGCCAGTACTTCACCTTATGCCCGTATTCACCAAACAATATCCCGGCGTAGTCGACAAATGCGTCGATAGTTGACCGGTTAAGCCAGCCACCATCTTCTTCCAGAGCCTGTGGCAAATCAAAGTGATACATAGTGACTATGGGCGTAATACCGGCTTCCAGTAATGCATCAATTAACCGATGGTAGAAGGCAATGCCTTCTGGATTCAGCACATCCCTGCCTGTGGGCAGAACACGCGACCAGGCAATCGAGAAACGATAGGCTTTAAGGCCGAGTTCGGCAAATAACGCAACGTCCTCTTCCATGTGATGATAGTGATCACTGGCCACTGAAAAATCGGCGGTACCGGGCGGGTGAAGTAACCTGTCCACAACCGACGGCCCCTTTCCTCCACCGTTACCTTCGACCTGATAAGCGGCTGTTGATGCTCCCCACAGAAAATCGTCCGGAAACTCTGTCGTTTTATGATATTGCATGATTTTTTCCTCCGGCATTCAGAGTCATCAACACTTCTCCAAATCCTACGATTCCCGTTTCATGACAATCCTGCAGTGGATAGTCATCACTGTTCACCACGACGACCGGGGTGATTAAGTCATATCCGGCAGCACGGATAGCATCGCTATCAAACCGGACCAACACATCCCCCCGGCTGACAACATCTCCCGGCTGCAAGTCAGAATCAAAATATTGTCCCTGCAGATTCACGGTATCAATACCGATATGAATCAGCAGTTCAAGACCGCTTTCATGCAGGATACCCACGGCATGCCGTGAAGGTAAAAACATCTGGATTTTTCCGCTGAAAGGCGCACGGAGTACCCCCTCCTGCGGTTCAATAGCGACGCCATTACCCAAAAGTCCTCCGGAAAACACATCATCATTCACCGCCGACAACGGTTTTACTTCTCCCTGAAGTGGGCTGAAAATACGCAGTTCATCATCCCCTGCCCTTTCCGGTGTCAAGGGCTCAGCGGTAGAGGTCGTACCAGGCACTGACAAGGCGCTGTCTTCGAAACCCAATACCCAGGTCAGGACAAAAGTCACCACCAGCGCAATCAGACAGGTAATGAGTGCATGGACGATGTTCATCGGATTAGCACCGATAAACGCCGGTAATGCTGCCAGTCCCGGGGAAACGAACGCATATCGAACCAACCCGCTCAGGCCGGCATAAATCCCTGCGCAACCTCCACCAATCATCGCGGCAATCAGTGGCCTTTTTAGTCGAAGTGTGACCCCGTATAGCGAAGGTTCAGTAATCCCCATCAGAGCAGTAAATCCGGCAGAAGAAGCCAGTTGGCGTAAGCCACTGTTTTTAGTTTTCAGTGCCACACACAGCGTGGCTGCACCCTGTGCGATATTTGACGCCAGCATTCCCGGGCCATTAATCATCTCAAAGCCGTTTTTACTCAACTGACCAGTCGCTATTGGCGTCATTGCCCATGCTGTTCCGGTAATGACCAGGAATGGTTGTAATCCCCCCATCAGCATCGGAATTAACCAGCGGGCATGCTGGTCAATGATCGCTGCGCCTGACGCGACAATATCATTCAGAAAAATGCCTAACGGGCCGACTACCACCAAAGCCAGCGGCGCAGAAACCAACAGCACAATCATGGGCTTGACGAAAAACTTAATGATCGCAGGAGAATATTTTTCAGCGAAGCGCTCTATCCATGACATTAACCAGACAGTCAGAATAATAGGCAAAACTGACCCGGAATAATCAGCCAGCAGGACTTTGATCCCCAGGAAGTCCACGGGTTTGCCCGCTGCCATCATCTGTGCGATGCCGGGATGTAACAATACCCCGGCCACGGTCATTGCCAGAATCGGGCTACATTCAAATTTGACGGATGCACCGTAGGCCAGTAACACCGGTAAAAAGAAGAAAGCAGCATCCGCAATAATGTTAAGTATCTGGTAGCTACTGCTGTCAGGAGACAAGACTCCCGTGAGTGTCAGAATGGCCAGTAATGCTTTTATCATCCCAGCCCCGGTGATAGCCGGGATGACCGGGGTAAACGTGGTAGAGATCACGCTGATGATCCGGCTCATGATATTCTGATGTGGGCTATCCGCAACCTCATCTGTATCCGGCGTGGTATCTGACTGGCTGGCATTACGCTTTTTCTGAATGGCTGAGAATACCCTTTGAACGTCATTACCAATTACAATCTGAAACTGCCCCCCTCTGTCGACAACACTGATCACACCGGGTAGCTGTTCGATGGCGGTCTGGTTAACCCGGTGGCGCTGATTAAACTCCATCCGCAGTCGGGTGGCACAATGGGTCAGTGTACGAATATTTGCCGCTCCGCCAATCTCTCTGATGATCTCTTCCGACAATTCATTGTTATTCATGATTTTTCTCACATTTAAGCAAAAAAAAAGACCAAAATAGTGATGCTCCCCAATACGGGAAACAACTCTATTTTGGTCTTGCCTGCGAATGCAGTAACACGCCGCAATAAGATCAGTTTTCTGGCCTGAGTATTGTTTAGCCGCCCCGGGGTGGCAATTCACAGAAATTAAAAATGTGATCTAAATCACATAGCATAGAGTTATGGATTCACAGGAAAAATTGGGCTAAAGCAACCATCAGAGATGACGACTTGCCGGTTAATAACAATAAAAACACTTCATATACTATACTCCCATATAGTATATTGATTGCGTCACCCGACTGAGAAAACGACCTATGCCGTCAACTCCTGAAGCAAAAAAGAAGACCCTGACCCGTGCAAGGCGCATCCGCGGGCAAATTGATGCCCTGGAACGTGCGCTGGATGAGGGTGCAGAATGCCGGGCAATATTGCAGCAGATTGCTGCGGTGCGCGGTGCAGTTAATGGCCTGATGGCTGAAGTGCTGGAGAGTCATATCAGAGAAACATTTGACGGTTCTGATACAGACAGCCGACAGCTGAATACCTCGGTAAACGATACTATTGATCTGGTTCGCGCTTATCTGAAATAGCGCCCCTTTCCCATGAATAAAGGATACACACTATGAAATCACGTGCTGCGGTCGCTTTCGGCCCCGGAAAACCGCTGGAAATCGTCGAAATTGATGTTGCTCCGCCCAAAAAAGGCGAAGTGCTGATCAAAATTACCCACAGTGGTGTTTGTCATACCGATGCGTTCACCCTGTCCGGCAGTGACCCGGAAGGATTGTTCCCGGTAGTGCTGGGACATGAAGGTGCCGGTGTGGTTGTAGAGCTGGGAGAAGGTGTTACCAGCGTCAGTGTTGGCGACCATGTTATCCCGTTATATACCGCTGAATGTGGTGAATGCGATTTCTGTAAATCAGGTAAAACCAACCTCTGTGTCGCGGTGCGTGAAACTCAGGGGAAAGGGGTGATGCCAGACGGTACCTCACGTTTTTCTTATAACGGTCAACCGCTGTACCACTATATGGGCTGTTCAACGTTCAGTGAATACACTGTGGTTGCAGAAGTATCACTGGCAAAAATTAACCCTGAAGCCAACCACGAACATGTCTGCCTGCTGGGTTGTGGCGTGACTACGGGTATCGGTGCGGTTCATAACACTGCCAAAGTTCAGGAAGGCGATTCAGTGGCTATTTTTGGGCTTGGCGGAATTGGTCTGGCCGCTGTTCAGGGCGCTCGTCAGGCAAAAGCTGGCCGTATTTTCGCCATCGATACTAACCCTGATAAATTTGCCCTGGCGAAACAGTTCGGTGCCACCGACTTTATCAACCCTAATGACTACGATAAGCCGGTTCAGCAGGTGATTATCGAAATGACTAAATGGGGTGTTGACCATACCTTTGAATGTATTGGTAATGTTAATGTCATGCGCGCTGCGCTGGAGAGTGCTCACCGTGGCTGGGGACAATCAGTGATCATCGGTGTGGCCGGTGCCGGTCAGGAAATTTCTACCCGTCCGTTCCAGCTGGTGACTGGGCGTGTCTGGAAAGGCACGGCGTTCGGCGGCGTCAAAGGCCGTTCGCAACTGCCTGGTATGGTTGAAGATTCAATGAACGGTAAAATTGAACTGGCTCCGTTTGTGACCCACACCATGACCCTGGACAAGATCAATGATGCCTTTGATCTGATGCACGAAGGCAAGTCTATCCGTACTGTCATTAATTTCTGATGCTGTTCCCCCTCCACGGAGGGGGATTTTTGTTTTTCCATCGTTTTTCCCACGAATCATTACACACCCTCATCGTTGCTCTCTGCTGATGCACTTCCCTGTAAGTTGCGCTCTGACTGTGCACTCTGTTGCCCTTTCTAATGATCGAAAAAATCAACTTCATGATTTTTAACAACAAAAATTCATAACGATCCTGGCATGATTCATGCTTATTTAATTTCATTCAAGTAACTTGAATTTAAATCAATAACTGGACAGAGCCCCACGGAGAGTTGAACATGCGATTTCCACGACTGAGACTGACTACTGCCGCTGTTGTTTCATGTGCCCTGTTGGCGGCATCTGCCGCAGCACATGCCGAAGATTTACTGGCAAGAATTAAACAGAATAAACAAATCACTATCGCCACTGAGGCGCGCTATGCACCATTTGAATCTGTAGTAGACGGAAAGATCGTGGGCTTCGATGTCGATCTGATGAACTACATCCTGAAACAACTGCCTGGTGTCAAAGTGAAACAGTTGGATCTGCCTTTCCAGAGTATCCTGCCGGGTCTGGATGCGAAAAAATTCGATTTTGTCGTTACCGCGGTGACCGTTAATAAGCAACGGATGGATAATTTTGCTTTTTCTTCTGCAATTGCCGAATCCACGGTGGCATTGCTTAAACGTAATGATGATAACTCGATTAAATCCCCGGAAGATCTGAGCGGCAAAGTCGTGGGTTCACAGGCGGGTTCCGGTCAGTTACAGATTCTGCAGGATTACAACCAGCATCTGAAAAGCGAAGGCAAACCTGGCATTAAAGAAATACGTCAGTATGTCAGTTTTGACGAAGCCTATGCTGACCTTGCCACACATCGTCTGGACGGTGTAGCCCAGTCACTGGCCAATCTTGGCCCGTTAATCAAAGCGCGGCCAGGTGTGTTCGCCACCCTGCCTGAAATGCTGGGTCCGAAAACCTATTTTGGCTGGGTTGGACGTAAAGATGCTGACAGCCAGTCTCTGGTGACCTTCTTTAGCGATGGCATCGCCCGGGCTGAAAAAGACGGCACCCTGACGCGCCTGCAGCAGAAATGGTTTGGCTTTACCACACAGCTGCCACAAGGCCCGATGCCGGTACCTAAGATCTAAGGCAGGCACTGATGACTGATTTTATTCAACGGCTGGTGATGTATATCCCACAGTTGCGTCACGGAGCAATGGTGACACTTACACTGTGTGTGGCAGGGATGGCAATTGGCTTTGTTCTGGCAGTGTTGCTCTGCCAGCTGAGCCAGTCACGGCATAAAAGCCTGCAAGCCTTCTGTGGCGTTTATTGCAGTTTCTTTCGGGGCACGCCATTACTGGCACAATTGCTGTTGTGCTTTTATCTGCCTACCGCTCTGGGGCTGGATATTCCCGGCACTATGGCCGCCATTATTGTGCTGGCAATGAATACTTCAGCTTATCAGTCACAGATTCTGCGCAGTGGATTCGATGCCATACCCGGGGGGCAGCTTGAAGCTGCCGCCATTTTTGGGATCAGCCGTTTCAGAACATTGTGCAGCATTCAGCTACCTCAGGTTTTACGTTTAACCCTCAGCGCACTGGTGTCGGAGTTAATCGATGTCATTAAAGTCTCGGCCGTCGTTTCTGTAGTTTCGGTGACAGACCTGATGCGTGTGGGGCAGCAGTTGGTTTCTCAGACTTACCGGCCACTGGAAGTTTATCTGGTCACTGCAGTGTTCTATCTGCTGCTGACCAGTTTACTGTCGATGGCCGCCTCGCTGCTGGAAAAACGTTGGAAGGAGCGCTATCAGTGAATGCCTACCTCACCGATTTCCCGCTATTTGTTCACGCTTTACTGGTGACCTTACAAGTAAGCCTGGCTGCAGCCTTACTGGGCGGATTACTGGGATTCGGGCTGAATGCTCTGCGGCTCACCCTGCCGGTTTTCGTGCTGCCTTACCGCTTTTACATCTGGATTATTCGCGGAACACCCTATCTGGCACAGCTGTTTGTTGCCTATTTTGGCCTGGCAGTCATTGGAATCACTCTCAGTGCAGTACAGGCCACAATATTGTCTCTGGCTTTATACAGTGCTGCGTATTTTGCCGAATTGTTTCGTACCGCATGGAATACTGTCCCGGCGGGTCATATTGAGGCAGCCCGTGTCCACGGAATCCCTGGCCGGCGTATTTTCTGGCATATTCAGGCACCGCAGGCATTCAGCTTCTGTCTGCCATTGCTCGGTAACCAGGTCATTCTGACCATTAAAGAGAGTGCCGTCGCCTCCATTATTACTGTGCCTGAACTGACCATGACCGCAGGCCAGATTGTCAGTGACACCTTTTCCTATGTGGTGCCATATACCTTGCTGGTGCTGAGCTATTGGTTCCTGACGCAGAGTGTCACCGTTATTTTTCGTTTCGCCGCACAGCGAACCAACCGTTATCTCAAAGGATGATCGTATGACAACCCTTCCGCTTCTGGAGCTACGCTCCGTGGGTAAATCTTACGGCTCACATCGTGTGCTCAGTGATATCAGTTTGCAGGTGATGCCTGGTGAAATTGTTTCGCTGATCGGCCCATCCGGGTCAGGAAAAACCACCGCTCTGCGGTGTATGAACTTTCTTGAAACCTACGATGAAGGTGAAGTCATTATTGCCGGTCAGTTGCTCGGTTACAGTGGCAGTCAGCGCGGTGCCAGATTTCAGGACAGCCCGGCCGCCATTGCTGAAGTGCGTCGCCCGTTATCGATGGTCTTTCAGCAGTTCAATCTGTGGCCACATATGACTGTGCTGGAAAATGTCATGGCGCCGCTGGTTCTGGGAAAAAATATCGCGAAACACCAGGCTCAGAATCAGGCGATTGCTGCACTCGACAGAGTCGGAATGCGGCAGAAAATGTCTGCTTTTCCGGCACGCTTATCTGGCGGACAACAGCAGCGGGTGGGTATTGCGCGGGCACTGGCTGTCGAACCACAACTGATGTTGCTGGATGAACCGACCTCTGCACTCGACCCTGAGCTGGTTGAAGAGGTACTGCAGGTCATTTCATCACTGGCCAGCGCCGGCATGACCATGGTGATGGTCACCCATGAGATGAGCTTTGCTGCCAAAATTTCCAGTCAGGTGGTGTTTATGGAAGCCGGGAAAATTATCGAAACCGGCCCGCCACAAAAACTGTTTCATACCCCGGAGACAGAACGCTTACAAACTTTCCTGCGCCCCTGGTTTAACCGCAGTCTTAATTTTTCTGATAACAAGGAACGTGTGTCATGAGTGATTCCTGTGCCGGGAAACTGGCAATGGCCGTCAGCCAACAGCGCCTGACTGATTCGCTGGAATATCTGGCCAGCTTCGGTTCCACCGGAGATGGCGGGGTCAACCGTCAGGCACTGTCAGAGCAGGATCTGCAGGCCAGACAATGGCTGGTTGAACGGGCCGTGTCGCTGGGTTGTAGCGTGTTTACCGATGACTGCGCCAATCTGTTTTTCCGTCGTGCCGGAACCTCAGACCTGCCGCCGGTCGTCACCGGCAGCCATATCGACACTCAGCCGTGCGGCGGAAAATATGATGGCTGCCTGGGAGTCATGGCCGGATTCGAATGCCTTGCCGCATTGAATGATGCCGGTATTTCTACCTTACGTCCGATAGAAGTCGCCATCTGGATGAATGAAGAAGGCAGCCGTTTCTCGCCAGGCGCGATGGGTTCCAGCGCATTTGTCCATCCTGAACGCCTGCCACTCTATCTGCAGGCTACCGATGCGGATCAGGTGACTTTGCAGCAAGCATTAACTGATCATCATCAGGCGTTCCCTGATCTGCCACACCGTGCAGCAATCCCGATGTCCGCATTCCTTGAACTGCATATCGAACAAGGCCCGGTACTGGAAAATGCTGGGATAACTCTCGGGGCTGTCACTGGCATTCAGGGGGTTCGCTGGTATCAGGTGGTTTGTGAGGGAAGCGCTGCACATGCAGGCACCACTCCGATGCATATGCGGCGTGATGCTATGTCACTGGCGATTGCTGCCACAGAGCAGCTTCGCCGGTTAGGGGATACTCTGGCGGGGAGTGAGCTGCGCATTACCTTTGGCCGCTGGCAGGTAGAACCAAATGCTATCAATACCATTCCTTCCAGAGTGACGTTTAGTGTGGATTTCCGGCATGCAGACCCGGCGGTACTGGAAGCTTTCGATCAGCAACTGACAGAGTGCTTACCTGAATATTGCCAGGCCACTGCCGGTTTTATCCACCCACCCGTGCAGTTCCCTGACACGATTGTCGGTACCGTCACCGCCGCCTGTCAGGCACTGAACCAACCGTTTATTACCCTGCGATCAGGCGCATTCCACGATGCGATGTACCTGGCCGCCCATTGCCCGACCGGAATGATCTTTGTTCCGAGCCGGGACGGTATCAGCCATAACCCCGCAGAATTTACTGAACCTGCGGATCTTACCGCTGGCACCCGGATCCTTGCCTGGTGTCTGGCCGAACTTGCTAATCAATCTGAATCACCGGAGAGTTTATGAACGAGAACACTTACCCTGCCTGCTGCCATAAAGATAACGGCACCTCATTAGGCCATAACGCAACGCTTGAACAACCTATTTCGGCTGATGGCACCCCGGAAACCGGCAAAACCTATACCGTTCCTGCGCGTTGTGGACGGGCTGTGAAACTGAAAAAAGGCCAGGTGATCACTATCACCAATACCCACGGGACGCAGGTCTGTGACACGTGGATGTTTAATGCAGAAGATATGAGCGAGTTCCTGTCAATGGAGCATGCCCGTGCCTTTATCGATAAAATCATTCCTAAGCCAGGCGATTTACTGGTCACCAACCAGCGACGGCCGATTGGTGAACTGATTGCAGACACCTCGCCGGGGATTCACGATACCCTGATGGCAGCCTGTGATTTGTATCGTTATACTAATCTTGGTGTTGAAGGCTACCACGACAGCTGTGCTGACAATATGCGGATGGCGTTAAATGCTATCGGTCTACGCGCCAGAGAAGTTCCACAGCCGTTTAACTTATGGATGAACATTCCGGTGAAACCGGATTACACTGTTGACTGGTTGCCGCCGGTATCAAAACCGGGCGATTATGTACAGATTCGTGCCACGATGGATTGTGTGGTAGTGATGTCCGCCTGCCCTCAGGACATTGTGCCAATCAATGACTTAAATCCGGTCGATGTGCATTTTGTGGTCAACGACTGATATTACTGACGGCCTCATGATGAGGTCGTTTTTCATTCCAGAGAGTACTGATGGCTAATACTGAAAAAAAAACCGCGCAGAATGCACCTTCAGGAAATTCCGCCAGCCTGCCAGGGCTGGGAGGCCGGCTTAAACATGCCCGGCTGGTTGCAGAGCTGACACTCAAACAAGTCGCAGTACAGGCTGGTTGTTCTGAAAGCCTGATTTCCAAACTCGAACACGATGCCGCTTCACCATCGCTGGCGATGCTTCACCGCCTGGCACGCGCCCTCAATACCAATATTTCAGATCTGACTGCCGAAACCTGGGAACAGGAAGAACCGGTGCAGACAGCATCAAAACGTTCCCGGACCCGGTTTGTTAAACGCAATAAAGGTGGAGGTATTGAGCTGGAACGGCTGACGCCTTCCCGTAAAGGAATGTTATTACAGGGGAATATTCATATTATTGCCCCCGATACCCGCAGTGACGGGCTGATTGAACATCAGGGTGAAGAGATGGGCTATGTATTAAAAGGGAGTATTGAACTGATTCTGGGTGACAAAAGCTATTCGCTGTCTGCCGGGGATTCATTCCATTTTCCCAGCCACATCCCTCACGGCTATCATAACCACGGGGATGAAGAAGCTCAGGTGCTCTGGGTGAATACCCCGGTCACTTTCTGACAGCCTGCCAGGCTGTTTATTCCACTCAGCAGCAGGCCACAGGCTGATGTTTACCAGCTATATGATGGCTGCTGCGTCTGAAACATTAAAATCATTCCATTGATAATCTGCGACCTTAAGTTTCACCTCACCTGATGCCCTCCACACAGAAAAATGAAGACTCACATCGGAAAGATAATAATTATTCTTATTATTATAAACAGGTTACCCGCCTGACAATGGTTTCCTTCCCCACAATACACGGCGGATTTTCTGAAATTGCCTCACGCCAGACAACGGTGCATAAGCATCAAATTGGTGCATCACTGCAAACCAATGAACCAAAAAACAACAAATCCATAAATTGTGAGCCGGTTGTTTCATAAAAGTCATCTGCGATAAATTTTCTTTAATTCGCCGTGAGTTAGCAATTTCTTAACGATGGCGAGCCTGTGCATGTCGCGATATGGCCTGATTATTGCTTTGGTAAGAAACTTTCGTTTCCCCGGAGCCAACCCGATGAAGACTCAACGTGATACTGGGCTGTTGTATGGCCTGAATGAGAAAATACCGACCGTCCCTGCGATTTTTACCGCTATTCAGCACATGCTGGCCAGTATCGTCGGTATTATCACCCCGCCACTGATCATTGGTTCAACTCTGGGGCTGAATGCTTACATGCCTTACCTGATCAGCATGTCACTGTTTGCATCCGGTCTGGGGACTATTCTGCAGGCCGGGCGTTTCTTTTCTATCGGGGCGGGAATGATTTGTCTGCAGGGCACCAGCTTTGCGTTTCTGGGTGTGATTATCTCCGGTGGGATGATGATCAAAGGCCAGGGCGGAACGCCGGAGCAGATTCTGGCCATGATTTTCGGTTGTAACCTGGTGGCAGCCATTATTCCACTGATCGTTAGCCGCTTTATTCATACCTTTTCACGACTGCTGACCCCGCTGGTGACCGGTAGTGTGATTGTACTGATCGGTATTAGCCTGATTAAAGTCAGCATCAGTGACTGGGGCGGCGGTTTCGGGGCAGCAGATTTCGGTTCTCCGCATAATCTGGGTCTGGGCGCACTGACTCTGGTTGTCATTGTACTGATGAATTGCAGTCGCTCACCGTGGCTACGACTGTCCGGGATTGTTACCGGCATTGTGGTTGGTAGTGTGGCCGCCTGGCTGACAGGTTCTTTCCATCCACAGTTTACTTCTGGTGGAGAACTACTGACAGTGCCGGTTCCATTCCGCTTTGGTGTAGCGTTTAACCTGAGCGTGTTTATCCCAATTGCTCTGGTATCACTGATTTCGATTATCGAAGCCGTAGGTGACCTGACAGCCAACTGTATGCTGTCAAAACAACCGGTTGAAGGTCCTGAATTTGAAAAACGTATCAAAGGCGGGATTCTCGGTGACGGTGTCAGCTGCATTCTGGCCGCTGCTTTTTCCTCTTTCCCGAATACCACGTTTGCACAGAATAATGGCGTGATTCAGATGACCCAGGTGGCCAGCCGCTATGCGGGCTTCTGGATTGGCGGCATCTTTGTGCTGCTCGGCCTGTTCCCGATGTTTAGCCATGTACTGGAACAACTGCCGCCTCCGGTTCTCGGTGGTGCCACACTGGTCATGTTCGGTAATGTTGTCGCGGCAGGCATTCGTATTATGACCCGCGAAACTATAGACAACCGGGGCATGCTGATTATTGCCATCTCATTTGGTGTTGGTCTGGGTATTGAAGCTCAACCGGATGTGATTAAAGAACTGCCAGCCTTTGCACGCACCCTGCTCCAGAGCGCGGTCACCAGCGGTGGTATTCTGGCAATTCTGCTGAACCTGGTGCTTCCCCGCTCAAAGCATAAAGCCGAAGTAAATACTCACATTCAGAATGATAGCAACACTTCAATTTCGGGAGAAACTCATGTCTGAACAGCACCCGGTTTCCGGAACTTCCGGGCGCAGGATTTGGATTAAACAGCCACTGGCCTGTTTTACTGCCACCGACCAACAGGCCGGCGGCGGCCTGGTCATCACCGGCAATACCATTAGCGAAGTACTGGCTACGGGACAGCAGCCCTCACAGCCCTGTGACGAAGTATTTGATGCGCGTGAGCATGTGGTTCTACCAGGGTTAGTAAATACTCACCATCATTTTTATCAGACTCTGACGCGGGCCTGGGGCCCGGTAGTGAGTGAGCCGCTGTTTCCCTGGTTACAACAGTTATACCCGGTATGGGCAAAACTGACGCCAGAGGCACTGGCCCTCGCAACCGAAGTGGCTATGGCGGAACTATTACTTTCGGGCTGTACCACCACCAGCGATCACCATTATCTGTTCCCTCAGGGGATGGAAGATGCCATTGATATTGAAGCTGAGGTGGTCAGTCGGATGGGCATGCGGGCGATGCTGACCCGGGGCTCAATGAGTCTTGGTCAGGCCTCCGGCGGCCTGCCTCCTGAGCATACGGTTCAGACCGCAGAAGACATTCTGGCTGACAGCGAGCGTCTGATTAAACGTTATCATCAGCGTGGTGACGGTGCACAAATTCAGATTGCCTTAGCACCATGCTCTCCTTTTTCGGTTACCACTGATATCATGCGCGCCAGCGCAGAAATGGCTGAAGCTCTGGATGTCCGTTTGCATACCCATCTGGCCGAAACGCTTGATGAAGAAGAGTTTTGTCTGAAACGTTTCGGTTTGCGTACCGTCGATTATCTGGATTCAGTGGGCTGGTTAAGTCACCGCACCTGGCTTGCACACGGAATTCACTTTAATCAGCAGGAAATTGAACGTCTGGGAGCAGCCGGCTGCGCGATATGCCATTGTCCGGTCTCTAATATGCGTCTCGCCTCAGGGATCTGCAGAACGCTGGAACTGGAACAGGCTGGCGCAATAATCAGCCTGGGCGTTGATGGCTCTGCCTCAAACGATGCTTCCAACATGATGTATGAAGCCCGGCAGACGCTGTACCTGCAGCGTTTACGTTACGGTGCCAGGGACATTACCCCGGAGCTGATCCTGCGCTGGGCGACCCTGGGGGGAGCAAAAGCACTGGGACGCAGCGATATAGGACTGTTGGCGGTGGGTAAACAGGCCGATATATCCCTGTACCGGCTGGATGATTTGCGATTCAGCGGCAGTCACGACCCTCTGGCAGCCTTGCTGCTGTGCGGGGCGGAACAGGCTGATCGTGTGATGATTGGCGGCAAATGGCGGGTCACCGACGGCAGTATTGTCGGGCTGGATACCGAAGCGCTGATTGCCCGTCATCGTCAGGCGGCAAAGCAACTGGTTATGGCATAACAAAATAAAACAGCAGAGCAGCATTGACTGCTCCTGCATAAAAGTAATGTGGCAAAAAACGGGAACGACGAATGAAAAAAATAACTAATGATAGCAATGTACTACGCCGTGCCGGCTGGCAAAAGGCGATTGGTGGTGGATTACTGGCTGCCTGCCTGTTACCAGTGATGGCTCAGGCCGTCGCCGATGATGGCAACACACAGACTGCTAACGATTTCAGTGAAATTTTCACCAAAGGTAAAGTCAGCGGTAGTATCCGTTCGCTCTACTATTCCACGCATAATGCCTATTTTGTCTCTAAGTACAACCAGGATACCGTCAGCTACGGGGGGTTCCTGAAATATGAAACTGCGCCTTATGACGGCTTTAACCTGGGCGTCAGTGGTTTGTTTGTCCGTGGCATTGATCACGGCAGTGCTGAACAAACCGTGAGCGAGCTGGGTGATAACCAGACGAATATCGGTGAGGCCTGGTTACAGTGGAAAGGTGATGATTTCCGCATTACTGGCGGTAACCAACAGCTGGATTTACCTTTCCTTGGCAGCTATGACTGGCGTATTACTCCTATTATTTACCAGGCCGTGGATATGCAGTATGGCCAGGGTGAAGATTTCCTGCGCGCAACTAAAGTTTTCCGCTACAAGCCGTGGGGCAGCGATACTCAGGGCCGCTATACCGCCTATGACACTACCGATAAAACCCCGGGCATGTGGTCACTGGGCGCCGGACATCACCTGGATGTCGGCAGCACTCATCTGAATGGGGCAGCCTGGTACGAAAGCTATCGTGACTACACCAATATTTTCTATACCGAAGGTCACGCCAGCTGGAATAACGTCGCCATGACCCCTGATTTTGGGGTGCAGTATATTCGTGGTACGGGTAACGGCAAAGATCTGGCCGGACCGGTCAACAGCCAAAGCATCGGCTGGCAGTTATCTCTGAATCTGACACCGCAACTGAACTGGAAACTCGGTTATGACTACCTGGCGAATAACGCCAACAGTTATCAGTACGCGCTGGTCACTCCGTACGCACACAACGCGTCATCCGGCCCTTACTTTGCACAACCGTTCTTCACCAGTACTCAGGATTTGGGAAATGGCAACGCATGGTCAACCAGCCTGAACTATAACTACAACCAGAATCTGACCGTCGGTACCCGTTATACCTGGATGGATCTGACTCCTCCGGCTGCTTCCGGTAGCCTGCGTCAGTCAGAATATCTGGTCTATGGCGTCTGGAACTTTGATGGCGTGCTGAAAGGGCTGAGCCTGAACGACTTCCTTGGGGTGCAGACCTCTCCGCTGTACAAAAAAGATTTCTGGCAGAACCGCGTAACTCTGCAATACGATTTCTAATGTATTTTCCGGCGGGTGCCTGCACCCGCTGTTTTTCTGATCTGTTCCGCTAATTACGTCATTTCTCTACGGTCAGCCATGACCATTAGCCACAATCCGGTAAAGCAATGGCGAAATTAATTTTAAATAAAATAACAACACACTTAACAACCGGGCAAAAAAAAGATTACACTAACGCCATTATTAACGGGAACGATGTGGAATTTTCATTTGTCATTTCTTATCCGGTTATCACACGCTAAACTTCCAGCAGTTATTGCCATCCTGGCAATACTGATGTTGTTTATCGCCCCGGAAATATCCCGTTCATTACAAGATTCATCCCCGCAATCCCCGGCCGGTATCTCTGCATCTTCTGAGATGGCCATGCCCGGCATGTCGATGCCCGCGCATATGACAATGGAAAAGCACAGCACTACCCACTCTGTTCCGTCTGTTGACCCGATGTCAGGCATGGATGATATTGCCTGTGGTTACTGCGTGATGCTGCTGCATATGCCGGTATTGCTGGCAATGATGGTATTCCTGTGCTGGTTCAGTTTACTGATACGCAGGGCACCCCCTGTCAGGCGGCACTGTGCCCTGCCGGTTCGCTTATTCACCGGCTACCTGCAACCCCGTGGGCCTCCTTCCTGTATCTGATCTTCTTCTGTTCTGATCACTGATGATAAACGGCAGATTATTTTGCCATGGGTAAATAATATGTGCATTCGCGCAGGGATAATTACGTCTTAAATAAATGACAAATATTCCGTTATTATTTTCAGTATCAGGATCGGTAATTTCTATATTTACAGAATAATCACCCACCGTGGCCTTTACGGTCCGGAGGCTAGTGTTCAGTCTTCGGGAATAAATAACAGCCCGCCATAAGGCGTGCTGCCTGAAATATATTATTGATTCATGCGGGTCAGTTAACGACCGGCAATTAACAAGGAATAATTATGTCTTTTTCAGCAAAACAGACCGTTATAGCGTTATCTTTACTCGGCAGTGCCTTACTCAGTCAGCAGGCTCTGGCCCATGCTCATCTGACGTCTGCCGAACCGGCACAACAGAGCGAAGTTTCGGTTGCACCTGACCATTTAACGCTGCACTTTTCTGAAGATTTAGAAGTGGCTTTCACTGGTATCACCCTGTCACACGACGGTACTCAGGTCGCTACCGGTAAAGCCAGTGTGGAAGATACCTCAAAAAGCACCCTGATTGTGCCGGTGACTCATCCACTGAGCCAGGGGAAGTATCAGGTTGACTGGCACGCACTGTCTGTCGATGGCCATAAAACCAAAGGCAGCTATACCTTTAGTGTGAAGTAAATACGCAGATGCCGGCATCAGAAGATGTCGGCCGTCTTACCGGTGAGATTCGGCAGATAACATCGCTTCATCTTCATGACTGCGACGACGAAAATCACTCGGGCTGACTCCCACCCGTTTACGGAAGACCCGGGAAAAGTAGAGTTGATCGTCATATCCCACTTCTCTGGCAACCGTTGCCACCGGTTCGAGAGTAGATTGCAGCAATAATCTGGCACGGATAATCCGCTGATCTTCGCGCCAGCGCAGCAGGTTAACTCCCAGTTGCTCGCGAAATAAGTGAGCAAGGCGTGACGGTGACAGGCAAACGTGCCGGGCAATGTCCTCAATTTTCAGGTCACTGGCCAGCCGCAGGGTCATAAACTGACAGGCTTCAACAATTCGGGCATCACGAACCTGTTGCTGATGTCTTGGGTCTTCTTCCGCCGCTCTTAGCAGCAGATTTTCCAGCAAATTCATCGACATTTCTTCGGCGAACGGTCTTCCTGAATTGTGCACCTGCTCAATATTAATAAACAGCTGATTAAATTCAGCCTGCAGACTCTCCGGTAACCGTAACCTGCCTACGCCGGATTGCAGTGTCGACCACTGTAACCAGTTACTCCAGAACGCTCTGGGACGGAAATAGACCCAACGGTGAAACCAGTTATCACTCTCCGGCGCCCGGCCATAATAATGGGCCATTTGTGGCTGAAACAACAACATGTCCCCCGGTTCGCAGTTGAACCCGGATTCGCCTTCAAAAACCCGACCCTTGCCGCTGATAGTCAGGTTAAGAATATAGCCTTTCATACCTTCAGGGCGGTCTATAAAGAAATCAAGAGCCCCTCCGGCAGTAATGGGTGTCAGCCCCGCCACCAGCCAGGCATTAAAATGATAGCCAGGCAGTAACGGATCTTTCTGTAACATACCGGATGGCGAATGCAGCATCGTAAATTCTCCCCGGGACTAAAGAAGTAAATCAGCCAGAATGCATGCTGGAGAGCGAGACTTTCAGGCTCAGTTCTTTTGTTTATAACGGTCGAAAATAACGGCCGCCAGCAAAATAGCACCACGTACTACATACTGTGAAAATGGTGAAATATTCAGCAGGTTCATAGCGTTTTCCACGGTACCCAGTATTAATACCCCGGCAACGACATAAGAAATGCGTCCTACCCCACCTTTTAGTGAGACGCCTCCTAATACACAGGCAGAAATGACTACCAGCTCGTACCCGAGCGAGGTCATCGGCTGGCCACTGGTCATGCGTGAGGCCAGAATAATTCCCGCAGCGGCGGACACCAGCCCGGAAAGGATAAAAATAATGATTCTGGTACGGACAACGGGTACCCCGGCCAGTCTGGCGGCTTCTTCATTACCGCCTATTGCCAGAGTATTCCGGCCAAAGATCGTTTTGTTCAGCAGAAATCCAAAGATAACCATCGTAAGAATGGTCAGCCAGATCGGTGCCGGCACGCCCAGCCAGTTGGCATATCCCAGACTGAAGAACGAATCATCATCAATACCCACCGCTTTCCCGTCAGAGATGATATAAGCGAGGCCACGCACAATCTGCATCGTCGCCAGAGTGGTGATCAGTGCATTAATTTTAAGTCGCGCAATCACGAAGCCATTGACCAGCCCGGTCAGACAGCCCAGAAGCAAACCGGCTCCTACGCCAATCCACATACTTTCCGTCAGATTCATCACCACCGCGGTCACGACCCCGGCACAGGCAATGACTGAAGCGACTGAAAGGTCAAAATCGCCGGAAGCCAGGCAAAATAGCATCCCGCAGGCCACCATGCCTGACATCGACATCGCCAGTCCCAGGCCTTTCATATTAATAAACGTGGCAAAGTTCGGTACAAAAATGGCGCAGACAACAAACAACAATGCAAACACCACCAGCATGCCAAAATTGTTCCATAGCCGGTTCAGGCGTTGCCCGGAAGACGCTGCCAGCGGTGCGGTGGCAGAAGGGGTTGAAGTTGAATTAGTCATAGTTAACTCCTGGTTTCAGGCAACAGCCGGTTGTCCGGAAGCCACCGGCATCGCCAGGCTTAACGCCTGAGGTTCGGTAGCCTGATCATGGGAAAGTTCTCCGGCAATGGCACCTTCACGCATCACGATAATACGATCAGCCAGTCCTAACACTTCCGGCAGGTCACTGGAGGCAAACAGCACGGCGACGCCCTGCGAGGCAAGTTGATAGATCAGCTGATAAATTTCATGTTTGGCTCCCACATCGATACCGCGGGTAGGCTCATCCAGTAACATCACTTTGATATGGTTCTCAGATAACCAACGGCCGAGAATAGCTTTCTGCTGATTTCCGCCAGAGAGCCGGGCTATTTGCTGCTCGCCGGTGGGTGTCTTGATTTTTAAACCGCGGATATGCTGCCCGGCATTCTGCAGCTCCCACCGGTTATCCACCAGCCAACCGGCTGACAAATGCTCCCGCCTTGCGCTGATATTGATATTTTCATTGACCGAGTGAACAGGAATAATGCCGTCAGCTTTTCTGTCTTCAGGGCATAACAGAATGCCGGAGCGAATAGCGTCAATGGGTTGCGACAGCCGGAGCTTTACCCCTTCAAGCCACACTTCCCCGGAAAGTATTTTGCTGGCCCCGAATAACCCTTTCAGTAATTCAGTTCGTCCGGCGCCGACCAGTCCAAACAGTCCGACAATTTCTCCGGATCGGACTTCCAGGGAAACCGGTTGTTTTACCCCGGCGGCATGGAATTTGTTCAGCCTCAACAAAGTTTCACCAGTGGGGCGCGGCTGGTAACCATAGATATCACCAATATCGCGGCCAACCATCGCCTGTACCAGTTGCTCGTGGCTAAGGCTGTTCATATCATCAAAAGTGCAGACGTAACGGCCATCTTTAAACACGGTCACAGCATCACTTAAGGCAAAGATTTCCTCCATCCGGTGGGAGACATACAAAACCACTTTGCCCTGTGCCCGCAGCTGGCGAAGCACACGAAACAGGTGTTCAGTTTCGCGGGCAGACAGCGAACTGGTCGGTTCATCGAAAGCAATCACCTTCGCATCACGCGCCAGCGCTTTGGCAATTTCCACCATCTGCCATTGCCCAAGAGAGAGGTATTTAAGTGGAGTTTCCGGGTCCAGCGTCATCCCCAGAGCGTTCAGTTGCTGTTGTGCCTTTTGTCGTAACAGCTTTTTATTCAGCAATCCCCCACGCCGCGGTAACTGACCCAGGAATATATTCTCGGCAACCGTAAGCTCAGGGACGAGATGTAACTCCTGATAAATGATGGCAATCCCCGCCTGCAATGCTTCGGTGGTATTACTGAAGGCTACTGGCTTGCCCTGCAAAATCAGAGTGCCTTCGGTGGGTGTATAGCTGCCGCTAAGGATTTTCAGCAACGTCGATTTTCCGGCGCCATTTTCTCCCATCAATGCATGAATCTGCCCCTGCTCACAGCGAAAGGAGATATCCTGCAGTGCTTTGACCCCGGGAAAACTTTTGCCAATTCCCTGAAATGCCAGGGGGGCGGAGGATGTAATCATGACAACGCTCGCTCACAGTAGATGACAGAAATTCCTGTTCCGGTCCCCGGCACCAGGCTGCGGGGACCGGTGCAGAGGCTTACATCAGTCCCTTTTTCTTCAGTTCCTGTTTAAAGTTGTCGCGAGTGATCAGTACCACATCGGTCACTTCGGTAAAGGCCGCAGGCTGCTGACCTTTCGTCACCCAGTTGTATAACATCTGGCTGCTTTTATAGCCGTGGATGTCCGGACTCGGGAGTAAGGAACCGTAGAAACCGGTGGCTTTAGACTTGGAGAGTTCACTGACAGCATCAACTCCGTTAATACCAATCCCAATCACATCTGCTGCTTTAAAACCCTGGCCCTCGGTCGCCCGGACACCGCCCAGCACCGTGTTGTCATTCATACCTACGATCAACCAGTGCTTAACCTGCGGATGCTGAACCAGCAGTGAGTTGCCGGCATCCAGTGCTCCGGGGATATCATTCGATTTGGTCGGAATCTGGTAAATCTGTGCGGCCGGGAAACCTGCAGCTTTCAGGGCATCCATCGAACCGGTCGTCCGGCGGCGGGCTGTATCGAGCTCATCGGCGGTAATCACCATCACTGCGGTATCTTTGGCATCCCACTGACGTTTCTGCATCTCTTTATAGAGTTCCTGGCCCTGGCGCTCACCAATTTTGGTAGCCGCCATCATCACCAGGGGAACTGTCGTCATTGGCTGACCCTTTGCATTGACGAACTGGTCATCCACAGCAATAACTTTTATATCATAGCTACGAGCTTTCGCCATGATGGCAGCCCCGAGTTTTGGGTCCGGAGTACAGATGACAAAGCCTTTGGCGCCACTGGCGGCCAGACTATCAATAGCATTCAGAGTCTTTTCTCCGTCGGGCACCGCAATTTTTATGACATCAAAGCCCATATCTTTACCGGCTTTATCAGCAAATGCCCATTCGGTCTGAAACCAGGGTTCTTCCGGTTGTTTGACCAGAAAACCCAGTTTCAGGTTCTCTGCCAACGCCGAATGGGACATCACAGCGGCCAGGCCAAGCGCAGCTAACAGTTGGGTATATTTACGCATCATTCTCTCCGGCAATGTTCACAATGTCGGGTGGCAGAACAATGGACTTCAGCAGTTACGCCTGGCCGAATGGTCACTCCCCCCGGTAAAATCAGGGTTAGTTTTATCCTTGTTTACATCAGGAAAGGGAGAGCGAAATCACACCGCTCAATGACAGTTAATTTATCCATATATACAGCTAAATTAACCTTTGAGTAACATTTGAAGTTGATCACAATTTCGGTCATTAAGCGGATAAAAATTAGAAATATGACCATATTTTGTGGATTTTACTGCAACTGGCGGAGGGAAGAAGCAAACATTCAAATCGCTATGTATAGCGATTTTTTACCGGTTCAGCAGGCAATCCGTTGCCGCTGCAGACAATCAACTTAACCGGCGTACCGGGGCATTTTTCTGACGGCTCCACCAGTAAGTCAGCAGGCGCTGTAAGCTGATAAAGACAAACAGCAAAATTCCGATAGCAATCTTGGTCCACCAGGAGCTCAGGGTGCCGTCGAAATTAATCCAGGTCTGAATCAGGCCCTGAATCAGTACGCCGAACAGAGTACCTAACACAGTGCCGACTCCGCCGGATAATAATGTTCCGCCAATCACCACTGACGCTATCGAATCCAGTTCAACTCCGACACCCGCCAGTGCATAGCCCGCAGAGGTATAAACCGAGAAAACAATCCCGGCCAGTACCGCCAGGGTGGTGGATAGCATATACACCCGCAGAGTCGTCGCTCTGACCGATACCCCCATCAGCCGGGCAGAAGTCAGGTTTCCGCCAATGGCATACACCTGGTTACCAAAGCGACTGCGGTGAGCCAGCAGGATCCCCCCTGCTACCACCACCAGCATAATGACGGCCAGCAGACTCAGGCGACCTCCTCCGGGTATTTTCCAGCTCAGTGAGGACAACGTGGTATATAAGGGATCGTCAATGGGAATCGAGTTTTCAGAGATCAGATAACTGCAGCCGCGCAACAGAAACATCCCGGCCAGCGTAATGATAAACGCAGGGATCTTTAGCGCATCAATCAGCCAGCCCATCAGTGCCCCGAACGCTGCTCCGGCTGCCAGAATAATGGCAAATGCCAGCCACGGATCCATATGATACTGAGTGATCATCCGTGCAATAAAAACCCCGGTAAAAGCGATCACCGCCCCCACCGACAGATCGATACCCCCTGAGAGGATCACGAAAGTCATACCCACCGCGATGATCCCGAGAAAAGCGTTATCGGTCAGTATATTGCAGATAACCCTTGTGGTGGCAAACGCCGGATACTGACTCAGACAAAACAGGTAGCCAGCGATAAATACCACCAGGGTGATCATTAAAGGTAAATAGCGTTTAATCATCAGCGTTCTCTCCGGGTAAACAGCGCCAGAAACCGCGGAGACTGCAACAGCAGTACCGCCATAACCACCAGGGCTTTCACCACCTGATTCAGTTCCGGCTGGAATCCTGACAGCAAAATACCGGTATTCATCGCCTGAATGATCAGAGCCCCTACCAGCGACAGAAACAGATTAAACCGCCCGCCCGCCAGTGCAGTACCGCCAATCACTACCGCCAGAATGGCATCCAGCTCCAGCCACAGACCGGCATTGTTAGCATCTGCGGCACGGATATCCGCCGCGACGATAATTCCGGCCACCGCCGCACACAATCCGCTGATCACATAAGCCACTATGACGATTACCGCGCCATTTACTCCGGCGTTACGGGCTGCCCGCAGGTTGATCCCTGTAGCTTCAAGGAACAACCCGAGCGCAGTTTTACGCACCAGCAGCCCGGTCAGTAAAGCGATCAGTAAGGTGATCCATACCGGTACTGGCAGCCCTGCCAGTGATCCTGATCCCAGCCAGGCCAGCGACGGATTATCAAATGTGACGATCTGTCCCTGGGTGATCAACTGTGCAATACCACGCCCGGCGACCATCAGGATCAGTGTCGCGACAAACGGCTGTATTTTGAGAATAGCCACCAGAATGCCGTTCCACAGGCCGCAAACCACACCGCTAAGCAACGCGACACCAATCACTACTGGCAGTGAGTGGCCCGCGACCATCATGCTGACAGCGGTAGCCCCGGAGATAGCCATCACCGCGCCTACCGACAAATCGATACCCCCGGTCGCGATCACCAGAGTCATCCCCAGAGACAGAATGGCTACCGGAGCTGCACGGTTGAGAATATCTATCGGGCTGCCGAACAACCGGCCCTCACGAATTTGTACAGAAAAAAAATTATCCGACACCAGGCTGTCAATAATCAGCACCAGTATCAGAGCGAGGATCTGTGGAATCCCCGGTGGCCAGCGCCGTTTACGTTTTTCCGTTATTACAACGGTTTCAGGGATCTCAGCCATTCTGACCTCCTCCGTCGGCAATCGCAGTCATGATCGTCGCTACTGATAATCGCTCCAGTGGGATCTCCGCCACCTGCCGGTGATCACGCAAAATAATCACACGGTCGGCATAGCCCACCAGTTCCTCCAGCTCGGACGAAATCACCAGTAACGCCAGTCCATCGGCACACAATGATTCAATCAGTCGGATAATTTCCGCATGAGCGCCAATATCAATACCGCGGGTTGGTTCGTCGAGAATAAGAAACTGTGGACGGGTCACCAGCCAGCGCGACAGCAATACTTTTTGCTGATTGCCGCCCGACAGCAGCTCCACCGGCTGTTCAGCATCCGGAGTACGAATCCCCAGGCTTTTAATCAACCGTTCCGCAATTTCTGTCTGTTGATGACGGGAGAGCGGTCTGAGCCAGCCGCGTTGTGCCTGAAGTGCCAGAATGATGTTTTCTCTGACTGAAGCGGCACCAATGATACCGTCGGTTTTGCGGTCTTCAGGACAGAATCCGATCCCTGCCCGGGAAGCCCGTGCCGGAGTGCGGATATTTTGTGATTCGCCACGGATCAAGGCAGTCCCCTGATCGGCACGGCGGATACCGAACAGTACTTCTGCTGTCTCGGTACGGCCAGAACCCAGCAATCCGGCCAGCCCGACAATTTCACCGGGGCGGACAGCCAGATCGAACGGTTCAATATCTCCTTTACGTCCGTACTGGCTGAAACTGACTACCGGATTTTCACTGTGCAGAGTCCGGCCCTGGCGTTGTAACGAGGTGCTGAGCAGCTCCCTGCCCAACATCAGTTTGATCAACTCCAGTTGCGGCAGCGTGGCAGTATCCCGCGTAGCCACATAACGTCCGTTACGTAACACCGTGATCCGATCGGTAATACGGTAGACCTGATCAAGGAAATGGGTCACAAAGATCAGGCTCATTCCCCTGGCTTTCAGCCTCTCCATCAGGGTGAACAGCATTTCTACTTCGCTGGTATCCAGGCTGGCGGTAGGCTCATCCAGAATCAGTATTTGTCCCGACAGATCAACCGCCCGGCAGATAGCTATAATCTGCTGCATCGCCACCGAAAATACGCCCAGCGGAGCGGTAACATCCAGTTCAAAACCATATTCCCGCAGCAACTCGTTGGCTTTGCGGTTGAGGGTGCGTCGGTCGATCAACCCAAAACGCCGGGGTTCACGCCCCATAAACAGGTTATCGGCCACCGACATATTTGGCAGCAAATTCACTTCCTGATAAACCGTACCTATGCCGGATTCCTGCGCCTGAGCCGTACTGCGCGGGTTAATTTCCCGGCCATTGAGCATTATGCTGCCCTGATCACGGGTATATACCCCCGTCAGCACTTTAATCAGTGTCGATTTTCCTGCACCGTTTTCACCCAGCAGCGCCATGATTTCGCCTTTCCTGAGAGAAAATGACACATCATCCAGCGCCTTGACGCCAGGAAAGCGCTTACTGATATTTTGCAAAGTCAGTAAGCCGGTGTCCTGTGACAGCTCCATAGGGTTCTCCTCTGGCAGCAGACCGCCTGTGACCAGGCGGCCCGGCGGTTAGTAGCCCATACCCTGTTTTTTCGCTAACTGCGCGTTGGCGTCAGCCGGTAAATACAGTCGGGAGTCTGTGCGGATGATTTTTGGCGGGAGAGTGCCGTCTTTTTTATATTTTTCCAGCGCATCGAATGCCGGACCAGCCATATCCGGAGTCAGCTCTACGTTGGCATTGGCTTCACCTTTCAGCATGGCGGTATAGATATCCGGCACACCGTCGATCGATCCGGTCAGGATATCGCTACCAGGCTTCAGGCCGGCTTCTTTAATCGCCTGGATGGCACCGATGGCCATATCGTCATTATGAGCAAACACCATGCAGATATTTTTGCCGTTGTTCTCAGCTTTGATAAAGCTTTCCATCACCTGTTTACCCCCACTGCGGGTAAAGTCACCGGACTGAGAACGGATAATTTTAATGTTCGGATGGTCGGCAATCGCCTCAGCAAATCCTTTCTTACGATCGATAGCTACGCTGGCACCGACAGTGCCCTGCAGTTCAACCACATTACATTGCTTACCGGCTTCATGTTTTACCAGCCAGTCACCAATCAGTCGTCCCTCCAGCACGTTATCAGCGGTGACTACCGACATGTATAACGACGGATCTTTTACGGTAATCGCCCTGTCGAGCAGGAATACCGGAATGCCTGCATCTTTAGCTTCCCGCAATACCGGCTCCCAGCCGGTCTGCACTACCGGGGCGATAAAAATGGCATCGACTCCCTGAGCGATAAAAGAACGCACTGCTTTAATCTGATTTTCCTGCTTCTGCTGACCGTCAGCAATTTTCAGGGTAATACCGTGTTTCTCTGCTTCACGTTTTGCAACGGTGGTTTCTGCTGCCCGCCAGCCGGATTCTGAACCTACCTGAGAAAAACCAACGGTCAGGTTCTGAGCCATAGCTGCCGACGTGAAGGCTGCGGAGATGGCTGTTGCCAGTAAAATACGTTTCCACATAAGACACCTCTTGCTTGTAGGGTAGAGTTTTTTATAGGTATTTATTCGCAACCTGCCGTAGCAGAAAAATCGTTGCGTAGAGCAAATATAGATAAGGATCTGTTCAGCAAATCGCGCCAGCTCACACTTCTGATGACCTCAGCAAAATCGTCCATATCTACAGCCACGGAGTCATACCGCTTTTTCTGCCAGCCCCCTACTGTTTCCCCATGTACTACCTGACCGGAGTTTGATTATGTCTGTAACACTGGGGCTCGATTTTGGCAGTGATTCTGTCCGTGCACTGGCGGTGGATTGTGAAAATGGCAAAGAACTTGCCGAAGGTGTGGCCTGGTATTCCCGCTGGAAGCACGGGGAATTTTGCGATGCAACGGTGAACCAGTTTCGCCACCATCCGCGTGATTATCTGGAAGCTATGGAAAGTGCTCTGCAACAGACCCTGGGCAGGCTGAGCGACCAACAGCGACAGCAAATTACCGGTATTGGGGTAGATACCACTGGTTCTACCCCGGCCCCGGTGGATGCCAGCGGGCAGGTTCTTGCCCTGCGACCAGAATTTGCCGCTAATCCAAATGCCATGTTTATTCTGTGGAAAGATCACACTGCGGTGGATGAAGCCGAAGAGATCACCCGGCTATGCCATGGCAAGGCTGCGGAAGATTACTCTCTGTTTATTGGCGGGATCTATTCCAGTGAGTGGTTCTGGGCGAAGATCCTCCATATTACCCGTCAGGATCGCGCCGTCGCGGAACAGGCTGTCGCCTGGGTCGAGTTGTGCGACTGGATCCCGGCGATTCTTTCCGGAACGACGGCCCTGAACGAATTTCACCGTAGCCGTTGTGCTGCGGGGCATAAAGCTCTGTGGCATGAAAGCTGGGGAGGATTGCCGCCCGCCGCTTTCTTTGATCAACTGGATCCACTACTTAATCAGCATCTCCCTTACCCGATGTTCAGTGACACCTTCACTGCCGAGAAACCGGTGGGCAAACTGACCCCGGAGTGGGCCTCAAAACTGGGGTTACCTGCAGGAATAGCTATCGCCGGTGGCGCTTTTGACTGTCATATGGGCGCCGTGGGTGCCGGTGCCCAGCCAAATACGCTGGTTAAGGTGATTGGCACATCGACCTGCGACATCCTGATTGCCGATAAACAGCAGGTCGGGCAACGCGCTGTCCACGGTATCTGCGGACAGGTTGATGGCAGCGTGGTTCCTGATTTTATCGGCCTGGAAGCCGGGCAATCGGCCTTTGGGGATATCTACGCCTGGTTTGGCCGGGTTCTGAGCTGGCCACTGGATCAACTGGCCACACAGCATCCTGAATTACAGGACACCATCGAAAAAAGCCGACAGCAATTATTACCGGAACTGACCCGCGCATGGGCCAGTCAGCCGGCACTGGAGCATCTGCCACTGGTACTCGACTGGTTAAATGGTCGCCGTACCCCGTATGCCAACCAACGACTGAAAGGTGTGATTACAGGCCTGACACTGGCCAGTGAGGCACCGGCTATTTTTGGCGGCCTGATTGCGGCAACAGCGTTTGGCGCTCGCGCCATTATGGACTGCTTTACCGGACAGGATATTCCGGTCAATCACGTCATGGCACTGGGCGGTATTGCCCGTAAAAACCCCGTCATTATGCAGGTGTGTTGCGATGTACTGAATCGCCCGTTACAGGTCGTGGCCTCTGATCAGTGCTGCGCATTGGGGGCAGCTATTTTTGCCGCAGTCGCTGCGGGTGAATGGCCGGATATCGCCTCCGCTCAACAGCATATGGCCAGTAATATCGAGCAGACACTGCAACCCGACCCACAACGTTCAGCCATTTTCAGGCAGCTGTACCAGCGCTATCAGCAATGGGCAGTAGCTGCCGAACAACTCTATACCCCGAACAGCCGGACTTCCGACACGGTCAGTGCCGCAGACGGTATCTCTCTGGCGCATTAAGGAGCATTGAATGAACATTTTTCAGCAATATGATATCTGGTTCGTCATCGGCAGCCAGCACCTGTACGGTGAAGAAACACTCCGTCAGGTTGCCAGCCAGGCGCAACAGGTGGTTGATTCCCTGAACTCTCAGGGCGGCCTGCCCTGTCGGTTGCAACTTAAACCCACAGCAACCCGCCCGGATGATATTACCGCACTTTGCCAGCAGGCCAGCAGCGATACCCGCTGTGCCGGGATTATCGTCTGGCTGCACACTTTCTCGCCGGCCAAAATGTGGATCAATGGACTGAATGTGCTGACCAAGCCACTGTTGCAGTTCCACACTCAGTTCAATGACCACATCCCCTGGGGCAGTATTGATATGGACTATATGAACCTGAACCAGACGGCGCACGGTGGCCGGGAATTCGGGTTTATTGGCGCCAGAATGCGGCTATCACACAGCGTAATTACCGGACACTGGCAGGATCAGGACACGCTGAAACGTCTGGGTCGTTGGGTCCGTCAGGCCGTTTCGGTGCAGGATACCCGTAAGCTAAAAGTCGCGCGGTTTGGTGACAATATGCGCGAAGTGGCCGTCACGGAAGGGGATAAAGTGGCCGCGCAAATTGCCTTTGGCTATTCGGTGAATGGTTACGGTGTCGGGGATTTAGTCAGCGTAGTTAATCAGATCACCGACGGTGAGATTAACGCCCTGATAGATGAGTATGAAAGCAGTTATCAGCTGACCCGGGCAGTGCAACTTAACGGTGATAAGCGGCAGAACCTGCTGGATGCTGCGCGGATTGAGCTAGGCATGAAACGCTTTTTGAGCGACGGTGGATTCCATGCGTTCACCACAACGTTCGAAGATTTGCACGGGCTGAAACAGCTACCAGGCCTGGCAGTGCAACGCCTGATGCAACAAGGATATGGTTTTGCAGGTGAAGGGGACTGGAAAACCGCGGCGCTACTGAGAATGATGAAAGTCATGGCCAGCGGCCTGCAAGGCGGTACCTCCTTTATGGAAGATTACACCTACCATCTGCGGCCCGGTGAACAGCAGGTTCTGGGTTCACATATGCTGGAGATCTGCCCAAGCATTGCCAATGAAGAAAAACCAGTACTGGATGTTCAGGCGCTGGGGATTGGCGGTAAAGAGGATCCGGCGAGGCTTATCTTTGCTGCACAGACCGGACCGGCGATTAATGCCTCACTGATCGATCTTGGAGATCGTTTCCGTCTGCTGGTCAACTGTGTCGATTCCATACCCGCACAGCACCCACTGCCTAAACTGCCGGTGGCAGCAACCTTGTGGCAGCCACAACCGGATCTTTATACCGCCTCTGAAGCCTGGATGCTGGCCGGTGGAGCGCACCATACCGTATTCAGCCAGGCACTGACGCTGGAAGATATGTATCTGTTTGCCGAAATGCACAATATTGAGATCACGGTGATCGATCAGAACACCACCCTGCATGGCCTGAAAGATAGTCTGCGCTGGAATTCTGTGTATTACCGCTGGCAGTCATAATCCTGCGGCCAGTGCTGCCCGTCGGCACTGGCCATCAATGAGGACAGAACAATGCTTGAATCACTTAAGCAACAGGTGCTGGCCGCCAACCTGGCGCTGCCGGCACATCATCTGGTGACCCTGACGTGGGGAAATGTCAGCGCAGTAGACCGTCAGCAGGGCGTACTGGTTATTAAGCCTTCAGGGGTGGACTACAGCACCATGACAGCCGACGATATGGTGGTGGTCAGTCTGCAAACCGGCGAAGTAGTAGAAGGTCACAAACGCCCTTCGTCTGATACTCCCACCCACCGGCTGTTGTATCAGAAATTCCCTGAGATTGGCGGTATCGTCCATACCCACTCCCGTCATGCCACCATCTGGGCACAAGCCGGACTGGCAATACCGGCTAACGGAACAACCCAGGCTGACTACTTCTATGGTGCAGTGCCCTGTACACGGCTGATGACCGATGAGGAAATCAATGGAGAATATGAATGGCAAACGGGTGAAGTGATTGTCGAAACCTTCCGGCAGCAAGGGCTTGATCCCGGGCAGATTCCGGCAGTGCTGGTCAATTCTCACGGCCCTTTCGCCTGGGGGAAAAATGCCGCTGATGCAGTACATAACGCTATCGTGTTAGAAGAAATAGCCTATATGGGTCTGTTTTCTCACCAGCTGAATCCTGACTTACCGTCGATGCAACAAACCCTGCTGGATAAACATTATCTGCGTAAACATGGCAGTCACGCCTACTACGGTCAGTAATCCTGCGCTTTCATCAGCCGTAATTTAATTTTTTTAATTACGGCTGATCTGAATCATTCGATTTTTAGCGAAAAAAATCACGCTACTTAACTTATTTTTGGTGGCAGGCCCCGGGTGAAAAAGCCTCCAAATTTTCCTGCAACCGCCCCGGTGACGTCATTTCTGACATAAAATTCATTTTTTTTTGATCTAAAACAGGGTGCCTACCTAAGATCAGGATATTGCTAAGTATTTTCACCCCTTGTTTTTTCTGTACTTCTTCCAGTAAAGCGCACATTAACTATCAATAACTAAATATCCATTTCCATTGCCTATCACTACAGATAATTCCTGGTGGTAATCTCTCTTCAACGGAAATGCTGACTGATGTGTTGCCCGCAAGGCTGGTTATCAGAATGCAGTCCCCGATGAATCATAAAACTGATTCGTCCCAACAATAAAAGATGCGTTTTACTAATCAGTCATGGGGTATTAAAATGAAAAAAGTTCTGTTACCAATTGCGGCATTAACTTTAGGTCTGGCATCTGTACAAGCATTCGCTGCCGATGGTACTGTGTCTTTCACCGGTAACATCACTCAGTCAGGCTGCGTTGTTTCAAATGCAACCAATAAGACAATCACTGTAACTATGGGTAACTACTCCAGTTCTGCATTAGCCACTGCAGGCCAGGAAGCTGGTCCAAAACCTTTTGAAATCGACCTGACCAAATGTGCAACCGGTTCAGTTAAAGTGCGTTTCGATGGTACTGCGGTTTCAGGCAACCCAACCTTACTGAAACTGACTTCTACCGGTGCCAGCAACGATCCTTCAACCTCAGTGGGTATTAAAATCACTGACTTAGCGAGCGGAGCTGCTTATACTATCGGCGACACCAGCAGTGCAGTGCCTTTCCAGGCACTTGACTCTACCGGTGCACTGAATATTAAACTGGCGGCCAGATATCACGCGTTTGCAACCGGTACTCCAAGTGGTGCGGCAAATGCAACTACTGATTTCTCTATCGAATATCAGTAATCGCTAAGATTCTGGTGGCAAAAACAGGTAATAAATAATGAAGAAGTTGTTTATTTTTGCACTGCTGCAGTTGTTTTCCGTCTCTTCTTTTGCGGCGATTCAACTGGAAGCCACCAGAGTTATCTATAATTCGAACAGTAGTTCTGCATCTTTGTCATTAAATAATGGCAGCGACCAAAACTACATGCTGCAAAGCTGGCTGGAAAATGAAAACCGTAGCAGTAATGCTGCGATACCTATGCAGGTTATTCCGCCAATTATGCGCATCGATGCCGGCAAGGAAGCCACATTGCGTTTTATTTATTCAGGTCACGGGCTGCCAACTAATCGTGAGTCATTATTCTGGATTAATCTCCAGGAAATTCCGCCGTCAGCTAAAGACACAAATACATTGCAGATTGCGGTACATAGCCGGTTAAAACTTTTCTATCGTCCGCAGGGACTGAATACCACGCTGGATAAAGAAGTTCAGAAACTGGTATGGCGGCAGACTGGAAATAAATTATCGGTGACTAATAATGGCCCGATGTATGTTTCTCTCAACCGTTTACATCTTGCTCGCGGCAAAGATATTTATCTGGATATGGTTGCACCAGATTCTACCGAACAGTTTACTTTACCGGCGAATACTCAGGTGGGTTCAGCCGTTTCATTCAGTTATGTCAATGATTTTGGCGGGACCTCTGAAGTGAAAGACTTCCCAACCAAATAATAAAGACAATTCAGAAGCCAGTCGCCATGAAAAAAAAGACGTTTCGCTCTCTGCCGCTTGTTGTCGCCCTGCCAGGAATGTTTGTTATTTCTGCGGCTAGTGCTGAAGAGTTTAATATGCAGTTCGTTCATGGCGCTGGAAATATGAATACTGCTCGTGAAGTATCTGTTGGCGACAGTATTCAGCCTGGTAGCTACCCGTTTGATATCTACCTTAATTCAGAAAAAATAGACAGCCTGCAGGTCACCTTTATCCGCGATGGTAATGACGTAGAACCGTGCTTTAGTGCTGAACAATTGCACAATTACGGTATTATTCTGCCTGCTCCGGTCGCTGGTCAGCAATGTGTGAATTTAAAGAAACTGATCCCTGATGGTAAAGTTTCGCCCGACATTACCCAGCAGCGTATTGATCTGACTATCCCACAAACCAGTATGACCGTTGTGCCGAAAGGTTCTATTCCGACACGTCTGTGGGATGAAGGAGTTAATGCAGGATTTGTTAACTACAACCTGGATTACAGTAAAAATACCTACCATGGGTCATCTTCAGCCTCCAGTAATGAATATACTTATCTGTCGCTGAATAACGGACTTAATCTCGGCCGCTGGCGGTTACGGGAAAATGGTAACTACACCCACGATAATACCTCGGGTTCCCACTGGAACAATATTTCCAGTTGGGCGGAAACTGACATTATCTCTATGCGCAGTCGTTTTCTGGTGGGACAATCCTCTACCAGTAACAGTGTTTTCGACAGTATTCAGTTCCGTGGTGTTAAACTCAGCAGCGTGGATGACATGCTGCCTGACAGTATGCGTAACTATGCCCCGGTAGTCCGCGGTGTAGCCTCCTCTAATGCCCGGGTAACCATCCGGCAGAACGGCTATCTGGTTTACAGCACTACGGTACCTCCGGGGCCGTTTGCTATTCATGATATTTACCCGAATACCAGTGGTACGCTCTATGTCACTGTGACTGAAGCCGATGGCTCTTCGCATCAGTTTACTGTCGCCTATTCCTCTGTGACCAATATGCTGCGTGAAGGGTTATGGAATTACGAAGTGACTGCGGGCCGTTACCACGATGGTACCGGGGGATATAACCCTGAATTTATTCAGGGCACTGTGGCGCGTGGTATCAGTCATAACCTGACCCCCTATGGCGGGGTTTTGATTGCCGAGAATTACCAGTCCGCTGTCGCCGGTGTTGGTTCCGGGCTGGGTCCGTTAGGCGCTATTTCACTGGACGGCAGTTACGCTAAAACGAATCTGGCCTCTGGTGGGACTAAACAGGGCCAGAGTTACCGTATTCTGTATGCAAAATCACTCAACGAGCTGGGCACCGACTTCCGGCTGGCCGGCTATCGCTATTCAACTTCCGGATATTATGATTTCAACGATGCTGTTCAGGAACGGCGTGAATGGAAAAATGGTCAATACGAATCTGACTATATTGATCCGAATGATGTAGCCACCGGGACTCCCGGCTGGGCACAAACCAATAATGCTACCTACTATTCCAACGTCTACGCCAACAAACGTCAGCGGATGGAAGTATCGATTAACCAAAGTCTGAATGGTTATGGCAGCATTTATATGAATGCTAACCAGCAAACCTATTGGGGAACCAGCGAAAAAACCCGTACTGTACAGGTTGGTTATTCCAGTTCATGGAAAGGCGCCAGCTATGGTGTTTACTGGCAGTCTACCCGTTCGCAATACGGATACTCTGACAATAGTGTCAATGTGACCTTGTCGATTCCGTTGGTGATCAACAGCAACAACAACGTCATTGTCTCCACGACTCAGTTGTCACACGATCAGCAGAGCGGCGATAGTTACAATACTGGTGTTTCCGGTACCCTGCTTGACGATAACCGTCTGAGTTATGGTGTCTCTACCGGCCATACACAGTCAGGGGGACAAAGCAGCAGCGGTAACCTGAGCTATGACGGCAGCAAAGGTAATGTCAACGGCAGCTATAGTTACAGCTCTGATTATACCCAGTCGTCGCTGGGTGCCAGCGGTGGCCTGGTCGTTCACTCCGGTGGCGTCACTCTGTCGCAACCGCTGGGCGATACTTTTGTGATTGTGAAGGCGAAGGATGCCGAAGGAGTAGGCGTACTGAATTCACCAGGCGTGAAAGTGGATCGATTTGGCTACGCCATTGTGAATAACGTCACCCCATACCGCTATAACACCGTTGCCCTGAATACCGAGGAAATGCGGCCGGGTCTGGATATCCCACAATCGATTATTCAGACCGTACCGACCGAGAAGGCGATTGTCCGGGTAAACTTTAATACCTTCTATGGGCACAGTCTGCTGATCCATTCAAGGTTAGCGGATAACAGCTTCCCGCAGATCGGCGCCAGTGTATTTAATTCCCAGGGCCGTAACAGCGGAACTGTGGGTATGAATGGTGATCTTTACGTCGCAGGTATTGCCGCTGGCGATAAACTGACGGTGAAATGGGGTGAAGGCCCTGCCGACAAATGCTATCTGCAGATCCCTGCAAAACTGGATGCACAAACTAAAACCAGTGGTTACCAGGAACTTACACTTACCTGCCAACGCCCCTGAGGAGCCAGGCAATGACGCTGCATATGATTAAAAAACTGACCGGCCTGCTGCTGTTGCTGTGCGCAATCTTTGCCAGCCAGCAGAGTTTTGCCCTGTCCTGTCGCCAGGGAAGTAATGCCAGTTCGACGACTCCGACGGGCAATATTGCCGAAAACTTCCCGATAGGTTCAGTCTCATTCGCAAAATCAGACTTTACTGCCGGCAAAGTACTATGGCGTTCTTCGACTTATACCGCGACTTTTACCTGCTGGGACATGCAAGGCTACCCACAGGGAGAAGATGCCTGGCTATACTGGAACCCAAAAGGCGACCTGAGCAAAATTAACTCTTCATTAAGTGTCGGTGTTACCATTAATGGTAAAGATTATGATTCCATTAACAGCGCAGTAGCGACCAAAGCTATTGATGTTGGCAGAGGAACCATTGCGGATTCCGCCTACAGAAGACAATATGGTCAGGCACGTCCACTTACTATCAGTTTTACCTTCTCAATTTATCTGAAAGCGACCGGCGTTGCGCCACCAACCACGTACACTGACATTGGTACTGCCAGAATATTTCAGGTGGATGGCGAGCTGGGGATTAACTCCACTCCCAACAGTAACTATGTGGCCAACCTGACCAACTTTAATAATATTAAAGTCATTCAGTGCACCCCGACGGTCACCATCTCGCCGTCAACAATTAACTTTGGCAGCGTAATGCGTGAGACCTCTGCGGTGGGTAAGATTGCCAAAACAATCCCCTTTACCGTCACCGCTAACGTTTCCGGTGGAGGCTGCGTCGGTCAACAATTGGTGGCAAGTTTCAGTAGTAACGATGTCAGTACTTCCGACAGTACTTTGCTGATCCCGTCGACTAAACCGGGTATTGGGGTCTATCTGACCTCCAGTACGGATACCGGTACCCCAATTGTTTTTGGTCAGACCTATAATTTCACCTCGGCTGCCATTACCAGCAGTTCTGTGACTACTATTCCGGTGGGCTATATTGCTTATCTGAAATGGCTGACTAACTCACCAACAGTGGGTACCTTTAATACCACTGCAACCGTTAATATCACCTTTAAATAGCCATATCCGCCCCCCGGGAATGACCGGGGGCGGATAAAAACAGGTCAGGCCACCGCAACAGGGCATGGCAGGAACAATGTTGATTATCGGGAAAATCAGGAAAGGTCAGACGCAGCTAATTCCGCTGATTAGCCGCGACAGATTTACTTCTTACGCTTAAAATTCACTTCAAATGTATACGCAATTTTCTGGAAATTTCTCTGAGTAATCAGTGACAAATTGGTAAATTTTACCGACATTCGCTGCTGATAACCTGGGTGCTCCGGTAATTCATCTTCCAGATCGTTAATGGCAATAATCTCAACGTTCGCTTTAAATTCACCATACTCACCCAGTGAGAGCTGTGCTTTTTTAAACACCGAGCCCACTTTAATCTTTTCTGACAAGGGTTTTTGGGTGTAAACCCCAACGCCGCCGACAGAAAAGTCATAAATAATAAACGGCGGAGGAACAGTAAGACCAGAGACAGGCAGTGTCAGGGTGTAGTGTTTCCATATCGGCAGAGGAACGCGCAGATTAATCCTGCGCTGGTAGTACTGAAATTCATTAGGAATGTCGCCAACAATCACCACACCATTGTCGGTATTCTGTGAAGCCACCACCTGAGTGCTGAAGATTATTTTGGCTTCACGGCCTTCCGCAATCAGGTCGAGGTTATCAGGGAGGGTTGCAGGGTCCTGCAGAGGGATAAGATTGATCCGCCCGGATTCAAGACGTAGCACTTCAAAATCAAATCCCTGTTCTGAGCCCAGATTCAGACGATGTTTTTCCTTGATCAACGTCCTCAGGATTGCCATCAGCTCGAAACGATCTTTTTTGATCGTCAGGGAATCAGTCTCAAAACGCACCATAACAACAACCCTTCTTACTTAACCATGCCTGAAGAATAACATATTAAAATAAGAAGAGGTTCACAAGATTGTTGTGGGTGTTAAGACGGATTAACCTTTAGCAAGTATGACTGAGTGCTGCCTGATGTTCAGGCAGCGCAGCACAGCTCTTCAATTGTCAGCTCTTTCCAGAGTTTCCCCTGCAGAGCATAGTATGGCATCTGCGATAACCATTGCTCATGGTGATCGGTTTCTATACCTTCCACCACAACATTACAGTTATTCAGGGCAAAGAAATTCAACAGTGCTTCCATCAACTGACTACCGCCTGGCTTGCTCATAAAATTCCAGAGCAGAAAACGGTCTATTTTTATAAAGCGAAACTGGTTATCAAAAAAGGCCGAAAAGCCTGACAACCCTGAGCCAAAATCATCCAGCCAGAAGGTCTGTTTCTTCAGAAATACCGGAGACTGATTGGGCTCAGCGACCAGACTGTCTGACGATTCGTTGACTTCAAAATGGATAAAGCTAAGTGCATTTTTATCCCGGGACAGATAGTGTTCGTTTACAAATTCTAATGATTTATCGTCCACGTTCAGCGTCACAATCACATTGTTACTCACAAACCATTCACGGTAAGTTTCAATTAATGCAATCTGTGCTTTCAGAATATCAATACTCATTCCGGGTGTCAGATTCTGGAAAAAAAACTCCGGAGAAATTGCTGTCCCCTGGTTGTTGGCGGTGATTCTTGACAAACATTCAACCGCTAACAATTCTCCGGTTTTACCAAACATCGGCTGGAAAACAAAATTAATAGAAAAATTAGCAAGTTTTAAAGGGGTCATAGCCCACCCGGAATAATGTAAAAATAGCAGGCCACTCATTTGACCTGAATTTTCAGCGGGCAGATGATGTGCTGCCTGCCTGGCTGCTGATAAAAGTATACGCCGCCTGCCCCGTTTGCAGATAGTTTTATGAGAGTCTCTCCCTATCAATATTGAATTATTCCTAGGCAAACCCTGATAAAAAGCGATTAACGAAAACCAGGCCCGGACAACCTTTGTGCGACTGGATATCTGGTGATGACGAGCCAGCAATTGACGGAATTTTATACTACCGAAGTGTTAAAAAAATATATTAATTAAAACCAAATCCCGGTTATGCGACATAAAACCAAAGTTCATTACTGATTAACGGTTGTGAGTCTTACAAAAAAATGGCATTTTTTTACAAACCTGACAAAAAGATGCCGGCCAGTCCGGCGATATAAAACAATCATCACAACATCACCTATCACAAGGGGAAAGCGTTGAACGCTTCAATGACTCAGCTTCCACAGAAAAGCGCCGGTTCCGGCGTGCTGTTTTTTATACAAATGTTTTCGACACTTGGCTTCGCAGTGCTGTATTCAACACTGGTGCTGTACGCCACGAAAAAACTGGGATTTAGCGAAAGCTCAGCGAATGCCATCATGGGAGTCTTCGGCGCTTTCAATTACGGCCTGCACCTGTTCGGCGGCTACCTAGGCGGCCGTTATCTGAGTAACCGTAATCTGTTCGTCATGGGAATGGTTTTGCAGGTGATCGGCTGTTATCTGATTGCCAGTGCCGGAGTCAGCGGATTGTACTGGGGTCTGGCTATGTTCCTGACCGGCAGCGGATTGAATGTGACCTGCCTGAATATGATGCTAACGCAGAGATTCACTCCAAATGACCCGCGCCGTGAAAGTGCGTTCCTGTGGAACTATGCCGGAATGAACCTCGGTTTTTTCATCGGTTTTACCGTTGCCGGTTACTACCAATTGTCTGCCGATTACAAATCACTGTTCCTGTTTGCGACTTCCGGCAATCTCATCGCTATCCTGCTCACCTTTATCTACTGGAAACAGGTGAAAGATAAAGATACGCCGCTGAGTACCGCCACTCCTGCCAGTTTTCGTAAACGCCTGCTGGCCGGAATAGTCATCCTGCTTGTACTGCTGCCGGTGATTCGGATGATGCTAAGCCATGCCGGGATCAGTAGCTACTTTGTGATTGCTATTGGGGTACTGGTGTTTATTCTGCTGTGTGCTCTCACTGCCAGACACCAGGTGGCAGAAGAGCGCTCGCGAATGGGGGCTTATCTGATTCTGATGCTGGGTTCTCTGGTCTTCTGGTCTCTGTATCAGTTAGCGCCAATGGGGCTGATGCTGTTCTCTGAACACAATATTGACCTGAATGTCTATGGCTGGCAGGTCGCCCCACAGTGGATTCAGGATATCAATACTATCGTAATTGTTGTCGGTGGCCCGTTGCTGGCGGCAGGCCTTAACCGTTTGCGGGCGAAAGGCTGGCGGATCGATATTCCATTGCAGTTTTCCAGCTCACTGATATTTATCGGACTGGGTATGCTGGTGTTACCCGTTGGAATTCAGCTGGCTGGCAGCGATGGTCTGATGGCGTTTAAATGGATTGTAATCAGCTATGTTCTGCAGAGCATTGGTGAACTGCTGATTTCGCCTATCGGCTACGCCATGATTGGCAAGCTGGCACCGAAACAGCATCAGGGATTGATGATGGGTAGCTGGATGATGGTGACAGGTGTTGCCTCGGTACTTGCCGGCTATTTCTCAGGAATGATGCCACAAAATGCAGACTCCACCCCGCAAGCTACGAATCCGGGATATAGCCATATATTCAGTATTCTCGGCTGGGGATCGGTGATTGCTGCCATTATCATCGCCCTGCTTATCCCGTTACTTCGCCGTCTGATCAACCCGCTGAACAGCGCGAAATCGTGATCTGACTTCCGGCCGGGCAGGATAGCTGCACCGGCCGGATATTTCTCACTCAGCCCTGATTTTTCAGACGCCAGCTGATATTAAGTATTCCGGCCGCCAGCATTACCACCGCAGTGCCAATAAATACCGCCGGCGTACCCAATTTACCCGCCACCAGCCCGCCAAACAACGGCCCGGTCACCTGACCAATATATTGCGCCGAAGTGGAATAACCCAGTAACCGGCCAGTATTATTAGCACCGGCATGATGACGGATAATCGCGGTAATACAGGGCAACATTCCGCCCAACGCCAGTCCCATACAAAAACGCAGTACCACTAACTGCCAGACTCCGGTCACAAATGCCTGAGGAATCAGCAGTATTCCGCACACCACCAGACCCACGGATAATACCCGCCAGTGCCCTATTCTGTCTGCCAGCGCGCCAACGCGCGGTGCAGCCAGAATACTGCCCAGAGCAGTCGCCGCCATCACTACCCCGGCTAACAGGGTGGCGTGTTGCAACGATGATGTAAAAGTGGCGACATACAACGTAATAATCGGCTCAACTGACATACTGGCAAAGACCAGTAACATCCCGGAGACCCACATAATTTTTACTGGTAACGGTATTGTGGCCGGGGTTTCTGCCACGGCGTTGGCAGCCGCTTTTTTCGGTGGCTGGCGCTGCTCTTTCAGTAAAAACAGGGTAGCAAGGAAAGTGACAAATATAATTGCACCGGTCAGCAGAAAGGTGGCACGGATACCGATCCAGCCGGGTAAAATTCCACCGACTAAGGGTCCTGCAATATTTCCCGCCATAATGCCCGACGAGAGGATACCGACTGCCCAACCCGTTTTCTCTTTCGGGGTTTGTGAAGCCACAACAATCATTGACCCGGAGGCATAACCTCCCAGTAAACCGGCCAGTAAACGCAGTGCCACCAGCTGCCAGGGTGCTGTTGCCATCCCCATCAGTGACATGGCGACCGCCATTCCCAGGCTGGCCCGGATCAGCATTAGCTTACGACCATATTTATCCGCCAGTCGTCCCCACAAGGGAGCCGTCAGCGCAGCTGTCAGAAAAGTTGCTCCGTAGGCTACTGCCGACCAGTGTGCGATACTGACATCTTCTTCCACACCGAGCGAACGGAGGTAAAGTGGCAGAAACGGTAACAGCAGTGTCATTGCAATCAGTGTGGTGAACGAACCCAGAGTGCATACCCAAAGATTACGCCGCCAGTAAACGTGCTGTTCCGCCGCTTCGGCCGAAGATCCTGTCATTGAAAATAACCCGGTAATTTGTTAAGGAGATAACAGAATAACTGTCGGTGGTAAAAAGCCCTAGATCCGGACAGATATTTACCGGCTGGTCGTCGATTGTTACCACACTGCAATAATCAGCTGTGGCTGAGCTTCTCGGTCAGCATGTCACACAGCCAGGTGACAGGCGAGGAGCGCTGTTCCGGTTGTTTAAGCAGCAGGTAACTCTGATAACTTGGCAGCTGCCAGCCTGGTAATACGGGTTGTAAAATACCGTCCGTCAGTGCCTGATGCACCATATAAGAAGGCAGGCAGGCAATTCCGGCACCTGCACAGGCAGCGGTCAGTAATGCCATGCTGTTATTGGCACGGAAACGACTGACTGCATTAATTTCGACTCGTTTTTTCTCGTGCCGGAAAGAGAGTGCCGCCTGATGCGCTGTGCCATGAAAGGTCAGCAACTGGTGGCTGTTAAGATGCTCAGGTCGGGTCACCGGAGGATTTACCGCCAGGTAATCCTGACTGGCATACAGCCCCCAATGGATAACCGACAATGGCCGGAACAGCTCATATTCCGGCGGGCGCTGGCGTACCACTATCGCGACATCTATATCATCGCGGGCCATGTCCGGCTCACGGTCACTTAAGTCCAGATCGACCCGGACATGAATGTGATGCTGCATAAACGGCTGTAATACCGGCACAATACACTGGCAGCCATAAGTGACCGGAGTCATCAGCCTGACCTGACCACTCGGCTGGCTGTGCATTTGTTGGATAAAATCTTCGGCATGCTCCAGTTGCGCACTGATTCGCTCACAATAGCGATAGTATTGCTGGCCGCATTCGGTCACAGTCACTTTCCGTGTGGTGCGGTGCAACAGTTTCATGGCGAGTCTTTTTTCCAGAGCGGCAATCTCTCTGCTGACACTGGCAGTGGAAATGCCGAGGATTCTGGCCGCCTGGCTGAAGCTTTGCTGCTCCACAACACGGGAAAAAATATACATCGCTAATAAGTTTTCACCCTGTTGCACGACCTGTCCTCCTGTTTAACGGCTGTGACAGCTTAAATGGCTGACTATGTGGCGGGAAGAAATACCGGCTCAATATTGACCGGAAAATTCAGTGAATTAGCAATAAAACAAGCGTCATGGGCCTTGTGATGTAAATCTGTAGCACGCGGCTGATCTTCTGCATAACGCAGGCGAATCTGTGGCCGCAGGGTGATTTGGGTAAAATGCCCCCGTACGCCTTCCACCATGATCCCCTCAGCGTTATCCTGGTACTCGTCAATAATAATCCCGGCATCAGCACAGACGTGCAGATACCATAATTTATGACAGGCAGCAGCAGAGGCCAGCAACAATTGCTCCGGGTTCCAGCAGGAAGGATCACCGCGAAATGCCTGGTCGGCGCTCAGTGAGATGGTATCCCGGCCTGTGGCCTGTAAATCAGACGATCGTTCATATGCAGTATAGGAGGAAGTTCCCTCTCCGCGATTTCCTGTCCATGTCACTGTGACCTGATAATGATGTTGTCTGACAGCCATCGGCAACTCCCGTGTGAGTAAAAGGCCAGTTGATGAAACGCTGATACGGCTATTGAATCCGCTGAATTTGATCGTTTAATCATAACACTTACTTATTGTTTAACCACTGGTGCAACGGCTGGCAGAACCGGTTTCTCTGCGCGGAGTGAGGGCATAGTGGCCTCTGTTTTCCCGCTAAATCCGCTTTAGAAAATCATCTTCATTGGTTAACGACAATTAAGCCAGCGTCTTTCCTGGTACCCATCAGGTGGGAAAAGTTCCCTTCTTCATGCACATTAATGTGACATGTGTCACATTAATGGTGATTAAAACTGCAACAACTTTTGTCAAATGTGAATTTTGTCTGGTTACTCGCGTATGATATCGGGCATGATCCTGCCTGACAGAGCACCGGCTTGCCCGGAGCTATCTTTATGGTTTGATTTCTTTTTCTGCGTGGTTATTTACTCCGTCAGCGAGCGGCGCGATTTGTACAAAAAGTGAGTGGTCAATATAAAATGAAATATAAATTAATGATGGCAGCAACAATTTTAGCGGGTTCAGTCATGGGCTCGTCTTACGCCGCAGATACATCTCCGCAGTATGTTTCTGACTGGTGGCATCAAAGCGTTAACGTGGTCGGCAGTTACCACACCCGCTTCGGACCGAAGTTGAATAATGATTTGTATCTCGAGTACGAAGCATTTGCCCATAAAGACTGGTTTGATTTCTACGGCTATGTAGATTTACCCAAATTTTTCGGCACTGGTAACGGCAATGATAACGGGATCTGGGACAAAGGAGTGGGTTCTCCGCTGTTTATGGAAATTGAACCCCGTTTTTCGATTGATAAACTGACCGGCACCAGCCTGGCTTTCGGACCGTTTAAAGAGTGGTATTTCGCCAACAACTATATCTATGACATGGGGCCGAATAACGCTAATCGCCAGAATACCTGGTATATGGGCCTGGGTACCGATATCGATACCGGAACCAAACTGGGATTATCGCTGAATGTTTACGCGAAATATCAGTGGGAAAACTACGGTGCAGCGAATGAAAACAGCTGGGACGGATACCGTTTCAAAATTAAATACTTCCTGCCTCTGACCACGCTTTGGGGCGGCAATTTAAGTTATATCGGCTTTACCAACGTTGACTGGGATTCTGACCTGCGTGAAAAAGCCGGACCGTCACGTTCCGGGAACTCTATCGCCTCCAGCCATATTCTGTCACTCAGTTATGATCACTGGCACTATTCTCTGGTCGCCCGCTATTTCCATAACGGCGGACAATGGTCAGAAGGTACACAACTTAATTTTGGTGACGGCGATTTCAGTACCAAAGCCACCGGCTGGGGATATTATGCCGTTGTTGGTTATAGTTTCTGATAAGAAATTCACTGCCACGCAGCAAATGTAATAAGCCGTGTTGTTCCTGCAGGATATCTTTTTCCTGCAGGAAAAAAACCGCTCAATTCGCCCCGATAATTAATCATATTTAATCTCGTCTTTTTACGTTCCTTCGACTATTCTGCTGTTTATTCACTGCTGATCACCCCCGATATCCGATACTAATAATGTGATCCGCAGCATTGCAAATACAGTTATCCCGAGGTTAAGTTCGTTATGTCATCTACCTGTACCACAGCAGGATCTTCTGCTGTTCAGCAAAATAATAATTACACCATCGCTGCCCGCATCGATGCATTACCTTCCAGTAAAAGCCTGTGGCGTTTTATTTCCCTTCTGGCATTGGGAGGTTTTTTTGAACTCTATGATTTATTCGAAACGGGATATATTAGTTCAGGTTTAATCTCTGAAAAGATATTTCATCTGGGAAAGGATGGCGTTTTCGGAATATCTGATCAGGCCGCATTTGCCTCGGTGACTTTTTTGGGATTATTTGTCGGAGCCAGTTTTCTGGCAAAGTACGCCGATAAATTTGGCCGGCGCTTCAGCTTTATGTGTGCCCTCGCCTGGTATGGAATTTTTTCATTAATTATGGCCTTCCAGAACAGTGCTGAAGGCATAATTTTGTGCCGCTTCCTGGTCGGCATTGGTCTGGGAGTCGAGCTGGTCACTATTGATACCTATCTGGCCGAATGGATGCCTGCACATTTACGCAGCCGGGCGTTTGCCTTCTCGTTCTTTATTCAGTTTCTGTCGGTACCCGCTGTTGCGCTGATGTCATGGTGGCTGATTCCGCAAACCTTGCTGAGTCTCGAAGGATGGCGCTGGGTGATTATTGCCGGGGCTGTCTGTTCATTAGTGATCTGGAGTATTCGCCGCAATCTGCCGGAATCGGCCCGCTGGCTGGCACAGCAGGGGCGACATCAGGAAGCTCACCAGGTGTTGAGTCAGATGGAAATACGTTGTGGAGTGACACCACCATCGGCTGAACAGCTGCCAAAAACAGATGCAACCGCGACACCGCGCAAGGGAAAATTCAGCGAAATATGGGCGCCGGAATGGCGGAAAAGAACGCTGATGTTAGTGGTGATGAACTTCTTCCAGGCGATTGGTTTCTTTGGCTTTGGTAACTGGCTGCCGGCTCTGCTGTCCGGTAAAGGGACGACACTGACCCACAGCCTGTTGTATGCGTTTTTTATTACTCTGGCCTATCCTCTGGGCTCGCTGATTTGCAGCCGCTACGCAGATAAAATCGAAAACAAATGGCAGATTGTGTTTGCCTGTCTGATGACGGTAGTGTTCGGTACATTATTCGCGCTGGTGACTCAGCCACTGCTGCTTATCGCGTGTGGTTTCCTGGTAACCTACTCAAATGCATGGCTGACTTACAGTTATCATGCTTATCAGACCGAAATTTTCCCGACTCATATCCGTGCACGGGCAGTAGGCTTCTGTTATTCCTTTAGCCGGTTATCGACGGTGTTTAGCAGCATTATGATTGGGCTGATACTTCAGTACGCTGGCAGCCAGGGCGTCATTATCTTTATCGTCCTGAGTATGCTGATAGTGATGCTATCGGTAGGCATTTATGGTCCGAAAACCCGCGGTCTGGACCTGGAGAATATTTAATTTGTTGCCCGGCTCTCCGCAACATCCCTGTGACGGAGAGCCGGATATTACATTTAAGGCTGTTTAGGTAATTTCTCTACTGATGCATCACCCATTTTTCCCTGCACATCGGCTGATTTTCTCAACTTAGCCACCTGATCTGCCGATACCGCCGCAGTGCTGGTATTTCCCCAACTGCTACGGATAAAGTTCACGACATTTGCTACCTGCTGATCATTAAGCCGCCAGCCAAATGCCGGCATAGTGATCGCCGATGGCGCGCCCTGAACTCCGGGTAACGTATCCCCTGTCAGAACAATATGGATAAGTGAGGTTGGATCTTCTGCCAGTACCACCGGGTTGCCTTTCAGCGCCGGGAAGAAGCGGGTGTACCCGCTACCATCGGTCTTATGGCAGGCTGCACAACTGTCAACATACTCAGCAGCCCCGGTTCGCTGATCATTACCTTTCCATAATGCCTGCGAGACAGAATCATCCGCCTTAAATACCGGCTGATGGCTATCCCGTGGTGACAGAGACTTAAGGTAACGTGCTATCGCGTTAATATCGTCATCACTCAGGTATTGCAGGCTATGCTGTACCACATCGGTCATGCCACCAAATACGGCGGTCCGATCATTTCGTCCATAACGCAGGAATTGTGCAATATCGCTGGTCGACCAGCGGCCCAGACCATCACGATCGTCGCCGCGCAGATTAATGGCTGTCCAGCCATCAATCGGAGCACTGCTGCCAGACAGATAATCGGTACCTTCGCTATTGTTAAGCGCCTTCTCCTGCATGGTGATGCTACGAGGAGTATGGCAAGCACCACAGTGGCCTAACCCTTCAACCAGATAGCGTCCACGCGCCAGCACCGGATCTTCTCCTGGCTGTGCTGTGGCAGGTTTTACTGCCGGAGCAAACATTCCCCGCCAGATAGCCAGCGGCCAACGCATTGACAGAGGCCATGGAATATCAGTGGCGTGATTAGGCTGGCTGACAGGTTTCACACCCTGCATAAAATAGGCGTAGAGAGCGTGCATGTCGTCATCACTGACCACTGCGTACGACGGATAAGGCATTGCCGGATACAATGTCTCACCATTTTTCGCTACCCCGTGGCGTACCGCTTTCTGGAAATCGTCATAAGTATAATCTCCGATGCCGTAAGTCTTATCGGGAGTAATATTGGTCGAATAGATCTTTCCGATAGGTGTTGCCATCGGCAATCCACCGGCAAAAGGCTGACCGCCTTCGCTGGTATGGCAGGCAACACAGTCACCTGCCCGCGCCAGATACTCGCCCCGCTTCACTAAATCCTGACCACTGTTATCCTCGGCCATGGCAGAAAAAGCCAGTGAACCAAACACCAGCGCTAATATGCTTTTTTTCATTCTCTGTGCCTCTTATGCCTGTACCAACGGACCCGGATTTTTCAGGTAAACTTCCCGGATGGTTTTTGCTGACCAATAGGTCAGTGCAGCGACCATCCCGGTCGGGTTATAACCCAACCCCTGCGGGAACGCAGAAGCCCCTGGTACAAACACATTCGACACATCCCAACTCTGCAGATAGCGGTTGATCGCACTGGTTTTCGGATCTTCACCCATAATGGCGCCGCCATTCATATGAGTGGTCTGATACACGGTGGTATCAAAATGCGTACCGGCGGTCTTTGGCCCACCCATGATCATTTTCGGGTTCATGGCCTGTGCGATGTTGTGCATTTTCGACACCATAAACTGCGACATTTTGATGTCGTTCTCTTGCCAGTCAAAAGTCATGCGCAGCAAGGGTTGTCCGTGGACATCCTTGTAGTTAGGGTCAAGATCGAGATAGTTAGTACGGTAAGACTGGTGAGCACCGTGCGCATCCATCGATACATGATGGGTATAAGTGTCTGCGACAGCGGCTTTCCATTCGCTACCCCAGGCCGGAGTTCCGGTAGGAGTCGGCAGTCCGGAGATTGGTTTAACACCGGCCTGGTTTACCCATAACGGCGATCCGCCGACAAAACCGTGCGGACCATGGTCAAAGTTATCGGCATTGAAATCATCCACCCCGACACCCGCACCACCCGCACCGATAAACGGATTGGTTGTGATATTTTTGTCGAACAAAGCCTTCAGAGTAGAAATGTTCTGGTAAGCAAAGTTACGCCCAACAACCCCTTCATTAGTCACCGGGTTATAGGGTTTACCGATACCGGAAAGCAGCATCAGATGGACATTGTGAAACTGGAACGCAGACAGAATGACCAGGTCAGCAGGCTGTTCAAACTCACGACCGCTGGCATCGACATAGGTGACTCCGGTAGCGCGTTTCTTATCATCGGTCAGATTAACCCGCAGCACATAGGAATCATTGCGCAATTCAAATTTAGGTTCCTGACGTAAGGCTGGCAATATATTGACGTTTGGCGAAGCCTTCGAGTACATATAGCAGGCATAACCACTGCAATATCCGCAGAAATTACACGGCCCCATCTGAGCACCATAAGTATTGGTGTAAGGACCAGAAGTGTTAGCAGACGGCATATCATACGGATGATAGCCTACAGACTCCGCAGCCTCTGCAAACAATTGCGCTGAATAAGTACGTTTCTGTGCTTTCAGAGGAAAGTCACTGGAACGATCAGGTGCAAACGGGTTGCCCCCTTTACCTTTCCCGACCAACTCACCTTTCACTGTCCAGGCGGTTCCGGATGTACCAAAGACCTTTTCTGCCTGATCAAAGAATGGCTCCAGTTCATCGTAACTGACACCAAAATCCTGGATGGTCATCCCCTGAGGGATAAAGTCTTTACCATAGCGCTCTTCATAGTGGCTACGCAGGCGAAGTTCAGCCGGATCAACACGAAAATGAACCCCTGACCAGTGCAGCCCGGCGCCTCCGGTACCGGTTCCAGGCAGGAACGCATTTAACTGGCGATAAGGCACGGCGGTCTGTGATGGATTGTGGCGAACAGTGACCGTACTTTTTGATAAATCCTGGAACAGCTTCTTACGGATGTTGTAAGTCAGCTCATCAATAGACTGCGGGTAAGCACCGTCCGGATAAGTATCACGCTGTGGTCCACGTTCCAGCGCAACAACATTCAGCCCGGCTTCTGTCAGCTCTTTTGCCATGATAGCCCCGGCCCAGCCGAAACCGACAATCACTGCATCTGTTTTTTTCATTACACTGGCCATTTTTATGCCCTTTCTCCGCGAATTGATACTGGTGGGAACGGATAATGTTCACCACGTTCGACCCAGTCCATAAAGTCAGCCCGGGCACCAGGGAAACCAATCAGTTTCCAGCCAGCCATACCCTGATTGCCGCCGTGGATCGGATCGCTGAAGAAACCTTCGCGGGTGTTCTGTAGTAAATAGGAAAAAAACAGTGTGGCAGGAAGCTGAGTGAATTTAGCCTGACCAGATTCAAAAGCTTTCAGTGCAGTGACCTGCTGATCATCGCTGAGCTCAGCAAACACGTGACCATATTGTTGTTTGCAGAAATTATCTGCATCGGCCAGTCCCAGACGATAAATTTGCCGCGGCACCAGCGGTAACTGATAACCCAGTTCTTTCGGCGTATCGGGGGCAAACGGGCCTTGCATATACCAGTTTGAACCAGTGGCATAAGGAGTATCCATTTGCCGGTCGATGTATTCAGGTACACCCGCCTCAAGGGCTCCCGGGCCACGGGAATCTGCTGGAATCAGTTTCGCCACAGCAGCAGTGATAAATGCAAACTCTTCTTTGGTAAACCAGTTTGGCTGATAATCCCGGGCCTTTTGCGGGCCGCTGGTTTGAGTATCGGCGGCCTGTACTGCCGGGCTAAGAGCAAGTGAACCTATAGCGGTGCTTCCGACAGCCATTGCAGGTGCTAAAGTGATCGTTTTTAGTAAAAAATCCCTGCGAGACTGCCCTTTGTTCTGTTCTGACATGACATTGCCTCAGTACCGCATATAATGCAGCATGAAATGTTAAACTTTATAATGATGTTTTTTTGTTTCCGGGGTGAGTAACAAATTAGTGTTACCGGTAACAATGTATTTTATTCTACACCTGTTATTAATAAGGTTCAGTAGAAAAAAACATCAATCACTATTTTTATTAACATTTTTTCCAGGCTGCAGGAGTAGCAGCTGGCACTAATCAGGGTTTGTCACTGTCAGAAACATACTTCAACAGACAGTTAACAGGCTTTAACGCTATAACAGGATGTGACTATTTAACGGAGTTGCTATGTTTAAAAGTTTTTTCCCGCGCCCGGGGCCGTTTTTCGCCAGTGCGGCCATCTGGAGTCTGGTGACTATCCTTGTCTGGTTCTTTTTCGCCGAGCATGCGCTGGAGATGATTCCGGCACTGGCAAAATCAGCCAGCAGCCCGCTGCCAACCACAGTAACCCGCTTCTTTCACCTGTCACAGATCTGGTTTTATCTCTATTTCTGGATAGCGACTGCACTGTTTGCACTATGCTGGCGGGTGATTGATAACCATCCCTGGCAGTTATGGTCTGTCTGGGGCTCTGCCCTGATCATCTTCACTTCCTGGTTTAACGTGCAGGTTGGGGTTGCGATTAACGCCTGGTATGGTCCATTTGGCGATTTGATTCAGAAGGCACTCACCAAAGCAGGTTCAGTTCCCATCACAGTATTCTACTCACAGGTCATTGCCTTCCTTGGAATAGCACTGGTCGCGGTGGTGATTGGGGTGATGAATTCATTCTTTATCAGCCACTGGGTGTTCCGCTGGCGTACCGCAATGAACAATTACTATATGGCTAACTGGCAGCGTTTGCGGCAGGTAGAAGGTGCGGCACAGCGGGTTCAGGAAGATACCATGCGTTTTGCCAGTACTCTCGAAGGCTGGGGGGTCAGCTTTATTCAGGCCATTATGACACTGGTTGCTTTCCTGCCGGTGCTGGTATCGCTATCTCATTACGTTAAAGATGTGCCGATTGTCGGTAATATTCCGTATGCCCTGGTGATTATCGCGCTGTTGTGGTCACTGTTTGGTACCGCACTGTTGGCACTGGTCGGGATAAAATTACCGGGCCTGGAGTTTCGTAATCAACGGGTTGAGGCGGCATATCGTAAAGAGCTGGTTTACGGCGAAGATGACGGGGAACGCGCTTCTCCGCCTACAGTTCATGACCTGTTTAGCCGGGTCAGATACAACTACTTCCGGCTCTATTTTCATTACCTGTATTTCAACATTACCCGCATCCTTTATCTGCAGGTCGATAACGTGTTTGGCCTGTTTGTTCTGTTCCCGTCAATTGTTGCCGGGACCATTACGCTGGGAATCATGAATCAGGTATCGAATGTGTTTGACCAGGTTCGTTCATCCTTCCAGTATCTGATCACTTCCTGGTCAACACTGGTTGAGCTGATGTCTATTTACAAACGTCTGAGAAGTTTTGAGCAGATCCTGCAGGATAAGCCTCATGACGAAATGATGCACGACGCAGCAGAGTAACTCTCTCACGGACAGGTTTCTGTGCAGTAACAGAAACCTGTCTGCTTTCCTGACAGATTCATTCATTTTTAATTCATAAAGCAGGCCTAGAATATACCGCTAATATTCACGATGGTCAGGGAATTTCATGGGTATAGTGACTGTATCCGCTGATGCATTCCGGCCACCATACTCGCGCCGTCAGTGAACATTTGCAGACACCAATCATTTAAGAATGGAACCTAAGAATGAAAAAAACCGGATTATCCTGTCTGATGTTGTTGCTGACCGGCGTAGTATCAGCACACAGCATGGCAGCAGACACTGTCAGCATTAAACAACTTTCTGTCAGCCAGATTCATCCTACCCAGCCTGCGGTAGGTTATGATGAAATTCTTTATAAGGTTGCGAAATACAAAGCAAACCCTGGTGAGTTGTTTAATAGTTTCTGTGAAGAAAATGGTGCCGGTAAAGCCAGCCATTACGATAGCCAGTCGCTGATCACCAAACCCACCAGCTTTACCTGTCAGTCAGCCTACGGAACGTATCCTGATGAAGTTAAAAGCGCGGTTATTGCGCCAGATCATCAGGTTTATCTGACTGATGGCCATCATACTGTCAGTGTTTACCGCGATATCGCCGGCAGCCAGGACTTTACTTACAGTGTACGGATAACTAATGACCTGAGTTCACTGCCAAACATGGCGGCATTCTGGACATGGATGCAACAGCATAATCTGACCTGGCTGAAAGACCCTGCAGGTAACGCAGTAACTCCGGCGGATTTACCCGCACAGGTTGGTATGAAATTTATGGCTAACGATACCTATCGTTCAGTGCTCTATTTCCTGCGTTCGGTTTCTTACAAGAAACCAAAGAATGCACCGCCGTTTCTTGAGTTCTATTTAGGTGACTGGTTGCGTCATCATCAGCCAGCAACTCAGAGTGATTTAACCACCAAAGCAGGTTACGCGGCCTATCTGTCGAAGGCTGCGAGAGCGATGGTAAGTGCAGATGGCAGCCAGCATACCACCAGCGATGCATCATCCCCTACGTTGGATCAACTGGGTAAAATGGATTCTGTGAACCAGAAAAAACTGGATAAACTGAGTAAACCTGACGGGAAATTGTCGGTACTGTTTAGCGGTGCTACTGCCAAATCATAAACCGCATTCAGAATCAGATCTGAAGCGCCTGAGCAGGCAAAGGGAGCAAGGACGCTCCCTCTGCATTCACCCCCCTGAGACAGGCAGTGAATGCAGTACCACAGGCCAGTTCACTCCCCTTTCTGGTAGTTTCATCAGCCCTGCATCAGTTACAGGCTAATACGCATCACTTCATCCGGCGATGTCGCTGGTTTCTGGCGTGTTGCTGGTTGTTTCACTGTCACAAACAGCGTTTTACCATCCGCTGACAGCGCCAGGCTGTTTGGCAGACCCGGAGCTTTAATTGTTTGTTTCACCGAGTAATCTTTAGCATTTACGATACTGACTGTACCGGCTTTGCGGTGAGTGACATACAACTCATCACGGGAGGGGTTAAATAATACCGACAGCGATTCAGGAACTGCCACAGTATGAATCAGCTTGTCAGTACGGGTATCAACCACCAGCACTCCAGCCTGTTTAAAGTCAGAAATAAACAACCGGTGCCCTGCTTTATCCAGCGCGATATTCAGCAATGCACTGTCGCCGTTTTCAACCAGCTTAACGCGTTTTTCGATGGCATTGGTATTGGTGTTAATCACCAGTAATTCACCGTCACCATTAGAGATGTACAGAGTATGGTTATCGCTGTCGAGTGCAATACCTGTCGCAATTTTCCCGGTATGTTCAATGGTATTCAACAGAGTCAGATTTTTTGCGTCCACTACCCAGACCACACTGTCACCACCGACGCCGGGAATGTACAAACGCTGAGTCGTAGCATCAAAAACTATTTCACGTATCTGCAGCGGATGAACGGTTTCACTGCGCTGGCGGCTGTCCAGGACCAGGTGTTTAATTTCGGCACCGGTTTTGGCATTTACCGAAGTGATGGCATTGTCACGGCTGTTCCCCAGGAATAACAGGCTATCCTGCGCATCCAGGGCGATACCGAAAGGTTTGTACTGGTTTTTCAGGGCCTGCACGGTATGCAAATCTTTCGGGTCCAGTTGATACACCACTCCGCCTTTGTCATCACGACCCTGCGAGCTGGTAACAAATAAGGCATTATCCGGCTGGCTGTATGCCAGTTCATATAAACCACTGCCTACCGGCTGGTGAATAGCTGTGGCTTCAGCCGCAAAGGCATGGGCAGAAAACAGTGCGGTAACCAGTACCAGCGGACGTAAAAAAGCAGAATGAGAACTAAGCATTTCGGTGACTTCTCCAGAATAAGAAACTGCGCATAATCGTGAATATCGACGAATCAGTGATTCGCGATGCAATAGCCTGAGAGGAAAGTAAAATGAGTTTCCATATGATAAGGATAATCATTTACATATAAAATGAATAGTATTTTATCAGTACAGATTGCGATGGCGCGAAGTCAGTAAGCACTGACTTCGTAAAAAAAGGAAGTTCCGGGTGGAAGTTGCGGCTTAGTTCTGTAGTGATGCAGCAAGTGCCTGGCGAATAAATCCGCGATGCTGCTCTAACAGAGCCGTCGCCTGAGGAGCATCCAGACCTGCCAGCAACATCACGATGGCGGTCTTACAGTGGCCGTGGCAGGCACTCAGCGCCTGCTCTGCCGTAGCTGCATCACAATCAGTGGCCTGCATCACAATATTGATCTGCCGCTTCACCAGTTTATGATTCGTCGCTTCGACATCGACCATCAGATTGCCAAATACCTTGCCACTACGGATCATCGCTCCTGTGGTCAGCATATTCAGTACCATCTTTTGTGCTGTGCCCGCTTTCAGGCGTGAAGAGCCGGTGATAACTTCAGGCCCGACCACAGGGGTCAACGCGATTAACGCTTTGTCAGCCATTTCCCCTTGCGGGTTACAACTCAGGGCTATCACCACCGCCCCGCATTGTGCAGCATATTCCATCGCCCCGAGTACATAAGGAGTCCGGCCACTGGCCGCAATTCCGACCAGCACATCCCGGCCATCAAACTCAATCTCCTGTAAATCTGCCGCGCCCTGCTGACGATTATCTTCGGCATTCTCGACGGCCTGCAAAATCGCACGATGCCCACCGGCAATCAGCCCTCTCACCTGTTCCGGGGGAGAGCCAAAGGTTGGCGGGCACTCACTGGCATCCAGTATTCCCAGCCGCCCTGAGGTTCCGGCACCACAGTAAATCAGTCGTCCACCCGCAGCAAAGGCTGCGGTAATCGCATCCACCGCCCTGGCAATCTGCGGCAGAATCGCTTCCACAGCAAGGGCGACTTTTTGGTCTTCCTGATTGATAACCGTCAGCATCTGTTCTGTTGTCAGTTGATCGATCGTTTCACTGGCAGGATTACGGCCTTCCGTAATCATCTTATTCAGGTCAAGAGTCATATCCGTTACCTGTTCCGGGGAAAGTCAGGCTGCATCATAGAACATGGCGCGCAGAGGGGAAAGTGCAGGACGGGCAGGAGGAACATCACGGGGAGAAGCAGAGTGTAGCAGGAGGTGCGGGGTCAGTGATAACCCCGCACAATACAGATTAATCAGCCAGCAAATGCGCTTTCATTTTTTGTTCGTAATCGCGGGCTTTTTCGGTATCGAACTGTTTTTCCCAGCGAGCGACAACCAGCACGGCTAAGGCATTACCCACTACGTTAAGCGCGGTACGTGCCATATCCATGATACGGTCAACTCCGGCAATAAACGCCAGACCTTCCAGTGGAATACCAACACTGCCCAGTGTCGCCAGCAGTACCACAAACGAAACTCCCGGAACGCCTGCAATCCCTTTAGAGGTTACCATCAACGTCAGTACCAGCATAATCTCTGCACTGAGTGACAGATTAATGCCATACAGCTGAGCAATAAATATTGCCGCGATACTCTGATAAAGAGTAGAGCCGTCGAGGTTAAACGAGTAGCCTGTAGGCACAACGAAACTGGTGATAGATTTCGGAGCGCCATAAGCCTCCATCTTTTCCATGATTCGTGGCAGTACGGTTTCAGAACTGGCCGTTGAGTAGGCAAGGATCAACTCATCTTTCAGGATTCGGATAATAGTCATAATCCGTAACCCGCAGATTCTTGCCACTATCCCGAAAACCACCAGCCCAAACAGCAGAATTGCGGCATAAACCAGCCCGACCAGTTTAGCCAGCGGTAACAATGATGCAAAACCAAAGCTGGCGACTGTCACGGCAATCAGCGCAAATACCCCGACCGGAGCGTAGCGCATGATCATATGCGTAACTTTAAACATGGTTTCGGAGACTGAACGGAACAGCGTAATCAGCGGGTCACGGTGCTCAGCAGGCAGTGCTGACAGCCCCATTCCAAACATCACTGAAAAGAAAATAATCGCCAACATGTCACCATTGACCAGCGAGACAAAAATATTCTGCGGGATGACCGACAAAATAGTCGTCACCAGACTGTGCGGGCCATGCTGCACCTGCTGAGTCGTCGCTTCATATTTTGAAATATCGGTAGTGGCCAGGGTTGACATATCGATACCCGTTCCCGGATGGAACACATTAGCTAACGTGATCCCAAGAATGATGGCTATCGTGGTGATAATTTCAAAGTAAAGGATGGTTTTGACACCGATCCGCCCGAGTTTCTTAGCATCCCCGACCCCGGCAATGCCGACAATCAGTGAGGAGATAACAATAGGTACCACAATCATCTTAATCAGATGAATGAAGATATCTCCGGCGGGCTTCAGAATATTGATAATTAACCAGTCACGGTCACCGGGCTGGTTATGCAGGACAGCACCTACAATAATTCCCAAAATCAACGCAATCAGTATTTGCCAGGCAAGACTAATCTTTATGCCTTTCTTCATTTTTGTTTCCTTAGTCAGACTTCCCTTCCGCTTCTCATCAACAGAGAATTATTCGGTGAAGTGAACAAACACCGGGTAAAAACAGACCTCAAATCGACGAGAATTGCTGCCAAACCCTGCATAAGAGATAGATAAGTAACATTTTTGGACAGGTAATGGCAACCTTATTCCGTAACGAATAAAAACAACAATTAACCCCGAAAATCTTTACCCCGGGGTGATTTCTGTTATAACTAATTGTTATAGAAATAGATAATAAGATCAGAATATCCTGAATTTTGCGACCAACCACACACTGAGAATCATTAACCCGTTGGCAGAAGCGGATAACAATCCAGAGGAAATCGTTATAATTGCTGCTTTTGCCTGTGATTTACACTAAAGTGAAAAAACACCCCGATAATATGACTTTTCCCTGACGCGTGATCTGCAACGCAAAAGCAAAAAATTCCTTCCATCGCTCTTTAATTAACTATTTAGTCACATAATACTAACAATAGCAGAGGAGGCCTGACATGAGCCAGATTCACAAGCACCCAATTCCTGCAGGGATTGCTGAAAATGCCCTGATTAATCCGCAGCAATATACAGAAATGTACCGGAACTCGGTAGAAAACCCTGACGCATTTTGGGCTGAACAGGGCAAAATCCTCGACTGGATCACACCTTACCAGCAGGTAAAAAATACTTCATTTGCCCCGGGCAATATCAACATTCGCTGGTTTGAGGATGGCACTCTCAACCTGGCTGCCAATTGCATTGATCGTCACCTGGCAACTGATGCGGATAAAACCGCGATTATCTGGGAAGGTGATGATGCCAGCCAGAGTACCCGACTGAGCTACCGTGAATTACACCAACAGGTGTGCCGTGCAGCCAATATGCTGACGGATTTAGGTATCCGTAAAGGCGATGTCGTGGCCATCTATATGCCAATGGTTCCGGAAGCCGCAGTCGCCATGCTGGCCTGCGCCCGCATTGGCGCAGTGCATACTGTTATTTTTGGCGGTTTCTCACCGGAAGCAGTGGCAGGTCGAATTGTCGATTGTGGGGCGAAACTGGTGATCACTGCGGATGAAGGTATCCGGGCAGGACGCGCCATCCCTCTGAAAAAGAATGTCGATGACGCATTAAAAAACCCTGCTGTCACCAGCATTAAAAATGTTGTGGTATTCCGCAGAACGGGCGGATTCCCTGGCTGGCAGGAAGGCCGCGACCTGTGGTGGCATGACCTGATGGCTGAAGCCGGTACTGAACATACTCCGGTCGCGATGAATGCCGAAGATCCGTTATTTATCCTCTATACCTCAGGTTCTACCGGTAAACCTAAAGGTGTACTGCACACCACCGGCGGCTACCTGGTATATGCAGCCACCACTTTTAAATATGTGTTTGATTATCATCCGGAAGATATCTACTGGTGTACTGCCGATGTAGGCTGGATTACCGGTCATAGTTACCTGTTGTACGGACCACTGGCCTGTGGCGCAACAACCCTGATTTTCGAAGGCGTTCCAAACTGGCCAACGCCGGCAAGAATGTCTCAGGTGGTTGATAAACACCAGGTATCTATCCTTTACACCGCCCCAACCGCCATTCGTGCTCTGATGGCAGAAGGTGATAAGGCGATTGCCGGCACAGAGCGTACCAGCCTGAGAATCCTCGGTTCGGTGGGTGAGCCTATCAACCCTGAAGCCTGGGAATGGTATTACCAGAATATCGGCAACAGCCATTGCCCGATCGTCGATACCTGGTGGCAGACCGAAACGGGAGGTTTTATGATCACCCCGTTGCCGGGAGCAACCGAACTGAAAGCCGGTTCAGCCACCCGTCCGTTCTTTGGTGTTCAGCCTGCCCTGGTCGATAATGACGGCGTGGTTCAGGAGGGAGCCTGCGAAGGTAACCTGGTGATCACCGACTCCTGGCCTGGCCAGGCACGTACACTGTATGGCGATCATGCCCGTTTTGAGCAGACTTACTTTTCGACCTTTAAGAACTGCTATTTCAGTGGCGATGGCGCACGCCGTGATGAGGATGGTGATTACTGGATCACCGGTCGTGTCGATGACGTGTTGAATGTCTCCGGCCACCGTCTGGGTACTGCCGAAATCGAATCGGCACTGGTCTCACACCCGAAAATCGCCGAAGCCGCAGTAGTTGGTATTCCTCATGCCATCAAAGGGCAGGCTATTTATGCATATATCACGCTGAATGCCGGTGAGGAACCCACTCCGGAGCTGTATAACGAGGTGCGCCAGTGGGTGCGCAAAGAAATCGGTCCGATTGCTACCCCGGATGTACTGCACTGGGCGGATATGTTACCCAAAACCCGCTCAGGGAAAATCATGCGCCGTATCCTGAGAAAAATTGCCACCGGGGATACCTCCGGACTGGGCGACACCTCGACACTGGCCGACCCTGGTGTGGTAGAGAAATTGCTCGAAGAACAACAGTCGATAAAAATGCCTTAATCGCCTGAAAATATCAGGGGCGGGTTCTCTGCCCCTGTTTTCAGCCCACCCGCCCCGCTTTCCCCGTATTCCGTTCCAAAGATATGCCCGCTCTGAAAATGCAGTCCATCACCGGCTAACGGCCAGCCATGGCACGTAACACCGGATAATAAAACAGACAGACCTGCAAACTATTTTACCTCCGGAGACATAGCGATGAACGATATCTTGTGTCAGAAAATTGCAGATAACCCTACCTTTCGCGAGCTGGTAAAGAAGAGACAACATTTTGCCACTCTGCTCTCTCTAATCATGCTGGCGCTCTACATCGGTTTTATATTGCTGATTGCTTTCGCTCCTGGCTGGCTGGGAACCCCATTGTCAGCAACCAGTAGCGTGACCCGCGGCATCCCCATCGGCGTGGGGCTAATTGTGATCTCTTTCCTGCTGACCGGGCTGTATGTCTGGCGGGCAAACGGGGAATATGACCGGTTAACCCGCCAGGTGATCAGGGAGTGCGAATCATGAAAAAACTCAGCTTACTCGCGGTACTCTGTTATGCCCCGTCATTACTGGCCACCGACGCCCTGACCGGTGAGGTTCACCGCCAGCCAGTGAACTATCAGGCAATCGCCATGTTTGTTGTTTTTGTGGCTTTTACCCTGGGAATTACCTGGTGGGCATCACGCCGGACCCGTTCGCGCAGTGATTACTATACCGCCGGGGGGAATATCACCGGTTTTCAGAACGGCCTGGCCATGGCGGGTGATTTTATGTCTGCCGCCTCATTTCTCGGTATTTCGGCACTGGTTTACACCTCAGGATATGACGGTCTTATCTACTCGCTGGGTTTCCTGGTGGGCTGGCCGATGATTCTGTTTCTTATCGCCGAACGGCTGAGGAACCTTGGGCGTTATACGTTTGCTGATGTCGCCTCCTACCGTTTACAACAAAAACCTATCCGCATTCTGTCAGCCTGCGGTTCACTGGTGGTAGTCGCGCTGTACCTGATTGCCCAGATGGTCGGGGCCGGAAAACTCATTCAGTTGCTGTTCGGCCTGAACTACCCTGTAGCGGTAGTTATGGTCGGGATACTGATGGTGTTGTATGTACTGTTCGGCGGCATGCTGGCAACGACCTGGGTACAGATTATCAAAGCAGTGTTGTTGCTGTTTGGTGCCACTTTTATGGCTGTAATGGTGATGAAAGCTGCCGGATTCAGTTTCAGCAGCCTGTTTAGCCAGGCCATGGCGGTCCATCCTAAAGGCGCGGCAATCATGCGGCCTGGCGGTCTGGTCAGTGATCCGATATCGGCACTGTCTCTGGGGCTGGGATTAATGTTTGGTACAGCGGGCCTGCCACACATCCTGATGCGCTTTTTCACCGTGGCCGACGCGAAAGAAGCCCGTAAGAGCGTATTCTGGGCTACCGGGTTTATGGGTTACTTCTACTTTCTGACCTTTATTATTGGTTTTGGCGCCATTCTACTGGTCAGTGCCAACCCGGAATTCAGGGATGCGTCAGGCGCACTGGCTGGCGGAACTAACATGGCCGCGGTTCATCTGGCGAACGCAGTGGGTGGCAGTACCTTCCTCGGATTTATTTCTGCCGTTGCCTTCGCCACTATTCTGGCGGTTGTAGCCGGACTGACCCTGGCAGGCGCTTCTGCGGTTTCGCATGATATCTATGCCAGTGTAATACGCAATGGTAACGCCAGCGAACAGCAGGAGTTGCGGGTATCGAGGATCACAGTACTGTTATTGGGAGTTGTTGCGATCGCACTCGGTATTCTGTTTGAAAAACAGAATATTGCCTTTATGGTCGGCCTGGCATTCTCTATCGCAGCCAGCTGTAATTTCCCAATCATTCTGCTGTCAATGTACTGGCGGGGATTGACTACCCGTGGAGCGGTCACTGGTGGCTGGCTGGGCTTACTCACCGCCATTGTGTTGATGATCCTCGGCCCGACTATCTGGGTGCAGGTACTGGGACACGATAAACCCGTTTATCCCTATGAATATCCAGCGCTGTTTTCCATGCTGGTTGCGTTTGTCTGCTGCTGGCTGTTTTCGGTCACCGACCATTCGGTGGCGGGAAGAAGTGAGCGGGAACGTTTCACTGCGCAGTTTATCCGGTCACAGACCGGTATTGGGATAGATCAGGGCAAAGCACACTAAGCAGGTACCCCCGCAGGCTTACCTGCGGGGGAGAAGACTCAGAAGTTCACTGAGGCACTTATGTACGGGCCATCAACCAGTACATTATTTTTATTGTCGCCTTTATTGTTCAGCTCAACATACTGATAACCAGCCCGCAGGCTCAGCATAGAGATAGGAGAAAAGCTGACACCACCGGCGGCTTCCTGGTAGTTTTGCAGATGAGTAGAGAACGATTTTGGTGCGTAATAATATTCACCATACACGCCCCACATGTTATTCAGTTGATAGCTGACACCGGAACCAACGGCAACGGCAAAACCATCTTTACTGTCTTCAGGATGAGTAAACAGTGCTTTGGCTGTCGGGGAGAAATTTAACGGACCTACGGACAGGTTATAGCCCAGTGCTGCGCCGGTGACGCTTCCGTCATCATTACTGCGCAGCCAGTTGCCTTTAACAAACAACCCTGGCGATGCGGTACCCAGACCAAGATTCAGGTTGGTGCTCTTTCTGCCAATGTCCACTCCACCTTCAATCGCCTGGGCCATACCGCTGACCAGTAAACCTGCTACTCCTGCAGCGAGGATAATTTTTTTCATTGTGATACTCCTGGTTAATAAAAACGCGCACCCGGTATTGGAACAGCATAAAATAGGGGCGGCAACCTGTTTATAGGTAAGCAGAAGTATATTTCGTCATATTCTGAAATCAGCGGGGGATTAAGCCCGCCACATCACATGACCAATAATCGGTGCAGCCAGTACGGTAACAACACCCGCCAGCATCATCACCAGGCTGGAAACCACGCCTTCCTGAGGTCCCAGTTGATAAGCCTTCGCCGTACCGGCACCGTGAGATGCAGCCCCGAGGCCAGCGCCTTTTGCCAGGCTTTGTTTAATCGCCAGCCGGAGAAACATAAAGTCCCCAATCGCCATGCCAAATACGCCAGTCAGAACCACAAACAACGCGACTAAATCGGGCTGTCCTCCTTCCTGCTGCGCGGCAGCCAGAGCAAACGGAGTGGTAATAGAGCGAACGGCAAGGCTGCGCTGAATCTCTTCCGGCAAAGTAAACAGCCGTGCCAGCCAGACCGAACTGCATACCGCGACCAGGGTTGCAGTTATCACCCCGGCACTGAGTGACATCCAGTGACGGCGGATAATGTAGATATTCTCATACACCGGCACCGCAAATGCTAAGGTCGCCGGGCCCAACAACCATAACAGCCAGTGGCTTTGAGCAATATAGTCACTCCAGCTGATATGGGTCACCAGCAGCAGAACTACCAGAACCAACGGAGTCATCACCAGTGGCATCAACAGCAGAGTACGCCAGCGGCGGTAGAGCCGTTTATTCAGGTAATAGACCAGAACAGTGACTACCGCACATAACAGACTAATCACTAAATCATTCATCACGGCCCTGCCTGCGTTCTGCACGCTGTGTTTCATAACGATAGATGCGCTCAACCACAAAGGAGGTCGCTGACAGGACCAATACGGTACTGATAGCAATCACCAGGCAGATACGCACACCATCCTCACGGAGTAATGTTCCATAGTTAATCACTGCCACGACCGCCGGGACGAAAAACAACAGCATTTCGGCCAGTAGCCAGTTGGAACCGGCTTTTACCCACTTCACGGGTAAAACTTTGGTCACAATCAATATCAGCATCAATATCATACCGACAATATTTGCTGGCAAAGGAATATGCAGCCACACTACCAGTTGTTGGGAAAACAGAAAAAAAACGATATAAATCAGTACCTGCACAGGCAACTGCAACAACCGTGGTAATTTTGTCAGCCGCTGTGAACGAAGGGCTGCAAGCATGGCGAATTCCTCCAGGAAAATTAATGAAATTAGTATACAGCCTGACCACAGGGTGAATAAAATGAACTAAAATTATCCCAACCATGCCATTTAGGAATAGTTATGGATGTGAGAGCGATTCGTTACTTTACTGAGGTGGTACGTCAACAAAGCTTCACCCGTGCGGCAGAAAAACTGTATGTCACTCAACCGACTATCAGCAAAATGCTGCGGCAACTGGAGGAAGAACTGGGCTGCACCTTGCTGTTGAGGGAAGGACGAAAACTGTACCTGACCGACAGCGGCAAAGCGGTCTACCAGCGCGGCAATGCAATTTTGCAGGAGTTTCGCCAGCTGGAGGCCGAAATCAGTGATATTAACCAGCTGACCACCGGTGAATTACGGCTGGGGATCCCACCGATGGTAGGCATGCAGATTGTCGGTTCTATTTCCGCTTTTCATAAACGTTATCCGGGTGTCGAACTTAAAATTTCTGAATTTGGCGGCCTGGCAGCGCAACAGGCGGTGCTGCAGGGGCGTCTTGATATAGCCATGACCGCGCTGCCCGCCGAGAGTGAATTCCCGTTGCAGGTGTTGCCGCTCATGGAACATCCGTTATGTGTGCTGGTCCCTCGCACCGAAGAGTGGTTACAGCGGAAAAGCCTGACGCTGCAGGATGTCGCCCGTTACCCGCTACTGGTATTTAACGAAGAGTTTTCGCTGAACCGCCAGTTACATAAAACTTTTCAGCGTCTGGGGTTGTCGCCGACGATTGCTATTCGCAGCGGACAGTGGGATTTTCTGGCCGCCATGGTACAGGCGGATATGGGGGTGGCAATTCTGCCGGAACCGATTTGCCAGAGACTGGACCCCACTTCGTTACTGTGGATCCCGCTGGAATCAGAGCTAACGTGGACGTTGGGATTAGTCTGGCGTGAAGGGAATTACATTTCCAGCAGCACCAGGGCATGGATCGATTGCTGCCGGAAATTCTGGCCCGGAGACTCTCCGGTACTGTCTATTTAAACGGCCGAAGTCACCTGTGCTGCCAGGTGACTCCAACAGTGATCACTCTTCTTTTTCGATCAGCAATGCTTCCAACAGGTCGAGATCGCGCAGAAGCTTCTGCATCGACTCATTGCTGATTTGTTGAGTCGCACGCATATGATAAACCTCTGCCCGTTCAGCGCGCAGGGCCGCCAGACGGAAACGCCGTTCAAGGTTTTCGGCAAACATCGCCCGCTCTACATCTTCTTTGCCGTCAATTCTGCGTCGCAGATTTCCGGTCACCCGGGAGCTGACCTCTTTCAGGACATCAGGATCGATATTTTCTTCGCTATCTTTCCCCAGGCGCTCTTCCATTTTATACAAACTGTCGATAGCGACCTTCGCCATTACCGCACGGGCAGTCCTCAGTTCACGGGCATTCTCACTCTTATCCATACCCGGAATGCCACGTAACAGTATCGGCAGAATAATCACGCCCACGATCAGCGAGAACATGATGACTCCGGTGGCAAGGAACACCAGTTCATAACGCGCGGGAAAGGCATCGCCATTTGCCAGATATAAAGGAACTGACAGCACACCGGCGAGGGTCACCGCTCCACGAACTCCGGCGAAAGTAGCAATCAGCAACTCACGGAACGAATAGTTGCTGAACTCCATTGGGTTTTTCTTCAGTAACCGGACACTCAGCCGTTGCATGATAAACAACCAGCCAAAACGTACCACCAGCAAAGCGACATACACCAGGCCTACATCGGCAAACAATGTCCAGATATTAACGTTGGCATCGGCATTAGCCTGCTGAATCGATGTTTCGAGAATGCTGGGCAGTTGAAGCCCCAACATTAAAAACACCATGCCGTTAAACACGAATTCCAGCATCTGCCAGACGCTGTTTGCTCTCAGACGCATCGCCAGCGGAGCCTGACGAATAATTCCGGAACGGGTAATGGTCATCCCTGCGGCCACCGCGGCCAGGATGCCGGAAAAACCGAAATGTTCAGCGATAATATAAGAAGCAAAAGGTAACAACAGCAATAATACCGTCTGGGTTGCAGGGTCATCACCGCTCCAGCGGCTTAGCAAACGCAGAGATTTACCGTACAACCAGCAAATAATTACCCCGGCGGCTAATCCGCCTATAGCTACTTTTAAAAATTCGAGGGTGGCTCCGGACCAGCTAAACACCATGGTACCCATGGCAACTGCCACCGCAAACTTCAGCGACACCAGGCCGGATGCATCATTCATCAGGGCTTCACCCTGAACTATCGACATGATTTTTTTAGGAATTCGCCCTTCCCCGACAATCCCGGATAAGGCGACGGCATCGGTTGGCGACAGAACGGCAGCCAGGGCAAACGCCGGAATCAACGGAATACCAGGTACTGCCCAGTAAATAAGATAACCAATACCCACGACTGTAATCAGTACCAGCACCAGTGCCAGCCCGATAATTTCACGCCCATGATGCAAAAACTCACTGGTCGGAGTTTTCCAGCCATCAGCGAACAGCAATGGCGGAATAAACAGGACCAGGAATAGCTCCGGATCAAAATCGACATGCAGTCCGATTGAAGGCCATGCCAGTATCGCCCCGGAGATAATCTGCACCAGTGGCAGGGGAATATGAAACGGGAGTAACCGGCCTGCAACTCCAGACAGGGATACCACTAATGTCATGATCAAAATGGTAAAAAAGATTTCCATGCTTTCCTTTAAGCCTCTTCCACAGGCGTTTTATGAACCAGGAACAAATCAGATACAGTAATAGTGTAAAACAAAATAAGGGAGTTAAATGCATCCTGGTGTGCGAAAATGCGGCCAAACCGGTCCTTTACGGATTTCTCCAGGTTTCTGCCTGTGCCCGGCGCTCACCGTAACCACCGCAATCCGGCCCGGACAGAAGCCCGGTTGCCCGGCAACAGCAACCCACCCATCGACGGATTTCAGTCAGCCCCCTGATAAATCACTCAGTGCAAGCTGCCAGATTGTTTCCGGAAAACCCGGCGCTCATTATTCTGAGGATGGGGAGCGACGCTTTCTCACCGAAGGAGTCAAATCATCGGTATCGGTGATGGCAAGTGTTTCCCCCGCAGGGCCTCGTTCCAGTAATACGGCGCCCTGCCCACTGGCCGCCAGCTGATCCCCCGGATTTCGTAACGGACAATCGCGCATTGAAAGGCAGCCACAACCAATACATCCGTTCAAATCATCCCGTAAATGAGTCAGGGTAGCGATTCTTTTATCCAGTTCTTCACGCCAGTGCAGGGTTAAAGCCTCCCATTCACCGGCAGACATCCGCTTATTCGGCGGCAGTTGCGCCAGATTTTCGCTGACCGACGCCAGAGGAATACCAATACGCTGTGCCACTTTAATAATTGCCACCCGACGCAGTACATCACGGCTGTACCGCCGCTGATTTCCACTGTTGCGGGTACTGGAAATGAGCCCTTTGCTTTCATAAAAATGCAGGGCAGAGACTGCGACCCCACTTCGGCGGGCAACTTCGCCGGGTGTCAGGACCGGTTTTGGATAGTTTCTCTCTTTTTTCATTTTCGGCCTTTACCTCAAGTTAACTTGAGGAATTATACTCCACTCCGACGCAAAAATCCCGAACCACTCCCGGTGATAATATTCGCCGTACAGGACAGAACTATGATGCAAGAAGAAATCATTCATTCGTTAACCCAGTGGATCAATCAGAACCTTGGGAAACATTTATCGATCGATGAAGTCGCTGCTAAATCAGGATATTCGAAATGGCATCTGCAACGTATGTTCCGGGCAGTGACACAGCAGACGCTGGGTGATTATATTCGCGAACGCCGGCTGGAAATGGCCGCAGATGCACTTTGCAAAACCCGCCGCCCGGTGTTTGATATTGCTCTGCAGTATGGCTATGAATCACAGCAAACCTTTTCACGGGTGTTTCGCCGTCAGTTTGATCAAACCCCTACCGCTTATCGTCAGGCGATGCGCTGCCGCGAACTCAGCCCGGCTGAGAGTATTAACCGCGAGTCCCGGTTATCTTCAGCTCGCCCGGCGTCCGTATCGGGGATGATGTAAGTCGTCATGTTGCCGCCCTCACCGGCGGCACCCTGCATGTTCAGATAATTTCCCGCCTGCCTGTTGCCCTGTTGCCACAAAAACTTACACAGCGTGTATTTTTCGTTCGATTTTCTTACAAAAAAGCCTATAATGTGACCTGCATCACAAAATTCCGTCCCCGCCAGGTACAGCTCCCGCTGCAGTTTTCCCGGATGACGGAGTTTATGTCACTCGAAAAATTGTTATAAGCATCTGTCACGGGTAGAAAAAATGGGCACATTAACTGCAGGTTTTCTCATCATGCGCTGGGGGTTGCTCAGTGCTATCGTAATGTTTCTCGCCAGCACAGTGAAAATTAAATGCCGGCAGAACAGTCACTATTTCTTTAGCTTTGTTTGCAGCAGCATTGGTGTCGTTATGTCATGCTGGTTTGTCACTGGTCTGATGGGCATCACACTGAGCATGCAGCAATGGCATTTGTTTGTCAGCAGTGCTCAGGAAGCGTTTATTAATGTGATGGAAATGACACCGTCAAGCTGGCCAACCTACTAATCAGTGCCATACGGTCTTAGTGGCCGACAGGAAGACATATCATTGCCACCAGTACCGGGCTAAGCAGCCACGGATAGAGCCGTGCGTGTAACTGATCCGGTACCTGCGAGGCCATATGACCAGCCAGCCACATTCCGACAAAGCTGGCAGCCATCAGGATAATAGCGGCCTGCACATCGATATAGCCCACAAATCCTGGCATCGAAGGTGCTGAGTAATACAGCGATGTGATTGCATAGGTCAGGGTGGCAGTCAGCGCCATCGGCAGGGTGAGTGGATTTGCTAACGCTGCGGCCTGTACCATGGTCGCTCCCCGTCGCCGCATCAGCGGAACCGTCATCACACTACCGCCAACACCGAGAAACGCAGCAATTACACCGATCAGCCCCCCTGCCAGCGCAGAATGTTTCAGTGGCTGAATCCCTGCTTCTCCGGCAGGCGCCGTGCGTAAAAAACCAGGCCGAAACAGGCAATCCAGCAATGTTAGTAGCAGATAGACCACAAATCCCGCACGAATCCACTGCCCGCTGCTGAACTGTGCCGCCACAGCTCCGACAACGCCACCTACCGCAATCATCAGCCACAAAGGTTTTAATACCCCGGCCAGTTGCCTGAGTAACTGTCTCTGACGCAGACTGGCCACCAGGGATGAGAACAGCATCACTGCAGCAGAAGTTGCCACCGCGATTTGCATCACCTCTCCTCCCCCGGCATCAGTGGGTAAATGCTGTGCCGCCAGTACCGATACCAACAGCGGCACGGTAATAAACCCGCCACCAAATCCAAATAGCACCGTGGTGATCCCTGAAATAACTCCGGCAATCGCTAAAAAAACCATCATAAATATTTACCTGTCCGCTACTGTGGGTCAGAGTATACAAACTTCAGGGAATGACTTAATTACGGGTTCAGGACAATCATTAACGAATTCGGGCCATCTGAGACAGGTCATGCGTAACACACCGATTAACAACGTCGATCATATTCCACGCACAGTACTGGCTCTGGCGACCGACTATCCCCCCGATACCTGGCTGGCTCCGCACCAGCATCGCAGAGCGCAATTTCTCTACAGCATCAGCGGTCTGATGGAAGTTAACAGTGAAGAAGGCCAATGGATGGTGTTGCCTGGCAATGGGGTCTGGATACCTGCAGGTAAGACTCATGCGGTGAGAATGCTCGGGGCCAGTACCCGCAGCCTGTATATTGAGCCGGCCGCAGCACCACGCCCTGCAACCCAATGTGAGGTGCTGAATGTCAGCTCGTTGCTGCACCAGCTATTGCTCACTTCTGCAGACATTCCTCTGGATTATCCGGCCGGGAGCCGGAATGATTTGGTGATACTGTTAATCATGCAGGAGTTGGCGCTGGCCGGGATTAACCCGCTGTTTACCCCGCTTCCCTACGATCCGACCCTGAAAGCACTGTGCAGTGCATTTAACCGGCACCCCGATATACGCCAGCGTCCGGAGCAGTGGGCAGCCGTGTTACATAAAAGTCCGCGCACATTCAGCCGCTTTTTTCGACAGCAAACCGGGTTGTCATTCGGTCTTTGGAGACAGCGTGCCTGCCTTAATTACAGTTTCCTGGCACTAAGCCGGGGTGAGTCAGTTACTGCCACAGCACTGACTCTTGGCTATCAGAATATCAGCGCCTTCTCGGCCATGTTCCGTCAGGCGACCGGGCAAACTCCCGGCATGTTTACTACTACGCCATCACAGGTGAATTCCCTGCCCGACAGATAAAAAAATCCCCGCCGGTAGCTGACTACCGGCGGGGATGATGATTACCCCGGGATAATCCGAAAGCTGATAACAGCCTCCGGAACTCACCTGTTAAGGTAATTTATAAGCAACAATATAATCGCCCATTTTAGTACCGAACGAACCGTGTCCGCCCGCAACAATCACCAGATACTGCTTACCGTCTACTTCATAGGTCATTGGCGTTGCCTGACCACCTGCTGGCAGACGTGCCTGCCACAACAGTTTACCGTCACGCACACTGTAAGCACGGATGTAGTCATCCAGTGTCGCTGCGATAAAGAAGATATTACCGGCTGTGGTCATCGGTGCACCCAGCATCGGGGTACCTACAGTAATTGGTGGTAATGGAATCGGGCCGCCGCTGTCACGGATAGTACCGATACGTTTTTTCCACACAATCTGGTTAGTTTTCAGGTTAACCGCAGAGACAAAGCCCCATGACGGTTGCATACATGGCAGACCGAACGGTGACAGGAACGGATTCAGTTCCACACCAAAAGGTACGCCATACATGTGTTGCAGACCTGCCTCACCACCTGAACCGCCGGCACCGTTTTTACCCGGTTCCATTGGGTTGTTCGGACCACGTGGGATCAGTTTTGAAACAAATGGCAGTTGCATTGGGTTAGCAATAGCAAACTCGCTACCACTGTTAACTGAAATACCACCCCACTCAAACATCCCCAGGTTGCCCGGGAATACCAGGGTGCCCTGCTCTGATGGTGGTGTGAACGTTCCATTGTAATGCAGACGTTTGAACATGATACGACAGATCATCTGATCAAACATCGTACCGCCCCACATCTTACTGTCGGTCAGTTTCGCTTCCGGACGGAAGGTCAGTTCAGAGAACGGCTGAGTCGCAGAAGTGTGATCGCCTTTCGCTGCACCTTGCGGTACCGGACGCTCAGGAGCCGGAACTACCAGCTGACCAGTCACACGGTTCAGAACAAAGATATTACCTACTTTGGTCGGAACGTAGATGACAGGAACTTTGTTACCGTCTTTATCGGTAATGTCTGCCAGTGAAGGCTGCGCCGGAATATCCATATCCCACAGATCGTGGTGGACAGTCTGATAGAACCAGACTTCTTTACCGGTAGTCGCGTTCAGCGCCAGGATACCACTCGCATAATGTTCCTGCTCAGGAGTACGGTTTCCGCCCCAGATATCCGGAGTAGTCACGCCCATTGGCAGGTACACCATATCCAGTTTCGGATCGTAGGCTGAAGGAGCCCAGGAGTTTGGCGAGTTAGCAGTATAGTGCTGACCATCCGCAGGAATTGCGTTTGGATCTTTAGCACCCGGATCGAATGCCCACAGCAGTTTACCGGTTTTCACGTCGAAACCACGGATAACACCTGACGGCTCGCGGGTTGAGTAGTTATCGGTAACCGCACCGGCAATCACAATCACTTTATCGGTAATCACCGGAGGTGAGGTTGGCTCATAGCCACCCGGGAAAGCATTTGGCTGCTGATGCTGCAGATCCAGCTCACCGTTGTTACCAAAGTCTTTACACAGCTGACCACTTTCAGCATCAACCGCAATCAGACGACCATCATTGACCGGCAGATAGATGCGGCGTGAACAGGCTGCCGGTGAAACCGGAGCACTCTGAGGATCAGTCGCAGTATTAAAGTCATGATAAGAAACACCACGACAGGTCATGTGCTGGAAGGTCGGGTCGTATTTGATTTTTGGGTCAAAACGCCATTTTTCTTTACCTGTTGCAGCATCAATAGCAACCAGAATCTGGTGCGCAGTACAGGTATACAGCAGGTTACCGACTTTCAGCGGAGTTGATTCATTAGTAATCTCACCCGGATCATCAGGGCGTTTTACATCACCAGACTGGTAGACCCATGCTACCTGCAGGTTTTTAACATTACTTTCATTGATCTGACTTAATGAAGAGTAACGGTCACCGGCTTGAGTACCACCATATGCGGTCCAGTCATTGCCGGCAGAAGCAGGCTGAGTTGCCGGAGCTTCAACATTCAGGTTACCGTAGATTGCCTGAGGGTCTTTACCGAAGAAAGCACCAACGACCATCGCCAGGTTGATTACGATAGCAACCACCATCAGTGAAGTCGCTTTGCGATTTGGTGCCGCCAGTTGGCGATAAACAAACGGCAAAATCATCCAGATACCAAACAGTACCCAGATATCAAGACGAGGTGCCAGGGCCCAGAAATCAAGGCCAGATTCGAAGTAGGCCCAGATTGCGGTGCCTAACAGAATGAGTGAGTAAAGATAAAAAGCACAGCTTCTTTTCTTCATCAGCATCACAGTGAACACCGCCATAACGATGCCGCTGATGAGATAGTAAGCGCTGCCGCCAATTGCCAGTAACCAGCCACCGCCGATTATCAGCCACAAGGTGCAGAATACTGATATTGCTAGTGTGATGAGGCGCAGGCCTCTGGATTCCTGTGACATTGAATTAACCTTAGAATCAACAACTTTATAGATATGTAAAGAACCGCATAAGGTTAGTCCTTTTTAGTTGTCTTTAATATCGTTTTTTGTGATCCAGATCCGTTGACAATAACATTTGTTCATAGAAATCGTGACACGGCACCAACAAAAATGTTCATTTGTTCGCACAATTTTCGTAAAAAAATCCATAAATTAGCGGCAAAATTCGGAATATTACTTTAATCGCGGATATACCAGGATTGCAGATAAACCAAATTTTAGAGAATAAATTGGCATAAAAAAACAGTAAAAATAATCTTTATATAGGTTTATGCTGAGGAGTGGTAACGTTTACAGTGAAATAACACACCTTTGTGAAATTCACATTTTGGCAAATTTTGTCTTTCTGTTCACAAATTACCAGCGGGAAATCGCGGAGTGCTGATGTAAAACCCGGACCCTGTCAGCGGCACAAGGTCCGTAAACGACATCAGGCGGAGTAAAGAGCAGTGAGTGACTGATGCAGTTTAGTTGCAAGTTCCGGAGCTTCATATCTGCCGGTGACAATCTCGATATAGCTGCCGTGTTGTGCATTTTCTGCCTGCAATAAAGCATCGTCCAGTTCATCACAGCGGGTCACCCGGCAACAAAACCACTGTTTGCACCCCAAAGCCTCCGGCAGTTTGCTGTATTCCCAGCCAGCCAGATTGTTATAACTGGCCTCCGGTTGTTTACACAGCAGTCTTTCGATCAGATAACCGTTATTGTTCAACACCAGAATAATAGGTTTCAGGCCCATACGACCAAACTGACTTATTTCCTGAACAGTTAACTGATGGGAGCCTTCTCCGGTCAGCAAAATCACCCGGCGTTGTGGTGCCGCGACAGCAGCCCCAAAAGCGGCGGGTGTTGCCCAGCCAATAGAACCCCATAATGTCTGGTTATGAAACTGCACATTGGTGGGCAAGCGGGCAAATCCCAACCCCATTGAGCAGGTACCGGTTTCCGCAATAATAATGTCATCTGATTTCAGCATTTGCTCCAGGCGCGGATAAAGGTAACCGACACTGATTTCACCGGATGCAGGAATCTCTGGTTTCCCGCACCCTGTCGCCTGTGGTGCATTCACCTGCATCGGCCGGATTTGCCGGTTGAGCCCGTCGAGCACATCTTTCATAAATACATTCGGAAAACTCACTTCTCCGACGTCAACAGATTCTGAGTGAATATTAATGGTGTTTTCTACAGCCAGTCGGGCGGTGAAACAGCCGGAGTTAAAGTCGGTCATGACCACACCAATCCCCAGTACGCAGTCGCAATTTTCGACAAACTCCCTGACCGGTTCATTCATCAGTTGTCCGTCGTACATCCCAAGATAATTAGGGAGGGATTCATCCAGCACACTTTTATCCATAAACATGGTGGCGAACGGCAACCCGCTGCGTTCTGCCAGACAGGTGACTTCTTCCCGCAGACCACGTCTTGCTACTATTACTCCGGGCAGAATGCAGGCACTCCGGCAGTGACTGAGCCGCTGATGGATAGCAGTCAGCGCGGCATCCAGCGCCAGTGGATCGCTTTTCGGTGTTGGCAGAGAAATAGCCTCACCGGTTACCGGCATTTCCGCATGATCTGAGGCAATCCCCAAATAGACCGGGCGTCGTTCACGTAAAGCGCAGGCAATCACCCGTTCCGTTTCAGCGATACAGTTGTCCGGGGTCAGAAGCGCATGGGCACAGACCACTCCCTGAGACATTTTATAGAACACCGAAAAATCGCCATCTCCCAAAGTATGGTGAACCAGGCGCCGCTTATTCTGCACCGCGCTGGCCGGCATACCTACCAGGTGGATCACCGGCAGGTTCTCGGCATATGAACCGGCAATACCATTCAGAGCGCTGAGTTCACCAACACCAAACGTAGTCGCTAATGCTGCCACCCCGTTAACCCGGGCATAGCCGTCAGCGGCATAAGCAGCATTTAATTCATTACAGTTACCGACCCAGCGCAATGTAGTACTGGCACATATTGCGTCTTCTATCGGAAAGGCATAATCACCGGCAACACCAAAAATATCGCGGATCCCTAAATCAGCAATCCGCTCAAGCACATATTCAATCACTGTTTGTTTCATGACATTCTCCACTCAGAATAAAGGGGTGTAACGTCGTCAACGTCGCGGGGATAAAAACGGCCAAATCTGTTTTATCGCTCTGTCACCGATAATGGAAATGCATTATGATCATCCCGCCCATTACCTATGGTTATTAACAACCGGAGTGTGTATGGATATCCGCGAATTACGCTGTTTCACTGAAGTGGTTCGTCTTAACGGGTTTGGCCGGGCCGCAGAAGCCCTGCATCTGACACAACCCGCCGTCAGCCGTAATATTCAGCGCCTGGAAACTCAGCTGGGAAAAACACTGCTGATTCGTGATCCTCATGGGATCAGCCTGACCTCTGACGGGGAAATTCTGCTGCGGCACGCACAACTGATTCTCTGTCAGTTCAATAATCTCTCCCGCGAAATCAAAGACAATTCATCTTCTGTGTCCGGAGAACTACGGGTCGGGCTGCCGCCGGTAGTTGGTTCCAGTTATTTTGCCGATATTATTATGGCGTTTCGCAGCCGTTTTCCGGCTGTAGAGCTAAAGATTATTGAGCTGGGTTCGAATCAGATGGCTGAGGCATTGCAAGCCGGCAGGGTGGAAACGGCAGCGGTGATGTTGCCGTTTGACGGTGAACAATTCAGCTTACAGCCTTTCGCCCGTGATCAGTTGTTTTTACTGGCAGCGAAACAACACAGTCTGGCCAGTCGCCAGACAGTCCGGATAAAAGAACTGCTGCATGAAGCGTTTATCTTTTTTGCTGAAGAATTCCGGATTAATAACCTGATTAACAGCGCCTGCGGATTATACGGCGTTAAACCTGTAGTCGCCGGACGGACCTGCCATCTGGACCTGATGATGGCAATGGTTCATGCCGGAGTGGGTATTACTTTGCTACCACGCAGCGTTCGTATTAATAACTTATCGGAAGATTTTGTAGCCATTCCGCTGATCGAACCTGAACTCAGCTATGAGCTGGCACTGGTGCACGCCAAAGATCGTTATCTTAGCCACAGCTGCCAGCAATGGAATCAACTGGCCGCCGAAATGCTGGGTATCAGTTCTGCTTCATCTTCGGTCCCTTGAAACAACAGGCCACTGCCTGACAGCAGTGGCCCGGGTCAGGCCATCGAAATAACTACGACGGATCCCTGACGTTTTTTTTGCGGCGAACCACCCAGAATCCCAGCAGAATCAAAACAACTACCACTCCGGCAGCTATTCCAAACCGGGCGAGAAGCACCAGACTGGAACCCGGCCCTCCCTGGCGTACGGTGGCAACCATCGCCGCAGTCACCGGTTTCGACGGTTTACCATAGGTTGTGAGCACATAGTTTGCCAGCGACGCTATCTGCTCGTCAGTCAGATTATTGATATCATTTGGATGATGACCAAAACCTGGCATAAATACCTGACCGTCCCGGGTGGTACGGTTAACGCCATTCAGAATGGTAGCAATCAGGTTATTACTGTTCTCTGCGCCGGTCACTGAATTGTGGAACAGGCTCGGATAATAACTATCCCTGCTTCCCTGCCCGCCAGCTTCATGACAGGAGGCACAATTGCCCTGGAACAACGCCAGCCCTTGCTGTTTAGCATCAGTGACCTGTTGCTGACTCAGACCACGAATTTTTCCGGTAGCATCGTGGCTGTCACCCTGCATAAATCTTGAACCGGCGTTTTCGGGCGTTGCCACTGGCTTCACGGTACGAATATAGGTAGCAATCGCATTCAGGTCATCATCTGTCAGATGCTGGAAGCTATGCTCTACCGCTTCTCCCATACTACCGGCAGCCTGGGCTTTACCTGGCAGATTACCAGTGCGCAGATACTGTACAATATCAGCCTGGCTCCAGCGGCCAATCCCTGACTGTGGATCCGAAGTAATATTTGGCGCGTACCATGCCCCGACCTGACCACCGCTCAGGAACTGACTGCTTTCCTCTTCCATCAGTGGCCCTCTGGGTGTATGACAGGTACTACAGTGCGCTGCACCAGTTACCAGATATTTACCCCGGTTCCACGCAGCGCTTTGTGATGCATCCGGGCTGAATGGTTTATCGTTGAGGAACAGTAAATTCCAGGCCTTCATCATCATGCGGATGTTCATCGGGAACGGTAACTCAGTCTCCGCGGCCGGATGATCCACCGGTTTTACGCCCTGCATAAAGTACTGGTACAGATCATGAATATCCTGATCTGTCATCACCGAGTACGCTGTATAAGGCATGGCCGGGTAAAGGTTAGCACCATCGGCACGAATCCCTTTACGCACCGCATCCGCAAACTGCTGTTCAGTATAATGACCAATCCCAGCGGTTAAGGAGGGAGTAATATTACTGGCAATAATCGTCCCGACCGGGGATTCAATTTTTAATCCACCGGCAAACGGCAGACCGCCTTTATCAGTATGACAGGCAGCACAGTCCGAAGCCGTCGCCAGATATTCACCACGGCTAATGGCCGCCGCGGCATCGCCAGTTGCGGCTGCAGCGGAACCAGCCCACAACATGCTTCCGGCAAACATTAGCGACAGGGAAAACTTTATGGCATGTTTTTTCATTATGCTTTCCCTAATTGTGCATGAATGGCATCTGCGGCTTTCAGTGCTAAGGCAGACATTGTCAGGGTACTGTTACCACATCCTCCGGTAGTCATCGCAGCTCCACCCGGTAAAAACAGGTTTTCATGGTCATGAGCCCGGCAATCCACATCCACCACCGAGACTGCAGGATCGGTCCCCATAATGCAGCCGCCCATAATATGGTCACTGTTGGTATATTCGGTCGAAATATCTACTTTGGTCGCTCCCATCGCTTTTGCCAGTTGGCGGGCGATAGGTAAAGAATGGCGCTGCGATCCCTGGCGTACATAGTCACCGACATCGTAGTAAATGTTGGGTTTAGGTAATCCCAGCCAGTCTTTTTTAGCCGATAAAGTTAAGCGGTTATTGGCATCCGGCATCAGCTCATGTTCAATAGCAATTTCGGTGGTACAGGCTGACAGACGACGAATTTCAGTATCCAGTGCTTTACCCACCAGACCTTTTTCCAGCGCCGCCATAGCACCAATCCGGCTGCGAGCCATATTGTTGAAACGGAACAACGCCCCGCAATATTCAGAACGGAAACTGCCCTGAGAGGTTTCCATAATACTGCTTCCCTGCACCGGTCCAACGCCGGTCCAGGCGGGTTCAGCCAGCTCAAGTTCTACTACCAGCTTCGGTTGGTCCATCATATTGCGTCCCACCTGATCTGAGCTGTTTGCTACACCGTGCGGGTTTCTGCTGTCCGCAGACATCAGTAGTAGTTTCGGAGTTTCAATACCGTTACAGGCAATAACAAAGACAGACCCGGTCACCCGGTGAGTCTGTTTGTTATTGTCAAAATAGTGAACTGCCTGGACTTTATTATCCGCACCGGTTTCTATTTTATAGACCACCGCATTTGGCTGAATTTTGCCGCCTTTGGATTCAATACGTGTCAGTGAAGTTGCTGCATCGTACTTCGCACCAATCGGGCAGACCGGAATGCAGTTATTATTACCGCAACAGGCAGGACGATCCCCGTAAGCAATACCGCTATTACGCGCCTGAGCTGAAGGCAGATTTGTCAGGCCAATAGAGGCAGCCGCGTCGGTAAAGCGTTGCTCACCCGGCCCGAAAGGCAGACGGCCCATCGGATAAGGTTTGGAACGAACCGGGGGCCATTGCAGTTCCGGCTCAGAAGGTCCACAGACCCCAAGAGCATATTCGGCACGGGTGTAATAAGGTTCCAGGGTGGCATAATCAAAAGCCCAGTCACGGCCAACACCGTAGAGCGTTTTTAGCTGCATATCTTCCGGAGTTAACCGCCAACAAATTCCAGCCCAGTGCCATGTTGCTCCGCCGGCATAACGAACATATCCCTGCTGATAGGCCCGGGCATTAGGACCTTCCAGTTGCAGATATTCAGCGGCCTGCTCAGGCGTGGCCGACATCAGATGAGGAGCCCAGGGCTCCGGTGGATAAGGGGCATTAAAATGTAACCGGGAAACCGGTGGTAAATTTCGGTAGTTTTCGACAATCTGCCAACGTTCGACCCGCGGGCCAGCTTCCAGCATCACAACGGAGTGGCCACTATCGAGTAACTGTTCAGCAATCAGGCAACCGACAACCCCGGTGCCAACCACAATCACATCTGCATTCATGATATTTTCCAGCAAAGTTCCGGCCGTAATTCCCCTTGTCGCGCCTGCGCCACAAAAGAAGTTACGTATTAACCGGTAATATTATTGATTTAGAAGTCCGGCATATCGGCCAGCGGAGCTGCATGGGAGCTCCAGCCATTAGGGCCGGTAATGGCATAGGTCGGAATGGTCATCACATCGATAGTCGGCTGATACATTAAGGCTTTTTCATAAGCAAACACCTCAGCCCCGGGTGCATCAATCAGTACACCTTTATACCAGGCAGAGATAATGCTGAGAGCCGCATTTTTCAGCTCACCCTGTGGAATATCTGAGAAAAAATCCTCAACCACTTTTGCCTGACGGGCCTGAGCTACAGCCAGCAGACTGGTTATCTGTTGCCGTGTAATCATGTTGCCACTGATCATCGCAGCAGCCAGACGCTGCCCTGTTACCGGATCAAGCTGATGATTAACAAGTAATTGTGATAACTGCATAAACTGGTCGATGGTAGCCTGGTCATTTAACGTATCTGCCCAGGCCGGAAGCGATGGGCCCAGATAACTACTGCCTAATAAAATAAGACCACCAAGCAGCACCTTTCTGCGGGACAAATTGTATTCAGCAGGAGAGTCATCCCGAATAATTTCATTTTTCATTGACAATTGCTCCAAAAATTAAAAGCAGAAAAGATGTTATTGATTTAATCATCCGCATGATTGCTGATAATTCATTTAATAAAAAACCAACATCAATTCAACATTGCAGAATGTTATACCCAATTTTAAGGATGCGTAAATTCAGATGTAACAAATGTTTTTGATATGAAATTAAATGTTAAGGTTCAGTATTATTCGTAGAATATTTAACAGAGAATAAATTTAAAAATAACTTAAAATACATATAGTTATGAAATTGATTTCATCAAAGATAACACCAAAAACCACAGTTTAACTGTTGAGATAACAATAAGAATTTATTGAGTTTTATGATTAAATCAGCGTTCAAAAAGACCTGAACTCAGTATTTAAAATCAATAAAAGCACTTTTTGATTGTGGGGTAAAATAACCATCCGGAAATCCGAACGGTTTATTTATCATTATCCGGAAAATCGAACACAATTAACTTAATGGCAAGTGATATATATAATACTCATTATCAGAAAGTACAGAAACGCAGGCGATTTAATTCCCAACAAATTGATAATGTTGTTGCAAACTACCCCGGGGTCACGGAAGGAAAACAGAGGTTGTTTTGGTGAGCAATACCGGTAATGAAACCAAATAAAAACAAAATACAAACACAAAGGCTACAAATGGCCGGTATAATCCACTACCCTGCTCAATGCACAGCCCCTTTCTTAATCTGGTAACCAACAACTGAAAAGGTCCCCCCTTGAAACAGGAACGCAGGCATCTTGAAACCGATCCGCAAACGCTTCGTCACTTCAGGTGGCTGGCAGGAATATTTATTCTTTGCATGACCGGTATCACCGTGCTCAGCTTTCTGTACGCACAGAATAAAGTCTCAGCACAGACAGAGTTGATTAACCAGGCGCTATCGCGGGCAGGACATGAACTGTCACTCAATATTCACCGCTATGAATTTATCCCTTATGCCCTGTCTCTGGATGAAACCATCCGGCATTTTCTCTCTCAGCAGAATGACGCAGGGTTGCAGGCGGAAGTGGTCAGAAAAATCAGTTCAATACAGAACAAAGTCGGGGCGTTGTCGGTATTTATCACGAATGCCGACGGCAAAATTATCGCGGCCAGCCAGCAGGATCTTACCGGCCACGATGTTCAGTTCCGTCCCTACTTTGTTAATAGTATCAGCACCACAACTGAACACTTTTTCGGTATCGGAACCACCGGGTCGGTGGCAGGCTACTACCAGGCAAATGCAGTGTTCTCGCAGGGAAAAAAACTGGGGGTAGTGGTGGTAAAAATTGATATCGAAGCGCTGGCAAACAGCAAATCTAACTACCTTAATAAAATGTTTTTACTGGATAATAATAATATTATTGTCAGCTCTTCCGATGAATCCATGTTGTTTCACTCGCTCGGGCCTCTCAGCCCGCAACAAATTGCTGCCAGCGAAAAAACACATCAGTACAATAATAAAGTCATTCCTCCTCTCACCGGCTACCGCGGAGAAAAAATCGCAGCTGACAGCTATCATGTCAGGTTTAACGGTCGCGATTATATTCAGATTAATCAGTATCTTCCTCAGCTAAATCTGACCCTTGCTCAGTTGTCCCCGGTAGATTCGGTTTACTCATCAGCCGCGATTATTGTGGCGCTGACGGGAGTGACTCTGGCAATAATATTTACCGTCATCTCTTTATTTATTCAGCGTCAGCATATCATCCGTCTGAAACTCGATAACCAGCAGGCACTGGAGAGCGCCTATGGTCATCTGGAAGAGCTGGTGCAGGAACGTAGCCAGCAACTGGAAATTCAGAATGCCTCGCTGGCCAGAGAAATTCAGGAGCGCATTCTGTCGGTACAAAAAATGGAGGCAATGCAGCAGGAGCTGATCAGAACCGAAAAACTGGCAGTGATCGGCCAGTTGTCAGCCGGTATTGCTCACGAAATTAATCAGCCGCTTTCCGCCATTAGTGTGCTTTCTGCAAACTCAGTACGTTTTCTGGCGCAAGGGCAGACGGACATCCTTAAAAGCAACCTGAACCGAATCGTAGAGCTGGTTGGTTTTATTGGCAGGATCAGTCAGCAATTACGTTCATTTTCCCGTAATAGTGATGACCTGACCCGGCCAGTTTCTGTCTCAGCCAGTATTGATAATGCACTGATTATGCTTACTCACCGTATCAATCAGCAGCAGATCCATTTTGAACGGCAGGCGCCGTCCGGAGAGGTGTGGTGTCTGTGTAACAGCACCCGCCTGGAACAGGTATTGGTCAATCTGATCAGCAACAGCATTGAAGCAATTGGCAGCCAGCGCAAAGATGGCACCATTACGGTACGCTGGTCTCAGCAGGACGACCAGGCGTTGCTTGCTGTTGAAGATAACGGGCCGGGAATTGCACCAGATCTTCTGAAGCATATTTTTGAGCCGTTTTTTACGACCAGAACCCATAACGGACTAGGGTTGGGTCTGGCCATTTCGGCAGATATCGTTCGTTCCTATGGTGGTACCTTACAGGCCGAAAACCTCAGTTGCGGGGCTTGTTTTACCCTGCGGTTGCCACTGGCTTCCCCGAATGACAAGGAAACAATTGATGAGTAATTATTCGGTGCTGTTAATTGAAGACGATCCTGATGTGCGGCTGGCCTGTATGCAGGCTTTGCAACTGGAAGGTATTGAGATTCTGGGTGTAGCTTCAGTCGAGGATGCCAGGGTACACCTTGCCCATTTTCGTCACCAGGGGATTATTGTCACCGACATGCGGTTGCCTGGTATCGGTGGCTTTGAATTTCAGAAGGAACTTAACCGGCGGGTACCGGAAATCCCGGTGATCATCATTACCGGTCATGGTGATATTGAAACTGCTGTGACCGCAATGCATAACGGTGCTTATGATTTCCTGCCAAAACCTTTTAATGCACAGCAATTTACTAATGTCGTAAAACGGGCACTGGATAAACGTCGTCTGGAACAGGAGATCCGTCAGCTCCGCAGGCAACTGGCCAATACACGTCTGCCTGAGCATGCTTTGCTGGGTAATTCACTGGTAATGACCGAAATCAGAAACACATTGACTGATATCGCCACAACACCGGCGAATGTCATGATTTACGGTGCATCAGGGACAGGAAAAGCTCTGGCCGCCCATTGCCTGCATGAAATGAGTGGCCGGACAGGCCCGTTTGTTACGGTAGACTGCTCGGCCCTGCCTGCGGGGCTGTTTGACAGCGAATTATTTGGCAATGAGGCTGGTTTTTCAACGGAGTCGCCCGCCGCCCGAATCGGTAAACTGGAATTTGCCCGCGGGGGAACACTGTTCCTTGATAAAGTTGAATACCTCCCGGCAGCTATCCAGAGCAAACTCAGCCGTGCATTGCAGGAAAGAGCCTTTGAGCGGCCGGGAGCCCACCAGCGGATAGCGATTGATCTGCGGGTGATCGGCTCAGGAAAACCTGAACTGGCAGCAATGAAGAACGACACTAATCTTCGCCCGGAATTGCACTTCCTGCTGAATATGGCCAGCATCTCGTTGCCGCAACTGTGTGAACGTCCGGAAGATATTCCTTTGCTGTTCAGCCATTTCGTTGCCAAAGCCGCAGAGCTTTTTGACCGCGAGCCACGGGAAATTCGTGAATCAGAACTGACCCGGTTAATGGTCAGAGAGTGGCCTGGTAATATCCGTGAGCTGCGAAACGAAGCAGAACGATTTGTACTTGGGATTAACCGCCAGCAGGAACAGGATGAAGATCTGCAAAATCTGTCACTGACCGATATTGTCGAAAGTTTCGAATGCCGCCTGATAGTTTCGGAATTGAATAATCAGAAAGGCAATTTAACCCAGGCCGCAAAAAAACTTCACATTGCCAAGAGCACACTGTTCGATAAGCTAAAAAAGTACAACATCAAATACTGACCCGTTCCCGCCCACTATTGTCAGCCAATGGTGCGGTTACGGCCTGCCAGTACCGAGATCACTATCTGCACCGACGCGAGCCCCATCAGCAGAGTAAACGGGACAGCCCATTGATGGGTATATTGCACCGCAACTCCGACCAGAGCAGGGCCTGCCGCTGCCATCAGATAGCCGATACATTGCGCCATACCTGACAACGCAGTTGCCTGACTGTGACCCTGACTGCGTAAATTAAATAATGACAGACAGACGACCATGGCAATACCTGCCCCTGTTCCGGCCAGCACCAGCCACAGCATTGCCAGACCCGGCTGATAATACAAACCACTGACCCCGGCCAGAATGAGAACCGAACAGAGTAATCCCAGTCCGCGCTGATCCTGCACCCTTGGCATAATAACCGTCATACTCAGATTGGCCAGTACTGCAATACACTGATAAATGAACAGGCAACGACCGGCCATTGCAGCAGAAATACCGACGGTTTGTGCATAAGCAGGGAACCAGTCGACCAGCACATAGAATACTGTCGAATGTAACCCCATAAACAAGGCAACCTGCCAGCCGGTACTGCTTTTCCAGGGGGAACGGTACTGTTCCGGATGGGGATCCAGTGCCGCCAGGCGGCTGTGCGCTGGACGGGTACGGGTGCGCAGCTGTGGCAGCCAGACCAGTAAGGCGATAACAGCCAGCACAGCCCATGCGCCCAGCGCCCGACGCCAGCCTTCAGGCTCACCGTTTGCCAGCATGACCGCGGCCCCGGAAGCAACCGCTGCAATCACCCCCATCATCGCTGCATAGCCACCGATCACTCTCGCGGCTTTCGAGGGAAAACTCCGTTTTGCCAGCGCCGGCAGTAAGACATTACATAGTGCGATGGCAGCCCCGAGGATACAGGTTCCCCCCCACAGGGCGACACTACCTCCGGCTGAACGCCAGGCAATACCTGCCACCAGCACTGCCAGAGCCAGCCCGATAACTCTTTCCATCCCCCACTTTGCAGCCATCTTTGGGGCTGCCGGAGCCAACAGAGCAAAAATCAGTAACGGTAATGCATTCAGCCAGCCCGCCGCAGAATCTGATATTCCGGTACTGTTGCGGATATCAGACAGCACCGGGCCGACCACCGTGATCGCAGCGCGGAGATTAGCACCAACCAGAATGATCCCCGCGAAAAGCAGGGTTGATGAGAGTGTCCTTTCTGAAGAGAGGGCCAGAGGTGACTGCGACATGGTTTTATTTCCAGAGAAAAGTGATTACCCGCTAACAAGCCGCTAAAATAAACAGCTGGTTAACGTCAGGAGTTCACAGTGTACCCGGCCCCCGAAAACGCGGCTAACGCCAACCCGTCAGAGAATTGCTCAGAATCGTCACCGGTACTGCGGCTGGAGACGCCAATGATCGATAAAGATCTGCCGGTCACTCCGTTGCGATTAACCGGAAAACGCCGGGAACAAGGTACTTTTCTGGAGCAGCACCGGCATCCGCAGGGATTAATTATTGCGATCCACCATGGGCTGGTCATCCTGCACACTGGCGATGAGGTCACGTGCGTACTGCCGGGGCAGTTTTGTTGGATTCCCGGCGAACTGGATCACGGTACCCATTGGTTTGGAGCTATTGAGGGAATTTGTCTGTACCTGCAACCTGCTCTTAGCGATGCATTTCCGGAGGTTCCGGCAATTTTTACCCAGACTCTGCTGACCGATGCGATGATCTGCCGGCTGGCAGATGCTCCGTTTCTGGAACCCGGGCATGTTCTCAGTCTGCTGGACAGTCTGACCCATGAAGTCACATTACTTAAACAAGGCGGTTTTCATTTACCCATGCCCTCCGAACCCAGATTACAGCAACTTGCCCATCGGCTGCTGGACAGACCTGATCTTAACAACAGTATCGAAGAGTGGGCTCATCAGGCCGGTATGTCACTGAGTACCTTATCGCGCCGCTTCCGGCAACAAACCGGAATCACCCCGGGCCAGTGGCGGCAGCAAGCCCGAATGCTGCATGCTCTGGAATTACTGTTTACCGGTCAAAGTGTTACCGAAGTTTCCCTTGCTGTAGGCTATGACAGCCTGAGCGCCTTTATTCATGGGTTTCGTAAGACATTTGGTATCACCCCCTCCCGCTATTTTTCCTCACCCTCTTCCCCCTCTGCTCCGCAGACAGAGAAATCGTAACTGCGTATACTCCCGGCAAGACTCCCGGCGCAATTATTTCCAATACCTTATTAGTGGCTTGTGATGAGATTGCCACTTCGCGGCGTTAACAGCGCCTGCAGCAAGATTTTGGCAGCTATCACACTCTAAATTTTAATCAGGGACTGACCCAATGCTTCAGTTTTCTAATGGCTTTTTACTCAGCCTTTCGTTGTGCCTGGATATTGGAATTGCCAATATCGCTATGATGACGCTGGCAATGCAGCGCGGTTATTTTCATGGCTTCTGGCTGGGGATTGGTACCTGCTTCGGTGATCTGGCTTATGCCATTCTGGCACTGGCAGGTATGGCGGTACTCTTGCAGTTCAGCGCCGTACGCTGGGTATTGTGGATTGGTGGCGGTGCGATGCTGGTATGGTTTGCGGTAAAAATGCTAATGGCGGCCTTCCGTCAGTCAACAGCCTTAAACAGTGGCGAAGCTCCTCAGTCACGTTCGCTCAGTCGGGAATTTGGCCGTGGCGTAATGCTGGCCATGTCTTCTCCTTCAGCTATCCTCTGGTTCGCTACCGTCGGCGGAGCACTGATTTCAAGGATGGGGCAGCACAGTGTGGCATCTTCAGGATGGTTTCTTAGCGGCTTTTTTATTGCAGGAGTCCTCTGGACCTGCGCACTTTGTCTGGTCGGGAGTCTGGGTGGCAAACTAATGGGAAACCGTTTACTGAAGTTTTCTTATATCGCCTCTGCCATTATTTTCAGTTACTTCGCCCTCACCGTTATTGTCTCCGGCTACCACGAATTTATCACCGACTAAGACCTAACAGAGCAATATAGTGACCAGGAGTGATTCCCATTACTTTCCGAAATGCATTGATAAAATGGCTCTGATCGTAAAATCCGAGACTGATCGCGGCCTCCAGCGGATGAACATTGCGGCGTAACAGATTACGGGCCTGATGCAGCCGGAGTTGCATGTGATACTGCAAGGGCGGCAGCCCTGTATAGCAGGTAAACGACCGGATAAAATGATACTTACTTAATCCGGCAATCTGCGCCAGGGTTTCCAGAGAGGGCTTTTCAGTCAGATGGCAACGCAGGTAGTCAATCACTTTGTTGATTTGCAGTTCTTCATTTCCCGCCAGAGAAGCTGAGGGTTCCAGCAATTCGCTACACAATCGCAACAACTCCTGCTGTTGCAGCAGGTCGTTATCTTCGCGAGCCGAATCCGCAAACCGGCAGATAGCATTAAACAGCTGCGGATCATCAAACACACCTTCCCGCAGCACAGGGACATGGGAGTGACTACTCAGATTTTCCTGTGTCATCAGGTTTTTGATAACCGATTGTGGCAAATGAATACTGATAAATTCTACACTCTGCTGTGCAAATTTTGAGGACTGGATAGAGGCAGGGTTATACAGGGTGACCTGTCCGCTTTTTGCGGTTAAGTTTTTTCCTGACAGCCAGATCTCCTCAATGCCGCTAAGATTGGCACTGATCACATACTCATCGTGAGAATGTCTGGGAAACCCGTCATCACAGGCAATCACCCGGGAACATTCGATGCCATTCCGGCTGAACCATTCGCTGAACTGTAACACTAGTGCATTCCCCTGCTTTTCTCGTTGCTGTCAGGATTTATAACAGCATTTAGCGATGATGATTTCAACACCCCGCCTCCTGTTTCTGGTATCGTCACCTACCGGGCTCAGGGAGTAAGCAACGTGAGTTCTTAGGGTTTACAGGCTTACAGGACAACCGGCAATCTGCTGACTAGCGAGATTAACAGATCGCCAGTAAAAGTGGCCCCGTTACCGGGTCCCCTGCTGATAACCGTATTAAGCGACAAACTTACACTCAGGAGTATTTCTATGTTCAGTGGGTTATGTGCTTTCCCGTTAACGCCGTTAAGTAATGGCCAACTGGATGAAGAGAGTTTCTCCCGGATTATGGCGCGCCTGACCGCTGCCGGGGTAGATTCACTGGGTATTTTAGGGTCAACAGGCAGTTACGCCTATCTGACCCGACAGCAGCGCCAGCGCGTGATACAACTCGCGCGCCAGCTGGCCGGAGATATTCCTCTGATGGCCTGTGTTGGTTCTGTCAGTGGCGATGAAATTTTGCGGCTGGCAGAAGATGCACAGCAGGCTGGAGCTGATGCATTACTGCTATCGGTGATTTGCTACCAGTCTCTGCGCGACGAAGAAGTCTACCGGTTGTTTGAAACAGTCACCCAACAGGTTTCACTTCCTGTCTGTATTTATGATAATCCCTCAACCACCCACTTTCGCTATTCAGACCAGCTACTCGGACAGCTCTCGGCATTGCCAGGAGTACGCTCAGTGAAAATTCCCGGCATCTCCGGGGATCACGATACAGTGAAACAACGGATCAGCCAGTTGCGTAGCCAGCTTGACCCCGGCACCGTTATCGGTATCAGTGGAGATGCTTTTGCGGCGAGTGGTTTAACTGCTGGTTGTGAAGTCTGGTATTCGGTATGCGGCGGCCTGTTCCCGCGCATCAGCAAACAAATAACCCGGGCAGCGGTAGCCGGTGATACTCAACAGGTCATGGCACTGAGTGCCAGGCTGGAACCTTTATGGGCGCTGTTTCGCAAGCATGGCGGCAGCCTGCGGGTTATCGCTGCTGCAGCCGGAATTCTTGGCCTGACTGCCCGCGACAACCTGCCACGCCCTTTGTTACCACTACCAGAGAGCGATTTACCGGAAATTGCTGAGGTGATTGAGCCGTTGGCTTTGGAGTAGTCCGACTTTTACACCAAAGCGTAATGGAATCCCCTAAACACAAAACCCTGCCTAAGCAGGGTTTTATCAGGTACGGATAGCCGGAAAGGCCAATCAGAACGGTAGTTCACATAAAGTAAGAAAAAATAATACAACCAATTGAAAACATTCATTTTTATCATAACAAAAGGATAAAATGTCAATTTATCCCCAATATTGTTCACTTTCTGGACAGAAACTGTGGTACTACTATCCGCTAAGTGTAAAGTTAGAATATTAACACTTTCAGCGATATCATCTGAGCAACTCAAGTGGATCCAACACCCGAAATCAATAAGGCGGCTCTTCAAAGGCTGGTTATTTCGATCAAACATTGATTCGCATTTTAGCAAGATCTTGGCGAAATAAAATTCATTAATTCTATTGCTATCAACTCTATATCAAACCTTGGTATTTACACCGTTTCGAGCTGTAATTGGCCAAAAACTTGTCAGACCAAGGATCTATTCCGTAGACAGGCACCCAGTCTCCCGGTAATCCCCCCATAAAACCGGTATGTTCATAAGTAGAATTTTCTCGTAATCTGAACTGAGGGGAAATTCTTTGAAAAAATCTCGTTTTACTGACAGCCAGATTATCGCCATTCTTAAAACAAACCGAAGCAGGCACACCTTTCTCGGAGCTTTATCGGGAGCACGGCATCAGTAGTGCCAGCTTTTATCAATGGCATTTGTAGTTTGGCAGGATGGATGCTGCCCGCATCTCTTAGCCGAAAGAGCTGGAAGAGGAAAACTGTCGTTTCAAAAATGTATGCCGAAGAGCGGCTGAAATCATTCAAGAAGCCATGGCAAGATGTGAGGGTGCGTAATCGCACTTGATCTGGACCCCCTTTCGCATATTACTTGGCGACCGTTCGCAAATTACTTGACCATTGCCAACAAGTTCTGACTGTAAACATTCGATGTGTGAAATGGGTTCATCTGAATGTCTGCTGCGTGCCAGGAGCTGACATTACAAACATCTGAACATGCGGATCTACGGGGGAGCAGGACACCTCTCTAAAAACACATAAAAAAACCGCCATAAATGGCGGTTTCAAAAGGGACGACCCTAACCAGTCCGGGAACAAAGCCACAGGCGAGCAAGTAAGGGTCTTATTTTTCGGTAACGGCCGCTGCCAGTACAACAACGGCTAGAAATTATGTAATATTGACCTATTATAACATCCCAACGCAGGGACGCAACACGCATGAGAATCGATAAGCAACTCAATAAGCAAGGCTGTACGCCTAGGCAGGTCTTTTTCATTGAATGTTGGGGGAATCTTTCCCACAAAAATAGCATTGATACAGATAGGGTCAGCTTCAACAACCCGTTGAACGCCTCAAACGAGTTACTTTTTCTCTACCAGTTTGGTGACAAATACAAAGGGATCGATAAACGTGCCCGGGCAGCCGAAGAGTTGCTGGAACTGCTAAAAAAAGATGTGGTCGCCGCGCAACCGATATTTGAAGACATCCCTCAAACTCTGATAAGTCTTCTTGAAACTAAAGAGCTTCTCCGAGACTCGGGCAGAAGCCCAGTTGAAAAAAAACAGAAGCTCATTCAGAGCATGGTCAATCAGTTAGTTGATAGTTTTGAAACTTATTATATTGAAAAAGCCATTGAACTCATTGAGATTGAGCTAAATTTGACTTCGAAACCTAGTGATCTTGATTATGAGAAAATTGCTAATTTATCAAATGGGTTGATGAGTGTTGTTCTTACCCTTGGCATGCCTATTTCAGAATGCTATCTTTTATATAAGCGCATTCTATTAGGTAAAAATGGAGAATTATTTTCTTCAAGATTTTCTTCATGGCGGTCAAAATTATGTAATCAACCAACAGAATATGATGTAAAAATCACGATAGAGAGTAATAAATTACATGACATGTTCCAATCCACGCAGCAGTCAGTAACTTTCAATGGATGTATTTATCAACCGGTAATAACAGGAAAAAATAAAAAGGCTGTAGAAATAAATATAAATACCATTGCTCGCTCGGTATTATCTGCGAGAGTGAATGCCGAAGCCATCCTTGAAGAATCGTTAGATGTTGTAGCTTACATAATTGGCCGAAATGATATTAATACACATAGTTCATTTACAGTAAAAGATTCATCAGGTCATATTACTAATATAGCCAAATTTGAAAATGAAATAAACGCCAACACAGATCGATTAACACTCAGTGAATTTTCATTTTTCATGAATTCCATGGGGAAAATATACACACAATCTCCCTCTAAATCTTTAAAGAAAATCAGTTCCGCATTCCATTTTTTAAGGAATGGAATTAGTAAAAGCTCAAAGGAAAGTCGTTACACCTCATACTGGTCAGCGCTGGAATCTCTAACACTTGGTGTATCTTCAAATGACCTAACGCATGATGAACACGTCATTTATTCCGTTGTACCCTGCATCGGGGTCGACTATATTGTTAAGCAGATGGCCTTGATGCGCGACATCATTTTATCAGAATCGATGATTGTCACTGATTCTGCGGGGTCGGCCATTGATTTTAACCATGCAAGCCTGGCTGATTTGTACACTTATTTTAAAGATAGAAGTATCAGTTCACAAATTGAATCTTGGCTGGTTAATTATCCATATTCAGCATATATGTTCAGGAAATTATTATTACTATGCAATAATCATAGGGAGATGGGAAGTAAGATTATTAAACATGCAGAGAAGGTAACATTGCAAATTCATAGGTTATATATATTAAGAAATTCTATCGTTCATAACGCTGAATCTAGTCCTTATATTGAAATGCTGACTGCAAATCTAGAACATTATTTGCGAGGGACTATAAACGCTATGTTCTATATGGCATCAACCCTTCCGAGAGTAAGTTCATCCGAAGAGGCATTTATTAGATATCATCATATGTTTGAAAAAATGATTGTCGATCTCGAGCCAACTCATGGCGCGAAACATAACAAAATAGATGGAATTAACAAACAAATAGAAAAAAGACAAATAGTAACCTCAGATGCAGTATTGGTTAAGTGGTTGAAGTTGCACTCATAAAATGTTATTTGATGAATCCGAGCTACTCGCAATGGTCAATCCAACCTATCTATTAGTTGTTCCTACTTAGAATACATTTTCAGCTTTAGAGCCTATCCCAATAGATAATAGGGTTCAGCTTGCAACGGGTATTATGCCTGTTGGTTGAACCCATGATAACAGGGTTGGCGCATCAAAACTGGCAGCTTTAAAAACGGTTTTTATCGCCTATTGAGATAGGTTCTTAATATCGCCTTATAAAGTTCAATGGATCGGTTAAACTTGAAACGCTAACTTCCGCTCCTCGCTCACAACTGCCTGTCAGCATAGTAGGTGACTTGCCTTCATTTTTTGTTAGAGATATCCAAGTGAAATGCAAACAGGTAGTCAAGTAAAATGCAAATGGGCTGTCAAGTGAATGCAAATACTCAGAGGGAGAAGCTAACTAAACCTGTAGGATGACAGAAGACACTCGGTCTGATGCTTTTCAACAGAGCGCTTTTGCTCTGAACCCCACACTTAGGGGAGGAATTCCTCAAGAAGATGGTGATATCTTAAGAAATATTGTACAACTATATGTAGTAAATAATTTTACCCCGTAATGTCGGGCGCTCGATGCTGGCCAGACATTACGGGGTAGTGGTGGGGTGTCTGAGACAATCATCAGGACGAGTCTCGAAAAGACTGCAGACGGACAACGGAAGCTAATTTAGCTCAAAACTAATGGAGAAGATGAGCTAAAAGAACGAGGAGCACTATGGACTTCTCTGGACTGGGAAAACCCTACGGATAATGTACTTTTCGAGTCTTTTAATAGCACAGCCTGAGGCTGAACTGCCATTTGTTCCTGCCTCTTGAATATGCACAGGAGAAAATCGAGTACTGCCGATAGTAAAATAATCATTACCAATGCACTATTAAATACATACTGGAGTTGTATATGAACGCGTTTATACAAAAAAAATCTGACAAAAAAATCGATGTTCGCCATCCGCGTGGGAGTAAAATTATTGAGGAGTTACTTAATGGTATTGACCTTGATGAAATTAAAGAGTCGAACGAAAAAATGAAGGATTATTTGAATCAAAAGCCGGTTGGCAATGAGCTTCTCTGAAGAATATTGTTAGAGTTAACACTTTGCTGATTTTTATGGTAGTAACCTACTGATATAACAGTCTTTGATACTCAACTGATTCGCTAAGATGGTGTCGATAACATGTGAAGGTGTGCGTCAGGGGGATAAAAGCATATTGAACTATAAATCATTAAAATCTGGGTGATGATAAATAATCAAATAAAATCAATGCAATATAATAAAATCCCATGTTATAAATTTTGATTTTTCAGTTTCCCTGTGACTCGTAACGTAACAATCCCCTCAAATATCGTTTAAAGTCCCCCCTAGCACCCACCAAATCCAGTTCTTTTAAGGATCCATGCTAGAGATTAAGTGGTATCCAGAGCAAATATCAGAATGATTAATGATTAAGGAAGTATCTTCCGATACTCCTTCCATCTGTGTAACGACTGCCGCTATCAGTAAAACGTGATCGTTGAGCCTCGCTGCCATTCGGGTCATCGAGATACTCCTAAATTCAGGCTAGTAGAGAATTTCACTTATGAACACACTGGTTTACGGGGAAATTACCATTACCTTTATTTCAGAAAGTTATACTTACTGAATAAACATACACCATCGCTAGAATCAATGCCGTACTAAACACCGTTTGTCTGACCATGACTGTTCTTTCTGCATAACCAGGCTCATTGCAGCCGGAAGAACCGTCAGCGTCACCAGTGTTGCCACCAATAATCCACCAATAATTGCATACGCCATTGGCCCCCAGAATACCTGCTCTGAAATCGGCAGCATCCCGAGTATCGCCGCACAGGCAGTCAGTAGTATCGGCCGAGCACGGTGCCCAGCTGCGGAGATGATCGCCGCATCATACATCATTCCCTCCCGTACATAGTTGTCAGCTTCACTGATAAGAATCACCGAGTTACGGATTATCATCCCCGCCAGCGCGATAATGCCCAGCAGTGCGACGAACCCTAGAGGGGTGCCAGTTGGCAACATCGCCAGCACGATACCAATCAGACCAAAGGGCGCCATCAGTAGAGCCAGCAGCATCCGGGAAAACAGCTGAAGCTGTATCATCAGCAACACCATCATCACCATCAGAGTCACCGGCAGCATGACGTACACAGAGTTGTTGCCTTTCTCTGATTCTGCCACCGTCCCGCCCTCCTCTACCTGATAACCAGGTGGCAGTGTGGCACGTAGCCGGTTAACCGATGGCAGCAGTTGTTTTGAGACAGTCTCCGCACGCATCCCAGGTGCCACATCGGTCTGTACGGTAATATAAGGCAGCCGCTGACGCCTCCATATGACCGGGTCACCCACCCCCCATTCAGGTGTCGCAATCTGGCTCAGCGGGATTTTCTGCCCCAGGTCATTTGTCAGGAGCAGACCGGACAACGTCGTTAAATCCTGACGTTCCGCGTCATTCGCGCGCAGCACCACATCAATCAGACGATTGCCATCACGCACCTTCGTCACCACCGACCCTGACCATACGGTGTTCAGCATCTGAGCAATAAGCTGCGAAGATACACCCGCTGCCCTGGCGGCCGTCTGATTAACGTTGAGTGTGATGACCCGTTCCGGCTCTCCCGCGCTGAGGTTAACCTCACGTGTACAGGGACACATACCCAGCACTGACGCCAGCTTATGCGCAATCGCTTTCACCTGTCCGTAATCAGGTCCGGTGATGCGGTATTTCACCGGCCAGCCCACCGGAGGACCGAGTTCCAGCGGGGAAACACGGCTGATGATGTCTCTGAACTGACTGGAGAGCAAATCATTCAGCGTTTTTTTCAGCCTGTCACGTGACCGCAAGTCCTTCGCCACCACCACCAGTTGGGCGGTATTTTCATTATCTAGCAGGACATCCATCGGCAGGTAAAAGCGTATTGCACCTGACCCGATGTAACTTGAAAAATGATCAACATCCGGGTCACGGATTAACGCTTTTTCTAATCGTGTAACCTGACGCCCGGTTTCGCTCTGAGAAGCGTCAGCTTCCAGCGTCAGGCTGACCAGCAGTTCGGGCCGGTCAGAGGCAGGGAAAAATTCACCCTGCATAAATGTCGTGCCATACGCGGCCAACCCCAGCAGAACCAGTGCAACCCCGACAGTCATTGCCCGGTGGTGTAGAATCATGGTCAGCAGACGATGATATCCCGCCCGAAGCCTACTCGGAGACCTCCTGTCCGGATGAGTTTTTAGTTTTACAGGTAAAATCCTCACACCGATAAGCGGCGAAAACAGGATGGCAACCCCCCATGAACAGAGCAGCGCAATCAGCATCACAGCAAACAACGTGTAGCAGTATTCCCCCGCGCTGGAGGCCGCAAATCCGACAGGAATAAACCCGGCAATCATCACCAGCGTCCCGGTCAGCATCGGAAACGCAGTTGTTCTGAAGGCATACGTGGCCGCCTCGCGGCGTGAATCACCCGCTTCAAGCCTGGATATCATGGTTTCAACCGTTATCATGGCATCGTCAACCAGCAGCCCGAGCGCGATAATCAACGCACCGAGCGAGATACGTTGCAGACCGATACCGGCAAGCAGCATGCCGGTAAAGGTCAGCGCCAGAACCAGTGGTATCGCTGCGGCCACCACCATTCCGGCGCGCAGGCCCAACGACACAAAAGACACGGCAAGTACAATGGCGACCGCCTCAGCCAGCACGCGAACAAATCCGCTGATAGCGTTGGCGACCACGGCCGACTGGTCGGCGACCTTAACCATTTCAATACCGTGGGGCAGCTGCTGGCTGAGCAGCCCAATGCGGGCCTTCAGGGCCAGACCGAAGTCGATCATATTCCCGGTTGCAGCCATGGAAATAGCCAGACCGATGGCCGGTTTTCCGTTAACGCGGAACTCCGGCGACGGAGGCTCTGCCGTTTCGCGCCGGACGGTGGCGATAGCGGTCAAAGGAATATAACGACCATCGATATGCAGCGTGACCGCCTGCAGGCTTTTTTCCGACGTCAGCGCGCCGCTGACGCGAAGCAAGACCTTTTCGCGGGCCGTGCGCAGCGTGCCGGCAGGCTCGACCGCATTCTGCGCCTTCAGGGCATCGCTGACCTGTTGCAGAGTGATCCCCATGCCCGCCAACTGGCGCGGGGAGAAAGCGATAACGAGTTGTTCGTCCTGCTCCCCGATCAAGCGAATTTTCCCCACGTCCGGCAGCGACATCAGGTCGCGGCGAATATCCTCCACCCGGTCGCGCAGTTCCTGCAGAGTAAAACCCTCGGCGGTAAACCCATAGATAGTGCCAAAGGTATCCTCAAATTCGTCATCAACCGACGGTCCCTGTACGCCGGAGGGCAGTGATGAGGCAATATCCTGCATTTTCTTTCGCACCTGATACCAGATGCCGGGCACCTGCCTGGGCGGGGTATCATCTCTCAGGTTGACAAAGATCACCGACTGACCGGCATGTGTATCACTTTCCACATAATCCAGATACGGAATTTCCTGCAGCTTTTTCTCCAGCGTGTCCGTCACCAGGTTGACCGTATCCTGTACGGTAGCTCCCGGCCAAGAGGCTGAGACTACCGCCGTCTTAATCGTAAAGGACGGATCTTCGTTACGTGGCAGCTTTTCATAGCTCAGGATGCCTGCGGCCATCACCAGCAGCATAAAAAAGGTGATGAGTTGCTGATGATTCAGCGTCCAGGCCGAGAGATTGAAGGAGATGCGCCTCATTCTGCAGCCTCCCCGAAGGCAACTGTTTCCCCCTGTCGCAGTTGATTGACACCGGCAGTCACTACCGCATCGCCGGACACGACGCCGGTAGACACCAGGATAGCGCTGGTGGTATATCCGCCAAGGGTAACGGGTCTAAGTTCCAACTGGTGCGAGAGTCTGTTGACCACGAACACCGCCGGTTTACCGCCCGTCCAGGTCAACGCCGAAGCCGGCAGGGATATCAGACCCGGCCCGGATGCAGCCTGCCTGACCTGCACGCTGGCCCCCAGCATCATGCTGACTGGCGGGTCGATGAGGTGAATACGCACGCGCCAGGTGCGGGTCTGCGGGTCTGCCTGCGGGCTGATATTCCGCAGCTCGCCGGTACATTTCACTACCGGGTCCCGGGTGAGAGAAATGATGAATACGCCGGTATGGCGGGAAAACTGCTGCGGGTCCACAACATCGATCACGGCATCCCGGCCACCACTGACAGCCAGCGTGACCAGTGGCTGGCCGGCCATCAGCACCTGCCCTGGCTGAGCGCTGACCTGCGTGACCACACCTGCGGCCGGTGCGGTCAGACGCGTCCAGCTGAGATTCTCCTGCGCCGTCTTCAGGGCGGCCTCACTGCTCTGACGCCGTGACGCTGCAGTCTGCCAGTCTGAACGGGCGGTATCAAGCTGAACGCGAGCAATAGCTCCGGAGGGCATAAGCTGGATCATGCGTTTCAGGTTCAGTGCTGCCAGACGTTCAGTGGCCAGCGCACTGGTAAAGTCGGCGCGGGCACTCTCGAACTGATTCTGTTGCGTATCGCTTTCCAGCGTTCCCAGCAGTTGCCCCGCCGTCACGCTGTCACCCACGTCTACCGCGCGCATCAGCAGGCGCCCATCAAGCCGGAAGCCAAGGGCCACTTCGTCCTGCGGACGGATTTCACCGGTTCGGATCAGCAGACCAGTACCTGCCGCCACGGGGGCCGTGATAGTACGAACCGGTCGTGGCGGAGCCGTCTGTTTTTCCGGCTTTCCGTCGCAGGCAGTCAGCAGCAGCACAACCGGCAGCGCCAGCAGGCAGTATCCCGGTAGCGCCAACCGGTGAAACGTAAAGAGATGGCGCATTACCTGCCGAACGCAGTCGGTCAGGTCAGAAATATTTTCCGTCATGGCAGTGTTCCTGAACAAGGTTCCGGTCATTCAACCGGAACAGTGTCAGGATTTACCCCTGCTTTCTGTCAGGAGTCTGTCAAGACGGCAGATTTATGCGTGGACATTTCCGGCAGGCAACGTGATGGTGATAACCAGCCCCTGCGACTCCCCCCGGGAGGCATGAATGCTACCCCCGTGAGCCTTGCAGATGCCGCGCGCGATGGACAGGCCTAGTCCGCTGCCGCCGGAATGCCGCGCCCGTGAAGAGTCGGCGCGAGTGAAGCGTTCAAACATCACCGAGAGAAATGCTTCAGGTACGCCCGGACCACAGTCGCAGAAAACCATTTCACATCCTGTCGGCACTTTACGGGCCACGGCGGTCAGCACGCCCCCTTCTGCGGCATAGCGCAGGGCGTTTTCCATCACGATGGTCACGGCCTGCCCCAGACGGACTGGGTCAGCTTCACAGATACAGGGGACATCAGCGGTAACGCTGAAGCGCATCCCCGCGTCTTGTGCCTGCGGAGCCAGCCACGCCGCCCGCTCGCACAGAAGCCCCGTCAGGTCCGTCACCGATTTATTCAGACTGAGCTGACCGGCATCAGCCAGCGACAGCAGGTGCAGTTCATCCGTCAGCCGGCTGAGGAGCTGCAGTTGTTTCATGACCATCGCCAGTTGCCGGGGTTCAGGGGTAAACACGCCGTCCATCATTCCCTGCAGACGACCAATCGCCGCCGTCAGTGGCGAACGCAACTCATGGGCCATCGCCACATGGGACGCCCGCAGTTCACGCTCATAGCGCGCCAGCTGCTGAGTCATAGTATTGAAATCACGGGTAAAGCGGCCCATCTCCAACGGAGCATTATCCACCTGCGCAGCCTGGGCACTGAAATTACCCGAGGATACAGCGCTGGCGGCCGCCGTCAGGTGGCCGAACTGCGCCGCCAATGGCCGCGCAGAACGTAACCCCAGCACCACAATGAACGGGATAATGACTACCACCAGAATCCCGACAGTCAGCCAGTCCGCCGACGCGATGGAGGGGTCTGAGTAGCTGATACCCCACCATGCATCCACAATCTGATGAAAGCGGGCCGGGTCCGATGCCGGATGTGCGCGCAGTAGGACAAACTCCTCACGTAGGGCCGGTGGCATCCGGTACTGTATCCACAGGCTTTCAACGGCAAAACGCAGCCACATACACAGCGCAATCACCACCACGGAACCCACTGCCAGCGCCAGGATCCGTAAGCAAATCCAGCGCCACAGGGTCTGCTGCTGTAGCGTCTTCATGGCTGACGGAACCGGTAGCCGACACCGCGCACATTTACCAGCACTTCAGAAATTCCGGCAGCTTCAAGTTTTTTACGCAGGTTATAGACATGGGTATCGACCGCCCTCTCCAGCGCGTCACTTTCCGGCAGGCAGCGTTCCAGCAGGGTCTGGCGTGAAAAGGGGCGTACTGGTGCACCCATCAGTGTGGTCAACAGACTGAATTCGGTAGGAGTCAGCTCAAGGCTGGTAAGCTTGCCATCGCTATGACTGACCCCCGCCGTCATCATGGTGGTATCCACCTCCAGCCCCTGCCAGCGTAATGACTGCACCTCCTGTACCTGCGAGGCACGTCGTAATACCGCCTGGACACGTGCCACCACTTCACCGGGATTATAAGGTTTAACGACATAGTCATCGGCACCGTAGCGCAGGGCACCAATTTTATCCGGCATATCATTCATGGCGGTTACCATGATAACCGGAGTGTTCCCTTTACGCCGAACGGCGGCAAGGATTTCAGTGCCATTCATACCTGGGAGCATCACATCAAGCAGGATAAGATCAGGTCGCAGACGCTGGCACATCTCTAGTCCTGACGGACCATCGTGCGCCATAGACACATCATAGTTTTCCCGTCGTAAATACGCACCCAGCACATCCGCTGCATCCGCATCGTCTTCAATAATCAGTATTCGTTTCCCGGACATTCAGGCCACCTTGACCGTTTCTTCATAAATCACTGACAGTTTACTGACACTGCCTTCGTATATTAACCAGGCATACGCGGGCCTTGGCAACCGCTTACTAACGATTCAGGTAAGGAGAAGCACAATGATAACCAGAAAACTCACATTGTATATGACCTGTTTAGCACTAACGGGTACTGCAGGTGTAGCACGGGCAGATGATACCGCATCATCACAGAAGAATTTTTCTATCGGGATGGCAGGTCAGAGCCTGCCCCGTTACAGCGGGTCAGATAAGCAACGCTGGCAGTTGGTTCCGCTGGTGCAGGCTCGGGACGGGGCATTTTTTATTGATTCGCAGAAAGGAATTGGCTATGACCTGCAGAGCGACAGCGGACTCTACTTCGAACATACTCTTGGCTATGATCTGGGACGCTCAGAACGGAATTCGGATTGGCGGGACGGCAGCGACAGGCTGAAAGGCATGGGAAACATTAAAGCCACGGTTAACACGGCTCTTGCTATTGGCTGGTCGGTCACTCCATGGCTAACACTGGAAGGTAAAGCAACCCTGCCGCTGAACGATAGCCAGGGCGTGAATTACCAGACCTCCGCCACTCTGATCCCTCTCCAGACCAGCACCGACACGATGGCATTCAATACTGCTGCATTATTTGGCGATAGCCGGTATATGAACACCTTATATGGTGTAACTGCTGCGCAAAGCCGCCGCACAGACTATGCGCGGTATCATGCACCTGGTGGGTTTTATGGTGCGGATATCAGCCTAACCTGGAGTCATCAGTTCACCCCGCACTGGGGATGGCTGGCTAGCACCGACTATATCTGGCTGGATAAGCATGCTGAAGAGAGTCCGTTCGTGTTCCGGCGTGATGAAGCGGCACTCACTCTCGGCATATTGTATTCATTTTGAGTAAATAGTTGTGTCTTCAAAAAGATGGCTTTTGTTTCTGATCCTACCCGTCTAGTACCTCTACACTTCTATCTGGCTATGTTTACTCCCGAGAAACAGATTGGAGGTTTCCATAAAATGGCGTACTTTTCCTAGTAACTACCACATTGAACGGTATTGGTGGTTACGGGTTATAATATCGTGCAGCGCCTGCCATAATCGTTCGACGTGATTTATCCACGGTGATTAAACCGGCTGATAAATAATGATCAATCCTTACTGTTGCCGCCCACATAGCAGACCTTTCCTGACCCACGCTGCAGGGCACCGGCCGGGTAGGATCAATTTTCGTTCCGGCCTGATGGGGATGCGTTTCTGTTGTCCGGGAACCTGCTAGTCATCGCCTCACGGATTGCTGCCATTTTTCATCCTTGTTTTGGGCGCGTAGATGCAAAGTGGGAGCCGATCTACGCCATACCAGGCCTGCCGAAGGCAAACAGAGACGGACTGTCCCAGGATGAAGTATTCATCCGGTTATATCATTAATTTTTATGGCAAGAAGCTCACAGCTCCAGCGGGAGCGTTGATAGCCAAAATTATCGAGTGAACGGCTGACAAGCAGTACCAGCAGCCTGCATATCAGTTCAAATGGCCACTTGTGCTCACGGCCGGTGCGCAGCGATGATAAATAACATCATGGGATATTCAGACCTCATCAATATAATGGAGGTCTGACGCCGAATGAATCAGAACGATTGTTCCGGAAAAACTCTAAAGCCATGGTAAGTTTCAGTTAACCACTACAGGTCCGACATACACATCATCACGGATGATAACCCGACCACAAATAATAGCAGTTGGATCAATGTAGGCTTTCGTTGAAACCTGAGGAACCTGTCCTGATGGATTTTTACGTAACATTTTTGTTTCCTTTGCGGTAAATACGGGCAACGGCATTGTGTGGGTGTAAACTTTCCTGATGCTCGACGTAAATTTCAAAGTCCTCACAGAATGGTGCAGTCTGAAAAGCTTTAGATAACCGGCGTACGGCATCTTCACAGAACATAAGATTCTTGCCATTAGCGACGGCAAAAGCCTGTTCATCACTGCGCTTTACTACGGTCTGAACAGCAGTGCCCAGTGCGGTTTCAGTATAATCAATCACTTCTTCGATAGGATATGAATCCGCAGCTGGCGATAACACAATGGTTATCCAGGCCCAGCTACGCTGGCTGTGGGGTGTTGCTGGCATACCCCTCTCTGTTAACCACTCAACGACTTCGTCAACAGGAACATCATCGGTACGGTTGGCAAAGTCGTCCCTGAACTGTGAGGCGGCAACTTGCCGACTCAGTGCAGCAGACGCCGGACAGGTTGAGGAATAAGGGATACCCACTTTCAGAGTGGTGGCAAGGCCCTTATTTAACTCTGCACTCAGATGTATCGGGTACGCCTTCCATCCATACAGATTGGAAGTTAATGATTTTCTTGAAAGGAGGATATCGCCATAAACGTCAATATTAGCCTCGTCACTCTGGCCGTGATGTGATTTCAGAAATTTATTCAACACCCTTTCCAGTAACTTAGGCGTAATTTCATGTTGAGTCAGCTCATCAAGTAACAAGTAAAGGCGTGACATATGAATGCCTTTCTCAGCATCAGGAGAACTCAGTAGATTGATACCCGCATTGACCTTTGCTGAAACAGGCCTTCCTGAGATTTCTACCGGCAGATCTATCTGCTCCATACCCACCCGGGAGAGTGATTCTGTTGCTTCTCCTTTTTCAGACTGAACATCCGGCAGGTCTGTTGGGGATAATTTTGTTTTTATCGTCATTGCATAACACCCTTATTTTAATCAGAACAAATAATACCAATTAAAATGATATGGTTATTTATTCTTCCGATAATGTAATTCTGCCTTTTCTTCTTTGCTTTTTGCTTCAATACTCAACTCTGTCGTCGGTCTCAGTAACAATCTCGGAAGACCAATCGGGTCTCCGGTTTCAATACAAAAACCATATTTGCCATTTTCCAGACGTAACAATGCAGCATCGTATTTTGGCAGTAAGCGACTCTCACGATCGATTTGTCTGAGAATCAGGCGCAGAGATTCTTCTCTGAGAGCAATATCACCCTCATCCCCCGTATCCTCTTGCTCGAGCAGTTGTATTTTTGCTCGTTCTATATGTTCCAAAAGCTCTTGTCTTTCATGCCAGAGTAAACGACGGAGAAACTCCTGCTGCTGTGGGTTCATATAGTGCTCTGCTGCCATCTCCAGAATTTGCTGTTTTTCGGCACTTGTAGGTTTGGTCATTCGAGGGTACCTGAGATCATTTACTGCAATGTTATAACATAACAATATCGAATTAAAGTAGAAAACAGCCTTACTCCAGCCGGGAAATCCTGGTTGGCCAGGGATCTTCAATAACTTCACCATTCTCCCAGTCAGTGATTTCCTGCTCTGTAAGAAAACATCGTTCCAGCACCAGGACAAAATCATCAATTTCATTCACATGACCAATCACAGTTAACCGACAATGTCTGTCACCAAACCGCCCCGGGGTATTTTCCACTTGTTGTTGTAACGCGCAACGTTCCTCATCAGTTAATGAATTTACCTTATGTTCCAGCACTCCGGCTTTCCAGTAACTGATAAACTCCAACGTTATACTTCCGGCAGACTGATTCCAGAGTAGCGCAAGGTCATCTTGTAAGTAGACCTGTTTTAGTTACATACTCTTTTTGAGGTTTCCGGTATTTCAGCCAGCAATCTATAATTCCCCTTACTTCATTCAGTGTTCTGAACAGATAAAAATTTAGTATTTCAGTCCTGTATGTCCGGTTAAATCGTTCAATAAAAACATTCTGAGTGGGTTGTCCCGGCTGAATAAAATCTAGCTGTACATCATGATCTTCGTTCCATTGGGCCAATCCAGTCAGTGAGATAAATTCCGGTCCGTGAAACCTATTGAGCGCATCCGACTAGCATTTGAGTTAGCTATTCTCTACAACTTGTAATGTCTGTATCCGTCACAAGTGGAGAAAACCAATGAATACAGCGACACTGATAGCCCTGGATATAGCTAAAAAACATCTCGATACAAAGATTCGTCATCTGGATGGACAAATATATTACCTCCGAATTGAAAATACCCGGAAGGATTCAACCGATTACTTGCACTTACAACTTCACCTCATGGCAGTATTATCACTGCCTTTGAACCAGCAGCTGATTATCATAGTAATATTGCATGGTGGTTACATAAGCAAGGAGTTCAGTGCCATCTTGTTTCTTCTGTCAGATGAGCGCGAACTCGTGATATGTTGTTCAAGACTAGGGATAAGAATAACCAGGAAAAGCTTCTTAAAATCCTATCGCGGATAGCGCTCAGCGAGTTCTGTGAGGGCTTCTACGACAGCGTCATTACGCCGTGTATTCGGTTTGTAGAAAAATAATGTCTTGGATACCTGATGTGTGCTCATTGTGAACTGGGAGATCAGATAATGGGCGTTCTCACGCTTTATCACTGGTTTTAAAGCATTTTTTCTATAACCACTTTCAGTGCTCGGTTCTCAAGACTCAGATCAGCGAATATCTGTTTGAGACGCTGGTTTTCATCTTCCAGATCCTTGATTTTTCGGATATCAGAAGCTTCCATCTCGCCATATTTCGCTTTCCGTTGTAATAGCTGGCTTGTGAAATTGCGGCCTTGCGGCAGACATCGTTCACCGTACGACCGGCTTTAACAGACTTCAGAACGGCGATGATCAGGTGTTCAGTAAATCGAACTTTACGCATAGCGATCTCCTTCAGGGAACCTATTCAGTAGGTCGGAAAATCTCTAAAAGCTAATGGTTCTTTTTGCAAGTATGCTTACACGGGCGGCAACAGCCACACCGATGCGCTCAGCAAGTCTAAGAACTTCATTGCGAAATTCTGGGGAATGTTGCTTACTCGGTTTCTTACTGGTTGATACGGACTTTGACATATGAGTCACCTCTGGTTAAGAGTTTGCTCACTTAGTCGCGTGCCCACTATCGGCGGGTAGGATCACTGACGAAGGCATGCATGGCAGAAAGCGTGTGTATCGCCTGGGCGATCTGATCCATAAAAAAACCAATGTCAAGTTAATTTTTAATAAATCATCAAATAGCCAAAGACATAATATCATGTTCACGAAATTCTTCCTTACTCATTAGGAATTGAACATGAAAATATCAACACTTGCCATTACCGCAATACTTATTTCCCCCAGTTTTAGTCTGTTTGCCGCACAGTTGGGTTCCGAACCCTCAGGTCCCTTTGGTAGAGAACTCGGTACTATCTCTATATCCGGTATTAACGGGGACATGGATGATACTATTCATGTTCTTAAGATAAAAAGAACTGTGTTAGCTGCCCATCAAATAAACATCATCTCGCTGGATTCTCCAGGTAAATCTGATGCTTATTTAGGTGCTACAAAAATATTTTCAAGGTACTGCTGATGTCTGAAATGAAATTCACTTATCTGATAGTCCTGTGTGCTGCTTTGATGGGGTGCAAACAGGAGCAGGCATCATCCAGTAGCGAAAAAAAAGCTGTTTTCGCTCAGTTAATCCACCTTCAACCCGTATCAACATCAGTAACATTGACTGGACGAACCAGTGAAACACTCATCTCACAGGTTAGGCCTCAGGTTACAGGTATTATTGAGAAACGGGCCTTCAGGGAAGGAGAGTTTGTACATGCAGGCCAAGTACTCTATCTGGTGGATCCCGCGTCTTATAAAGCAGCTTATGATCAGGCTATTGCTGCTGTGGACAGTGCTAAAGCGGAACTGTTTTCTGCAAAGCTGAAGTACCTGCGCTATAACCGCTTACTAAGCAGCAATGTTATTTCCCAACAGGATGTTGATGATGCATTGTCAACATACAAGCAAGACACCGCAAATATTGAAGAGAAAAAGGCCGATCTTGAGACTGCTGCAATAAATCTTGATAGAACCACAATTCGCTCACCGATTTCCGGTATTGCGGGAGTATCGACGGTGACGCCCGGAGCCCTAGTAACGGCTAATCAATCCGATTCATTGACCGACGTTCGCAAACTGGATCCGATATATGTCGATCTTCAGGAGCCATCAGACCAATGGCATAAGCTGAGAATGGATAATGGTGGTAAGGAAGAACAGGTTAGGCTGATGTTGGGGAATAGCACTATTTATTCGCAGGCTGGAAAACTTGAACTTGCCGAAGCGGCTGTAGATCCTTCTACAGGTACTATTAAATTGCGAGCCGTCTTCCCTAATCCTATGCATAGTCTGCTTCCAGGTATGTTTGTTCGCGCGATATTGCCAGGGATACATTATCAAAGTGCCGCCCTGGTACCTCAGAGCGCTGTAACTTTTGACCATAATGGTCAGGCATCGGTGATGACTGTATCGCCTAACGGCAAAGTCAAAGAGGTAAATATCATCACGGATGGAGATTATAAAGGGAACTGGATTGTTACACAGGGCCTCCGGAATGGTGACCGTGTTATAACAGCTGGAAATAATCGTGTATCTCCTGGTGATGATGTCACCGTCAAAAAAATAAAGGAGTCAGGGGAATCATGATTTCACGTTTCTTTATTCAAAGACCGATATTTGCATGGGTGATTGCCATCTTAATCATGGTGGCCGGAGCTATTTCCCTGCTTAATTTACCGATCGCTCAATATCCTGATATTGCGCCGCCTTCAATTAAGATCGCAATGACGTATCCTGGTGCTTCAGCTAAAACCCTGGAAGACAATGTTACTCAGGTCGTGGAACAGCAGTTAACCGGCCTTGATGGCATGCTCTATTTCACCAGTACAAGTAGTTCGACTAGTGGGGTTGAGATTGACGTCTACTTTGACCAGAAAACCAATCCAGACATCGCCCAGGTTCAAGTACAAAACCAGGTCGCACGTGTAGAGTCTCGTTTACCGGCTGCGGTTGTTTCTCAGGGGATCGTGGTGATTAAACGCCAACCTGATTATCTTTTGATGATGGCTGTATATGATAAAACACGCAAAGCGACGGCTTCAGATCTTAGCGACTGGGTCGCCAGTAACATGCAGGATACTCTTTCACGTTTACCCGGCGTTGGGGATGTAAGAATCTTTGGCTCGCAACATGCAATGAGAATATGGCTCAATCCAGCCAAACTAGCTGAGTACAGCCTAATGCCGTCGGATATTAAAACGGCTGTGCAGTCAATGAATACTGATGTATCAGGCGGGAGCATTGGAGCACAGCCTGCTGCTCCTGGGCAGGCAATGACAGCAACCGTCAACGTTATGTCCCGCTTACAAACTGCGGATCAGTTTAAAAATATCATTGTTAAAACGAATTCCGACGGTTCGGTCGTCCGGCTTTCTGATGTGGCAAAAGTCAGTATTGGCAACGAACAGTACGGTACTCAGGCCGAAATGAATGGTTATCCGGCTGCGGGGATTGCGGTGATGCTGGCTCCGGGTGCAAATGCGCTCGATACTGCAACACTGATTAAAAATAGGGTTGCAGAATATCAGAAAAATATGCCGCAGGGGTATACTGTTGTCTATCCCAAAGACAATACAAAGTTTATAAAAATTTCTGTAGAAGAAGTGGTCAAAACTCTCTTTGAAGCGATTTTATTGGTAGTAGTAGTGATGTATGTTTTCCTGCAAAACATCCGAGCTACATTAATCCCCGCGCTGACAGTACCTGTTGTATTATTGGGGACTTTCGGCGTACTGGCAGCTTGTGGCTATTCTGTTAATACCCTGACGTTATTCGGTATGGTGCTTGCTATCGGCTTGTTAGTCGACGATGCAATTGTCGTGGTTGAAAACGTTGAAAGAGTCATGAAGTTCGAACATTTGTCGCCTAAAGAAGCAACAATTAAGGCCATGTCACAAATTTCAGGAGCACTTGTAGCCATTGCTGTGGTCCTTTCTTCTGTTTTTCTGCCGATGGTTTTTTTTGGTGGGTCAACGGGGGTTATTTACCGTCAGTTTTCTGTCACTGTTATCTCAGCCATGCTGTTGTCTGTCGTGGTTGCGTTAATATTCACACCTGCACTATGTGCAACATTTCTACGCCATGTAGACACACCATCAAAAGGTTTTTTCCATCTTTTCAATCGTGGATATAGCCGGTTGGAATCCCGTTACAGTCATCGTCTTGTTAAGCTATTTCGTAAACCTGCAAAACTGTGCGTGTTATACGGCGCGATCCTGGCTGGAGTTATTTTCATGTTCCACACTATTCCTACCAGTTTTTTGCCTGAAGAAGATCAGGGCTATCTTACAGTTCAGTACACCTTACCGGCTGGCAGTCTATTACCTCAGACACAGAAGATTGGCGATCAAATCCGAAACTATTTTGAAACCTCCGAAAAGAATAATATTACCAATGTTTTCAATGTTAATGGTTTCAACTACAGCGGTAGCGGTCAGAATGCTGGCATCGCGGTTATACGCCTGAAAGACTGGGATCTGCGTGAAGGTGAACATAATACCGCTGGTGCTGTTGCTGCACGCGCAAAAAGAATGCTGGGAAATATTATCAATGCACGAATTGTGGTCTCGACACCTCCTGCAGTAACAGGAATGGGGCAGGTAGATGGTTTCAGCTTCCAGCTTGAAGCAACCGATGGTACATCACGAGCCAAACTAGCTAGTCTGAGAGATATGTTGCTGAAAAAAGCACATCAGGATCCCCTGCTGTCCATGGTCAGAAGTAATTCTCTGCCAGATACTTCACAGCTCGATTTTAATGTCGATTTCACTAAAGCCCGTGTGCTCTCTCTAACAAACAGTGATGTTACTAGTACCATAAGTAATGCCTGGGGAGGGAGTTATATTGATGATTTTCTCGACCACGGAAGGGTTAAGAAAGTGTATATGCAGGGGCAGCCTGATTCCCGTTCAGGGCCAGATGACTTAAACAAATGGTTTGTTCGAGGTAGTGGCGGGAAGATGGCACCATTATCAGCCTTCACTACAGCGAAATGGACACGAGGCTCAGATTCTCTTGTAAGGTTTAACGGTAACGCTGCTTATGAAATTGACGGAACCGGAGCTAAGGGGATCAGTTCTGGCCGGGCGATGGCGGAAATAGAGAAACTTCAACAGTCACTTCCTCCAGGTACCATCGGTGAATGGAGCGCACTTTCACTTCAGGAAAAAATTGCATCAGGAAGTGGGCCAGCGTTGTATGGAATATCTATTCTGGTTGTGTTTCTCTGTCTTGCAGCTCTTTATGAGAGCTGGAGTGTGCCATTTTGTGTCATGCTGGTAATCCCATTGGGTGTAGTAGGAGCATTATGCGCTATTTTTCTCAGGGGCCTCTACAATGATGTCTATTTTCAGGTCGCATTACTGACTATTATTGGTTTATCTTCCAAGAATGCGATCCTGATTGTCGAATTTGCTGAAAGTGAGTATCGCAGTGGAATGGACGCGGGTAAGTCGGCTTTGCGTGGTGCCTGTTCACGTCTTCGGCCGATCCTGATGACATCTCTAGCGTTTCTGGCGGGGGTATTTCCACTAGCGATAGCAACGGGTGCGGGAGCAAACAGTCGTATTGCTATAGGAACAGGTATTATCGGAGGGACGCTAAGTGCCACTATATTGGCTGTACTGTTCATCCCAGTGTTTTTCTGCCTGATGAAGAAATGGCTCCCGGGTAGAACCATGCTTTAATATATCGGCCCGCAGTTCACTGGTCTGTGAAGTATGGCAGTCCAGTGACTGCTTCGACTGACAGTATGGAGATAATTCATGAGTAGTGTACTTTGCGTCGAAGATGATGAGTTCTTCGCTCGTGAAATAATACATGCGTTGGCTGAAGCAGGAATTTCGGCACAACATGTGATTACAGCAGCAGAGGCGATAAGTTGTCTTGAGAACGAAAGCTATGATCTGATTACTCTTGATCGTGTGCTGCCGGACCTCGATGGTATTGAACTACTGAAAAAAATTCGTGCTATCAAGAGTGATACGCCGGTGATCATGATAAGTGGTATGAATTCAGTAGATGATCGTGTTTCAGGTATTTCAGCTGGTTGTCAGGATTACATTGTCAAACCTTTCTCATCTGAAGAAGTTGTCGCACGAATTCTTGTTCATCTACGCTTCAGTAAAGTAATCACTGATACCAGTATGCTGAGCGTAGAAGGTATTCAACTTGATCTTATCGAGAAGACGCTCTGTTTTGGTAAGGTTTACATGCCACTCAAAAGTGTTGAGTTTAGGCTGATGAACATGTTAATGCGCAATCATGGTATTCTCATTACCCGACCGATGATCCTCGAAGCAGTCTGGGGATACAAATTCGATCCTGGTACGAAAGTGATCGATGTTCATATAAATAATCTTCGAAAAAAACTTGATGCGTTGTCTTCATCTCTGCAAATTATAAATCTCAGAGGTGCTGGTTTCGTCCTTAAATCCCCGGATGATAATGAAGAGTCTATTTAAAACCACATACTTTAGAATGTCATTCATTGCGCTTTTGGTCTCGGCGTTATGTATTGTTATATTATCTCTTTCAGTTTACTACCAGGCAAGGAACATCCTCATTGTGCAGAACGATCAAGCCATATTTAATCAGGTGAATACAATTTCTATGCTACCGATAGATAAGATGATTCAGGCATTGAATAATAGGCTAACGAACGATTATAGACAGGTTTTTTATGGAGGGGTTTTTGATTCGACAGGAGAATATATTGCTGGAAATATTACAACTGAACCTCCAAGAAATGAATATTCCATAAAGCCTTACCGAGCAAGAATAGCAGGAATCCCCAATGAAATCAGGATGGTAAGGAAAGAGCTTGCAAATGGTGATGTTTTATATTTCGGTGTGTATATAAAACTCATTTCAGAAATGAAACTTATTATTTTTACTGCTACATTAACATGCCTGGCATTTATGTCACTCGGTGCTGGAATAATTGGAGTCATTCGTAGTGTAAAAACAGTTAGAGACCTAATGGATATTCAAGAGATTACCAGGGTTATTAGTCAGGGTGATTTTCGACAACGGATTCATAATATGACTGGTAATAATGAAATTGATACACTAGTAGAACATATAAACATTATGCTGGAAGATATTGAAAAGTTAACTGGAGAAATCTATGCCATTAATAAGAATATTTCCCACAACCTTTTTTCGCCTCTAATTAGGCTGCGAGGTGTAATCAGTGAAATATCTCAGCTAGCAGCTATCAATACTGGTAAAAAAGAGCAGGAAGTCCTGAGCATCGCCGAAAGTGAAATAGAAATGATCCTAAAAAGATTTTCTGCGCTTCAGAGAATTTCTTCCATTGAGAGTCGTACAAAATATTCTGGCATGTCCTTTTTTCATCTTTCTGAGCTAAAGAATGATATAGAGGAGATCTTCGAACCTTATAGTGTCGAAACAGGGACCAAATTTGAGGTTCTCGATAGTGATGGTTTTATCTATGCTGATAAGGGATTATTATTTGAAGCAATATTCAACCTTGTAGAGAACTCTTTTAAATATTGCCCTTCCGGAAGCATTATCACATTAATCTTTTCTTCCTCGAAGAATAAAACTAATATTGTGGTACAGGATAATGGCAATGGAATAACAGATGAAAATTACCTTGACATTATTAACCGATATTCCCGTGCAGACGGAGGGTATGATGTATCAGGAACTGGTATCGGGTTGTCAATTGTAAGTTCTGTTGCCAGGTTGCATGGTTTCGAATTACAAATTGAAAATCTCAACCCAGGATTAAAGGTTGCACTCATTGCTGAAAATAGTAATTATCGTCCTTCTGTGTAAAAATGCGATTTTATCAATTATAAATTTTTTTCAAGGATAATTCTTCGGTATTCGGCTGGGGGGTAACCAGTAATTCGCTTGAATACACGCGTGAATTCCTGTTGACTGCTATAACCATATTTGATAGCAACGTCTAGTATTTTATATCTATTCTCTACAATATCTAATTTTGCCATTTCCAATCTCCGATGACGAATATAGGTAGCAAGAGAAATATCCATGTATTCTTTGAAAATTCGCTGGAGATACCAACGAGAGTAACCGGCACGACTAGCTACACTTTTAATGGAAAGATCATCGCTAAGATTATGCTCTATCCATACAATGAGATCGTCTATAACACTGGAATAAATATTGGTTGGCCGATGCATAGTAATACCTAGTAAAAAATGATTATCTACAGATTAATACAACTTCCTTATTGACTGGGTTAATACTAATTAACTTGACAATCAGATTATTTATCCCGCAAGGATGTGTAAGTATCCCTGCCAAAAGAACCATTCACTTTTAGAGATCTTCGGACATACTGAATATGTTCCCTGAAGGAGATCGCTATGCGTAAAGCCCGATTTACTGAACACCAGATTATCGCCGTTCTGAAGTCTGTTGAAGCCGGCCGAACGGTGAAGGATGTCTGCCGCGAGGCCGCAATTTCAGAAGCCAGCTATTACAACTGGAAAGCGAAATATGGCGGAATGGAAGCTTCTGATATCCGCAAAATCAAAGACCTGGAAGACGAAAACCGGCGTCTTAAACAGATGTTCGCTGATCTGAGTCTTGAGAACCGTGCACTGAAAGACGTTATCGAAAAAAAGCTTTAAAACCAGTGATAAAGCGTGAGCTCGCCCATTATCTGATCTCGCAGTTTACAATGAGCACACGTCAGGCATGCAGGACATTATCACTGAGCAGGACGGTATTTTTCTACAAACCGGATACACGGCGTAATGACGTTGTCATTGAAGCCCTCACAGAACTCGCTGAGCGCTATCCGCGATACGGTTTTAAGAAGCTTTTTCAGATCATTCGCCGGCAGGGCCATGTCTGGAACCATAAGCGGGTTCACCGGATTTACTGCCTGCTGAAACTGAATTTCAGACGCAAAGGAAAACAGCGTTTGCCGGTACGTAATCCGGCGCGGCTGGCGACACCAGAGGCAATAAACCAGAGCTGGTCGGTTTATTTTATGCACGATGCTCTGGTCAGTGGCAGACGTTTCCGGACATTCAATGTGGTGGATGACTTTAACCGTGAAGCACTGGCCATAGAGATTGACCTGAATATTCCTGCTCAGCGGGTCATCAGAGTATTGGATCGAATTGTTGCTCACCGTGGCTATCCGCTGAAACTGAGGATGGATAGCGGACCGGAATTTATCTCACTGATACTGTCCCAGTGGGCTGAAGATCACGGTGTGCAACTGGAGTTCATTCAGCCCGGAAAACCCACTCAGAATGCTTTTATTGAACGATTTAACCGGACATACAGGACTGAAATACTGGATTTTTATCTGTTCAGAACACTGAATGAAGTACGGGAAATTACAGAGCGCTGGCTGACAGAATATAACCGCGAGCGACCTCATGAATCCCTGAATAACCTGACGCCGGAAGAATACCGGTTGATGGCTGAAAAACCGGAAACCTCAAAAAGTGTCTGGAACTAAAACAGGTATGCTTACACTGTAGCTGAGGGCTAGTGCCAAATCTACAATAAACATCTGAAATTTAATGCTTAATCATGGTAAAGGATGGTCTTAAAATGAGTTCAAAATCCATATCTTGAAACACACGATTTCTTAGTCAATTTTTATCATTGCTTATCCTTTCCCAGAAGGTGGGATTTCCTTATCAAACGGTCGCAAAATTTGAGCTGTATCTCTATGAGAAGGTATCTCCACGCCTTCCGGTAGAATTTTATCAACGCTGTCCATTTGCATGCCTTTCTGCCGCACATGGAAAGCGATCTGCTGCCAGCGGCGTAGCCATTGTTCTTCCTTTCGCTTGTAGGCCTCTAGCTCGGCTTTGAGGCGATCCACCTCTATCTGAAGTTCTTTCGCCTCTTTAGTTGCCTGATCTTTAGTTTTCACCAAGCCACCCGATAGTGACCGTTTGGCGTTGTCGTAAGCGGCTTTAATTTCGGACTTGGCCTGAAGCGACTGACGACTAAAGCCAAAACGCTCTTCCAACGCAGCCCAAGTGAGTTTTGCCCCAAGCTCGCCGAGTGCCCAGCGGTCCAAATCGGTAACTATTGCATTGATGTCACTGTCGGACATTCTCCTGAAGCGATTAACCATGCTCTACCTCGTTTAAATATTTTTCGGGATCAAAGTGTTCCACCCCGTTATCAGCCAGTTGCACAGCCAGAGTTTTGAGTTTTTTATCGTTATGAGCTAACCAATCTGCGCTCTTTTTGGGCTTGTTGCTAATTAATTGTTTCTCAGCATTTTTTCTGGCTAGCGCGGCCATTGCGTATTGGCGCTTTTGATCATCCAATCGCCCCTTATCATCTTTTACCCACACATAGTCTTTGCAATCTGCCGAACATTGCAAATGCCGCTCGCAGGGTGTTTGTGAGAAATTGTGGATACAGATACCCGTACCAACATCATGTACTGCCTGAATTCGCGCTTTCAGAATAGCGTCCTGTACTTCTAACGGAATTACTTTGATTTGCTCAACTAACAGACCACCAACCAAGCCTTTTTTGATATCTTCACGGAGCATCAGTGCACGTTTTTCACGGGATGTATGCTGATAGGCTTTGGTGTCTCTTGGGTTGGTTCGACCAAACCATTCGGTTTGCAGTAGATCACTTAATCCACCTTCATCAAGCAGGGTATTGAGCGTGTGACGGAAATGATGACTGGTAAAATCTACCTCGATACGGCTGGATGCATATTCAGCGGCAAGCTCAGGGAAATAGCGGAGAAAGGTAGTAAACATGGACTGAGTACAGCTTGTGGCCATCCAATGAGCATAGCTCCCACTAGAAAGCCCAAGTGGTCGAATGAATAAAAGATCTTGTAGATAGTATTCTTTTCCAAATTGGTCCGTATGGAAAGCCGATAGATATTCTTCCGAGCAATTACGGCAACAGTATTCAACCAATCCACTTTTATAAGTGAAAAATATCGGGTTTGCAGGCTTAATTCCCCGCTTAGTTAACGCACTATGATCTGGCCACGTGAGGTTTCGCTTCCTGAGCCAGCCAGTAGCCCCCAAAACAGTATGACTGATCCCCAATTCTTTTAAATCAGCCGCATATAGCTTTTCACCTTCCTGTATGGTATCCAAAAACCTAATGTCAGGCCCACCAACTTTGTGCATTTCTTCCGCTGTTGAACGCGCTTGATATGTGATTTCCTCTAACTCGACGAGCACATCTCTGACGATGAGAGTCACTTCGGACGGTAAATAAAGCCTGCGCTTTGGAGTGAAAGCATCTCCACGACTTGCTTTTCGCGGGAAGTATTCGATATAGCGGTTACCTTCATCATCAAAAGACAATTGCTGATTGGGTAGAAGTGAAATCTCACTGAATCGCCTTCCTGTACAAACAAGTAACGTCAACATCAGAATATAGAAACGATACTTATGATCTTTGGGAACCTTTGAGTAAAGTTCGCCAATGACTCGAAACACCGCGGGATCGACTAGCTTGTCCGACTTCGTCTCCAGAACCACAGGATCATCTAACCTTTTATGGCTTATACCTCCGGTACTAGCAGGACGCTTCATTTTGGCGTATTTGTACTGTAATAAAACTCTGCATAAGCCATTGGCATCACAGTGTGCCGCGAACTCTGCAACATGCTTGTGTAGGTTATAGGCGGTAGTATCACTGTAGTGTTTCGAAATTAGCACGCACGCATTATCCAGCGACTCTGGCGTCAGTCTGGCCAGCTCTTGACCGATCTGTTTCGCAGCAAATGAAACATATCCAATAGCGGTAATGAAATTACGCTGATTGGGTGTTGATTGATGCTTTCTGTGGAACCTGAGAACGAATAGCGCTTTGGCAGCCAGCTCCCAGCAACCGTCTAGTGACTCAGCGCCTAGCTTCGGGGATAGCGAAAAACCAAAAGACGCTGATTTCGTGTTTTTACCAGTCAACTTGACCAGGCGACCTGCTTCGACTTGCCACTCGGGGTCATCCCAAACAACCGACTCAAACCCTACTAGCTTCATTAGCTTTGCTTTGCTGACTAAAGATTTGAGGTTTTCATTCCTGTCACGCTCAAGACGATCGACGAAAGGGACGACCTTAGTCTTGCGATTAGAGCGACCATCAGACATTGTGCCCCCCTTCTTCACAGAGTTTAGCTACTTGTGCGACCGCTGCGATCACCTCATCAAGCTGTATGCCCAGTCGCGCATTCTCGTACTTTTTTAAACGCTCTTCACGACCATTCAGCAAGCATTCCAGTACATGCTCGTGGTTAGCGTGCTGATAAGGCTGAAATTTGGGACACAAATAACATGAGTAAGGTGGATCAAGGTGGCAAACACTGGATTCGCCACACACGCCAATATCAGCCTGATCAGCAGGGTTTTGCTCATCGAAAAACATTAGATGCTTGTCATCTCGCTCACCATTGATAGCGTCTTCATCACTATTGATTAATCTACCTCTGAAAAAATTAAGGTACTTTGAGAATCCTTTCGCTATTGCCTTATCAAGGTGTTCAACTATTCTGGCTGCCATCTCAAAATAGACATTCACGTGCTGGGTATCAGTATGATCCAGTATTCTGGCCAGCTCACGCTTACTGATTCCTTCTGCAGCCAAGCCTGTTGCTAAGGTGTAGCGCAGCCGCCTTGGAGTAACGCGCATTAATTCACCAGTGAGCGGTGAGATAATATTGTGGCGTTTTACGAACGCACTGAGTAAACGTGATATATCGCTGCTTGTCAGATTAAATGCGTTATCAAGATCTTTGGATAAAATGGCCGCTTTATTTCCATTCATATTAATTAGCAATGGTCGCTCTTCCGGATTAACAAAGGCCCTATCTGCAAAGCTCAACGGCACCAACTTACTGATTTCTATCAACTGCTCGATCATGACGCCAAAGTGTGGATCGAGATATTCAGCCAAAAGATCGTCTCTTGGATTCACAAATCGCTTTTTAATTCTCGGCATCCGAATGATGTAGCACGGGTCCTCACCTCCGGGAGCCAGCCGTTCAAAATCAGACTCACGCAGAAATGTTAGGTTAGCCGGGTTACGACCAATTGCTATGGAAAGAGCAACCACAACCCTCTGATGCAAATGTTCTAATGATCGCCCCTCATCCGACTTAAGTGCATTGACTAAGAGAGGTAGTTCAAGAGACTTGTGCAGAGGACCACTTTCGGGATCTTCCATCCGAACAGCTTCACCTTTCGGGTTCCCTGGTAACTCTAAGGCCTCGAGTTCTTGTGCATAAATTTCCGAAAAGCCATATTCTGGATTATTGTCCGCGTTCCAGATGTACCATTGTATGGGCCTGTACATTGCCCATAACCTTTTTTGTGAACGAGCACGATTGATAGCAATTTCAAACAGGTCTATTAAGTGCGACTCTGTATCAATTTGAGGTGCTGGGTTATCCCAATGTCTCAGCACCTCTCTCCAGACATCCTGATACGCTGCATAGCCCGCGTGGGTAGATATTCGCTTAAGTCGGTCGGCAACATGACCTTTGAACGATTCTCTGATTTCGGAGTTAATGATCTTAGTGAAATTCAGGGTTGAATTATCCCGCGTTGAATACGGCAACCTCCAAATATCACCGGATATATCAACTTCCTTTCCTTCACGGGTAATTAATATCTCTATCTCAGACCAAAACTGCCCGACGGCCTGTGTTTTCGATAATCTTGTGTTCACTCCGGCTACCTCTCTGACATTATTTCAGCCTGGTAACGCTTCAACGACTTGATTGCCTGCTCTTCTACTTCTTGGGCTATGTAAGTATCTTGCGATTCCAAACTACTATCGCCACGCAGCAAGGCCAGCGCTTCTCTTCTGCGCTGTTCATCCATTCCTGAAGCACGCAACACCCGCTCAAGCCGAGATGAAAATGTATGCCTAAGAGACTTGGCCGTTAAGTTGTCAGGAAGATGGTCAGCGTATTGCGATCGCAACAATTGAAAAAACTGTGTAATTGAGGATTGTGATAAAGGCGCCCCCTCATCACTCAAGATTAAATAATCTGATTCGTCTTGGCTTTTACTTTCAAGCACTTCACGCCAAGTAACAATGTACTCATTCAAAGCAAATGCAAATTGCTTATTTTCAATCGGAATGACTCGACCATTACGCTTTATTTGAGGCCTGGGTCGCCTTACATCTAGCGGATCCGCTGGTCTACGTTCAACCTTTATCGCCGAAATCGCACCAACCTGAATATCTTCTACCCTGAGGCTAAGCAGCTCACCAGGCCTTAAACCACAAAATAGCATCAGCCCAACAGATACATAATTTCTAAACTTTACAGCAGAATCTCGTCCAAAACCCTGCTCAGTTTCGGGGTGCAATACCTCAAGTAAGAAATCAACTTCAGCCTCATTTAGGCCCTTTCGAAGACTCTTTCTCATTGGTGTGGCAGACATAAAGCTACCATCCAACGTATTGAGCAAAAATGACTTCCTCTCCCTTAAACGCTCATAGTCCAAGGAAGATAGGGGCAACTGACTAGTCAGTACGTCCATGCACCAACTGATAAATTGCCGGATAGTTGTTAGCCGTTGATTAAAGGTATTAGGCGCTACGGCACTTATACGTCCATTGGACTGATCGATTCTTAAAGCTTCGACCATACCACCTTTTAATTCAGCTTCGTTGAATGAGTTTTGAGCCAGTAATTTCGCAGATAGATCACAACTTGATTTATCCAGCCAACGATAGAGCACTGACAGCTCTCTCAAATTCCGAACCAATGTGTTGGTACTGAGGGATCGTCTGGCTAGGATAAACTCATTGGGCAAAACTACTGGCATACCAGAAGCATCCAGCATTATTGGTATCTGCTCACCCGTCTTATGTGTGACTAGCTCTATTTTCATTGCACCACCCTCATTGACAAAACAAGAATAGCCAAAGACTTCTAAGTTTACAATTTTTAAATTGTACGATTTTTTAAGGTTACAGGGGTGGACTATAAACAAAAAAACCCTTCTAATGTTTACACATTAAAAGGGTTATGTTTTCCATTTATAGCCAGTAAAACCAACTAGTTAAATAAACCAGTTTGAAATTTACTTAACAATCTTAAATATATGTCATTCAGAACGGGATATCGTCATCGAAATCCATTGGTGGTTCGCTGCTGGCCGGTGCACTGTTCTGCTGAGGGCGTGCTGCCGGAGCACTGCCGCCGCCGCTGAACTGGTTGCCGCCCTGAGGCTGCTGTGGCTGGCCCCAGCCATTGTTGTTCTGTCCGCCAGCCGGAGCGCCGCCGTTACCACCCTGCTGACGGCCGCCCAGCATTTGCATGGTGCCACCTACGTTAACCACAACTTCGGTAGTGTAACGATCCTGTCCACCCTGATCCTGCCATTTGCGGGTACGCAGCTGACCTTCGATATATACCTGAGAACCTTTACGCAGATATTCACCGGCAACTTCGGCCAGTTTGCCGAACAGAACCACACGGTGCCATTCGGTGATCTCTTTGTTCTCACCAGTCTGCTTATCACGCCAGCTTTCCGACGTGGCCAGTGTAATGTTGGCAACCGCACCACCATTTGGCATATAACGGATTTCCGGGTCCTGCCCCAGATTCCCGACAAGAATTACTTTGTTTACGCCGCGACTGGCCATATAGGTCTCTCCTGAAGAATAATTGCTCTGAGTCTAAGCGGATAATCATACCACGTCACGTGATGTTATTGATACTTTCGAACCGGCTTCCATCTGCAGACCTCCTGGCCGTAAATTCCGACAGACAGACGCTTGTGATGGCCCTCAACCCCGTGCCAGTGACACACTTTTTAATCACAATGTAACGGTCACTCTGTCGCCCACCGAAAGCCGAAAATAAAAAATACAATCCCCTGTCCCTTAAGACGATAGCCGGGTTCCGGTACGATACCGCCACAGCACTACACTGCTCTCTTACCCGGCTTTCGTATCCTGGTGTTGTTTGTGCTATCGGAACCCCGCACCGCTTTTTCTGTAAACCACTGGATATTTAATCAGTTTATTTTTTATGCCATAATGGTGTGTTTGATTCTCCCCATGTCTCGTCTGCAGGCATGGACGACGCTGATAATCCGGGAAAGGTGAATGGATAAGATCGAAGTACGGGGTGCCCGCACCCATAACCTGAAAAACATCAATCTGATTATCCCCCGTGACAAGCTGGTCGTAGTCACGGGTTTGTCTGGTTCAGGTAAATCGTCACTGGCCTTCGACACGCTGTATGCGGAAGGTCAGCGTCGGTATGTTGAATCGCTGTCGGCTTACGCCCGTCAGTTTTTATCACTGATGGAAAAACCGGATGTCGATCATATCGAAGGTCTGTCTCCGGCTATTTCTATCGAACAGAAATCGACATCACATAACCCGCGTTCGACAGTCGGTACTATTACCGAAATTCACGATTATCTGCGTTTGCTGTTTGCCCGCGTTGGTGAGCCACGCTGCCCGGATCACGGTGTTCCACTGGCGGCACAAACCGTCAGCCAGATGGTTGACCAGGTCCTGCAACAACCTGAAGGCAACCGCCTGATGCTGCTGGCTCCGATTATCAAAGACCGTAAAGGTGAGCACAGCAAAACACTGGAAGGCCTGGCAGCCCAGGGATATATCCGCGCAAGGATCGACGGAGAAGTCTGCGATCTCTCTGATCCGCCAAAACTCGAATTACAGAAAAAACACACCATCGAAGTGGTGGTCGATCGTTTTAAAGTTCGTGATGATCTGGCCACCCGTCTGGCCGAGTCGTTCGAAACTACGCTGGAACTGTCCGGCGGAACTGCGATTGTCGCCGATATGGATGACAGTTCGGTGCCAGAGCTACTGTTTTCAGCTAATTTTGCCTGCCCTGTCTGTGGTTACAGCATGCGCGAACTGGAACCGCGGCTGTTTTCCTTTAACAACCCGGCCGGTGCCTGTCCGACCTGTGATGGCCTGGGCGTGCAGCAGTTTTTTGATCCGCAACGGGTGATCCAGAACGAAGAGATCTCTCTGGCCGGTGGAGCTATCCGTGGCTGGGATCGACGGAATTTCTACTATTTCCAGATGCTGCGCTCACTGAGCGAGCATTACCATTTCGATATCGAAGCTCCATTCAACACCCTGAGCGATAACATCCGGAAAGTGATCCTCAACGGTTCGGGCAAAGAAAACATCGAATTTAAGTATGTTAATGATCGTGGTGACACCTCGGTGCGTCGTCATCCGTTCGAAGGTGTGCTGCATAATATGGAGCGCCGTTACAAAGAAACGGAATCCAATGCAGTGCGCGAAGAGTTGGCGAAATATATTAGCAACCGTTCCTGTGCCAGCTGTGACGGCACCCGTCTGCGCAAAGAGGCTCGCAATGTGTTTGTTGCTGAGACTACCCTGCCGCAGATTTCGGAAATGAGTATCGGCCATGCGACAGAATTTTTTGGCTCACTGCAACTGACCGGCCAGCGGGCTGCGATTGCCGAGAAAGTACTGAAAGAGATCAGCGAACGACTCAGTTTTCTGGTGAATGTCGGCCTGAATTATCTGTCACTCTCCCGTTCAGCCGAAACACTGTCCGGTGGGGAAGCCCAGCGCATCCGTCTGGCCAGCCAGATTGGGGCCGGACTGGTTGGCGTGATGTATGTGCTGGATGAACCGTCCATTGGACTGCACCAGCGCGATAATGAACGTCTTCTGAGTACGCTGATTCATCTGCGTAATCTGGGAAATACCGTGATTGTGGTCGAGCATGACGAGGATGCTATCCGCGCCGCCGATCATGTCATCGATATCGGTCCGGGAGCCGGGGTGCATGGTGGTCAGGTGGTGGCCGAGGGTGATGTTAACAGCATTATGGCCAACGAAAACTCTCTGACAGGCCAGTTCCTGAGTGGCAAACGGAAAATTGAAGTTCCGGCTGAGCGGGTCAAAGGCGATCCGGCTAAAGTGCTGAAACTGACCGGTGCACGGGGAAATAACCTTAAAGATGTCACCCTGACCTTACCGGTCGGCTTGTTTACCTGTATTACCGGAGTTTCAGGTTCAGGTAAATCGACACTGATCAACGATACGTTATTCCCGATTGCCCAGCGCCAGTTAAATGGTGCAACGCTGTCAGAGCCAGCGCCTTACCGTGATATCAACGGCCTGGAGCATTTTGACAAAGTTATCGATATCGACCAGAGCCCGATTGGACGTACTCCGCGTTCTAACCCGGCGACTTATACCGGTATCTTTACTCCGGTACGAGAATTATTTGCCGGAGTTCCTGAGGCACGTACCCGTGGTTACACCCCGGGACGCTTCAGTTTTAACGTTCGTGGAGGACGTTGTGAAGCCTGTCAGGGCGACGGGGTGATTAAAGTTGAAATGCACTTCCTGCCGGATATCTATGTGCCCTGTGATCAGTGCAAGGGGAAACGCTATAACCGTGAAACCCTGGAAGTGAAGTACAAAGGCAAGAATATCCACGAAGTACTGGAAATGACTATCGAAGAAGCCCGTGATTTCTTTGAAGCTGTCCCTGCGTTATCACGTAAGCTGCAGACTTTGATGGATGTCGGGTTGTCCTATATTCGTCTGGGGCAATCTGCCACCACCCTGTCAGGCGGTGAGGCACAGCGTGTGAAACTGGCTCGTGAATTATCGAAACGGGGCACCGGTCAGACACTGTATATTCTGGATGAGCCGACCACCGGTCTGCACTTTGCCGATATTCAGCAACTGCTGGCAGTACTGCACCAACTGCGTGATCAGGGAAATACCATCGTGGTGATTGAACATAACCTCGATGTGATTAAAACAGCTGACTGGATTGTCGATCTGGGCCCTGAAGGCGGTAGTGGCGGAGGAGAGATTCTGATCGCTGGTACGCCGGAAACGGTGGTGGAATGTGCAGAATCACATACTGCGCGCTTCCTGAAACCGTTGCTTAAAACTAAATAATTTCATCAGGTTATATTTAGTTCCCTTCTCCGCTGGATTTGCCTGTTTCTCTCTGAATTGCAGAAACAGGCAACATTCAGCGACAATCAGGCATACCTATTTTCCCTGTCAGAGACTATCCTGAAGTTCAGGTTCACTCTCCCGCACGATCCCCGTGCGGGAGTGTTTGTTGTCTGTCTGACAGGAGAAATAATGAATATTATCCATGCTTACGCCGCACAGAACGAAAAATCCCCTCTCGCTCCGTTCAGCTACCAGCCACGTCAGCTTCGCGAACATGATGTGCAGATTGAAGTTTTGTTTTGCGGAGTCTGCCATTCTGACCTTCACCAGGCGCGCAATGAGTGGCATAACACTGTTTTCCCGGTTGTTCCGGGGCACGAAATTGTTGGCCGTATTATTGCTACCGGCAGCGCCACCACCAAATTTAAAACCGGTGATATTGTTGGTGTCGGCTGTATGGTTGATTCCTGTCGCAGTTGTCCAAGCTGTCAGGATGGCCTGGAGCAGTATTGTGAAAACGGATTTGTGTCCACTTATAACGGTAAAGACCGGTTTGATGGCAAAGTGACCTTCGGTGGTTATGCCTCAGATGTTGTGGTTCATGAAGATTTCGTATTGCGGGTTCCTGAAAATCTGGATCTGGCTGGCGTCGCGCCGCTGCTCTGTGCCGGTATCACCACTTATTCTCCGCTGAGCCACTGGAAAGTCGGTCCTGGTCAGAAAGTGGGTATTGTCGGACTGGGCGGGCTTGGGCATATGGGAGTGAAAATCGCTCACGCGATGGGAGCCAAAGTGGTGCTGTTTACGACTTCTCCGTCTAAAATTGCCGATGGTAAACGTCTGGGTGCTGATGAAGTGGTCGTGTCTAAAGATCCGGACCAGATGGCAAAACACACCAACAGTTTCGATTTTATTCTGAACACTGTTGCAGCCCAGCACGATCTGACCCCGTTTATTAATCTGCTGAAACGCGACGGAAATATGACTCTGGTCGGCGTTCCTGAACATGACCATCCGGCACCCAGTGTTGCCAGCCTGATTTTCAAACGTCGCAGTGTTTCAGGTTCTCTGATTGGCGGAATTGCTGAAACTCAGGAAATGCTCGATTTCTGTGGTAAACACAATATCATTTCCGACATTGAACTGATTGATATTGCACAGATCAACGATGCTTACGAGCGGATGCTGAAAAGCGATGTAAAATATCGTTTTGTTATTGATATCAATACACTACGAAATAGCGCGGCAGCATAATCGTTTGACCACAAGCGATGGCGGCGGCTCCGGCCGCCATCACTTATTTCTCTGCAACCCTCCGCCCCATCCATGGACCTCTTGCAGCTTACTTATTCTGATAACGATAAAAATCGATAAAGGCCCGCAACGCAGGACGCATCTGTCGTCTTGACGGGTAATACAGGAAAAAGCCATTAAATTCCGGACACCAGGCCTCCATCACTGATTTCAGCCGCCCTGCCCGTAGATCCTCCGCCACCGACTCTTCAAACAAGAAAGCCAGCCCGATACCGTCCAGTGCCGCCTGGCGAATCAGAGATTGCTGAGGCAAAATCAGATTGCCTGTGACTTCAATACTGAATGGCTGACTATTCTGAGTGAGTTCCCAGCGGTAAACACGGCCACTCTGAAAACGGCGACGAATGCAGTTATGCTCACTCAAATCCCGGGGGTGACGGGGCTCAGGATGATCAGCAAAGTAAGCCGGGCTGGCTACAATCAGGCTACGGCGAGGCCGGTCCAACGGGATTGCAATCATATCTGCTTCCAGGTTTTCTCCCAGCCGGATCCCTGCATCGCAACCACTTTGCACAATATCCTCAAACCCATCGGCAGTACGAATATCCAGCTCAATCTGCGGAAAGCGCGCCATAAACTCAGGTAAACGTGGTACCACCAGCTGCTCTGCTGCCAGAGAAGGCATAGTCAGGCGCAATGGTCCACACGGCTTGCCGGTCAGATCCGGCACTTCCGCCAGCGCATTACCGATATCCGATAGCGGCCCGTTGACCCGCGATAGCAACAGATAGCCTTCTTCGGTGGGTTGGGTCGAACGGGTAGTACGTGCCAGCAGTCTGATACCCAGGCTGCTTTCCAGGCTTGAAACTGCATGGCTGACCGCAGAGGGTGCAATCCCCAGTTGTGTCGCGGCGGCACGGAAGCTACCGGTGCCAGCCACGGTAACAAATACCACCAGTTGTGAAAGCTGAATTCGATCCATTGTTCTAAATTTTAGAATGACCTGATAATGATTGTAGCGGTTATCATACAGAGTAATGCGACTTATGATGAGTGAATCAACCAATAATTATCACAGGGAAACATCATGAATTATCGCACTCTGGGAAACACTCAGGTCTCTGCTGTCGGGCTGGGCTGTATGGGTATGAGCCAGTCTTATGGCGCGACTGATGATAAAGCCTCTCTGCAGGCACTACAGCATGCAGTCGCGCTCGGGGTCACCTTTTTTGACACTGCTGAAGTGTATGGCCCCTATCGGAATGAAATTTTGCTGGGTAATGCGCTGAAATCCTGTCGGGATCAGGTCACGATTGCCACTAAGTTTGGCCTGACATTTAATCGCCAGCGTACTGATTTTGGTGAGATTACCGGGACTGATGGCAGCCCTGAAAATACCAGAGCGGTCGCCGAAGCTTCTCTGAAACGCCTGCAAACCGATGTTATTGACCTCTATTATTTGCACCGGGTCGATCCTCAGATACCCATTGAAGAGAGTATCGGTGCTATGGCCGATCTGGTTACCGAAGGAAAAGTACGAATGATAGGCCTGTCAGAGGTCTCAGCGGACACTCTGCGTCGCGCCCATGCAGTCCATCCCATTGCCGCATTACAGAGTGAATATTCCCTCTGGACTCGCGATGTAGAAACCAATGGAGTACTGGATACCTGTCGGGAACTGGGTATCACGTTCGTACCCTTCAGCCCGCTTGGCAGAGGATTTTTGACCGGAACTATCGCTTCCGCGGCACAATTGCAGGAAGGTGATTTCAGAAAAACACTACCACGATTTCAGGCAGAAAATGCAGAGGCTAACCAGCGCCAGCTGAAGATCATCCAACAGATTGCAGCAGAAAAAGGCTGTACTGTGGCACAGATAGCGTTAGCCTGGGTGCTGGCTCAGGGAGAAGACATTATTCCAATCCCCGGCTCTAAACAAATCCCGTACATTGAGCAGAATGTGGCCGCGGCAGCGATACTGCTGACAGATGCCGAGAAACAGGCCCTGGAACAAAGTTTCCGGCCGGAAAATATTGCCGGAGCAAGGTACCCGGAAGCGTTTGCCAGAATGGGGCAGAAATAAGCCACAGCCCGGTAAAGCTAACCCGGGTAGCCAGTCACTGGCAGGGAATTTCAACGGCTGTTCTGAAAACCTTCTCTCAGCCAGTGGCTGAATACCGTAACGGCACGGGGTACCTGTGCCGAATACGGCCTGACCAGCCATATTTTATCCGCAAATCCACCCACCACCTGCCACTCATCCAGCACCGGGATTAACTCTCCGTTTTCCAGAGCCGCTCTGGCACTGAAATCCGGCAGCATTGCTATCCCCAACCCGCTGATGGCAGCATCACGAATCGACTCGCTGTTATTGGTCGCAAACCCGCCCTTAACTGCCACCGACCGGGTTTCACCGGTTTGTGGATGAGATAACCGCCATTGCGGTCGTTCATTGCCGCGCGGATAGTAAAGGCAGCTATGCTCTGCCAGCTGGCGGGGGTCATCCGGTACTCCATGAGCAGCCAGATAATCCGGAGCTGCCACCAACAAAGTTCTGGTATTGCAGAGCGGTAACACTACATGGGTTTCCGGCAAACGATGACTGTGCCTCACCGCCAGATCGTATCCTTCACTACTGAGTGAAACTAACTGGTCTGAAACTTCCAGCTGAATCAGAACCTCCGGATACTGCTGCAGAAAGCTGCGAATATGTCCCACTAATTGTTGACGGGCAAAAGCTACCGGGGCCGTGACCCGCACCACTCCACGCAATGGTCCGCTGGCATCCCGCAGAGCATTAAAGCTTTGTTCTATCTGTTCAAAAGGTTCGCGTATCTCATCCACCAGCTTTTGGCCCTCGTAAGTCAGGCGTACACTCCGGGTGGTACGTTGAACTAACGCGACGCCGGCTATCGATTCCAGCTCTTTTATCTTCTGGCTCATGGCCGCTTTGCTCACTTCCAGCTGCTCAGCGGCACGGGTAAAACTGCCTTTTTCGGCCAGTACCCTCAGCCAGTGCAAATGGCTCCACAATGCATCAGCATGGCTTTGTTTCATCATTATTGTTCACTCAGAAAAACAATCAATTCGCTGTCAGCGCTTTTTCTGCACCGGTTTACACGACAGAATAACAACAATTTCCCGGGCTCAGGAGCAGCATAATGCCATTATTACAATTTGATATGATTGAAGGTCGTAGCGAAAATGATATCCAGACTTTGCTGGATACTGCACATCAGGTGGTACTGGAAGCATTTAAAGTTCCGGAGCGGGATCGTTATCAGATTGTTCAGGAAAACAAAGCCCGCAATATGGTATTTCAGGATACCGGACTGGGATTCAGCCGCACGGAAAAATTTGTCATGGTTCGGGTATTTACCAGCCCGCGTAGCGATGAACAAAAACAATTATTTATGAAGCGCCTGGCAGAAGAATTCCAGCGCGTTTGCGGGATTGAAGGCAATGACCTGATGATCTCTTTTATCAGTAATAACAAAGGCGACTGGAGCTTTGGCTACGGCGAAGCACAGTATATGACCGGAACGTTATAAGATCCCTGCCTCCCTGGTCTGCAAAGATCAGGGAAGCTGCTGCAATTTACCGGCTTATCATTTCTCTGCGCTCACTCCCCCGCTATAATGCCTTCAGTACTTCCCGTAACACTGAACGAAATGCTTCGTAAACACAGTCAGCTGTTTGTGTCATCAGCTCATCACCTTAAAACCTGATCTGCTGTTTATTACACGCTCTGATGCCTGCAATACAGCATTTTCGCGGGTTCGACTACCCGTTGATATCTTGTATTTTTGGGGAAGGATCCCCGCTATCCCTGGGTTAAAAACAACACAATTAAAGCGTGACACTCATCATGACCGATAACGACGAATCAATAAAATCTGGTAAAGCCACAGCAAGTGATGTGGCTAAAGCTGCAGGCGTCTCGAAATGGACGGTCTCCAGAGCATTTACCGAAGGGTCATCTATCTCCGAAAAATCCAGAACAAAGGTCAGGGAAGCGGCGATAAAGTTGGGGTATAAGCCTAATCTTCTGGCGCGCAGTCTGTCGAAAAAGCAGACCAATATCATTGGTATTGTTATCGATGAAATGAAAAACCCGCACTGTCTGATACTGCTAAATGAAGCTACCAAACAACTGCAAAATCGTGGCTGTATTGCCCTGCTGATTAATCTTTCCGGGGTTAATGATACCGAAGTACTGTCACTGGCCGACCAGCTACAGGTTGACGGGATTCTGTTTTTAGGGGCTGTACTAAGCGAAAACGTAATTGCCATGGCAGAAAATCTGCATCATGTGCCGCTGGTTCAGGTGGGGCGTAACAGTGAACTGGTCAGGTTTGACCGGATTTACAACAACGGCTATGACGCAGGGAAAGAGATTGCCCGATTGATGGCACCACAAGGCTTTGCCCGTTATGGCTATATGAAAGGCCCGGAAGCCCCTTCTAACCATCTGTTTCGTATGCAGGGCTTTCGTGATGGCCTGGCCGAATCAGGCAAAGAGTTATCAGTGATGTTAGTGGCCGGGCACTATGACAGACATGCCGCCGCCGATGCTTATGCCAGGTATATTGAAACTACGCCAGCGGCAGAGCGCGTTGATGCACTGTTTTGTGAAAACGACATTCTGGCTTTAGGGGTGATGGATCAGCAGATGCAACTGGGATTACCTCCGCTGGGAATTGCCGGATTTGATGATATAGATGAAGCGGGTAGTGCTTCACGACAACTCACGACCGTGAGCCAGCGGGTCGATCGGCAGATTCATGAAGCACTGAACCGTCTGCTGGATTCGACAGCCAGCCCGGAAGACACCTGGAGTACCGGAGAAATTAAAATCCGCCAGTCGCACCTAAAAAAATAAACACACCGGGAATGTCTAAAACCTCCAGGCCAGTACGACCTGTTGTTTTTGTCTCAGGTTTCATTCAAATCTTACTGAGACTGCTTTCAGAAGCTACGTGCAACCCGGGGGTAAAACGAACCTGACCGGAAAGGCCGGATTTAACTCCCGGGAAACATCAGCGGTACAGAATCAGCGATAACAGGCACACAATAAGCCAGTTGACCGGCCTGAATATTAAACACTGCACTACAGATTTAACAGTTTCAGTATTACTGATTTTCAGACATAAAAAAGGGCCCTTTCCAGGGCCCGTATTTACAATAATGCGCCGTTTACTGGGCAGTTACATTACAGCAGCGAAAGCTTCGGCGACCTGATGGATATTGCGGCTGTTAAGCCCGGCAACACACATACGGCCACTGCCGATCAGATACACACCAAATTCTTCGCGTAATCTGTCAACCTGCTGCGCGCTCAGTCCGGTATAGCTGAACATCCCGCGTTGTTTCTCCAGGTAGCTGAAATCACGGCCTGGCAGCGCATGGCTCAGAGCAGTCACCAGAGCCTGGCGCATATCAAGAATACGCACCCGCATCTCTTCCAGCTCTGCCAGCCAGCTGGCCCGCAGCTCACTGTCATTCAGAATGGTCATAACCAGCGTTGCACCGTGAGTCGGCGGGCTGGAGTAGTTACGACGGATAGCTGCTTTCAGCTGTCCAAGAACGCAATCGGCTTCGTTACTGCTTTCACACAGCACGGATAACCCACCAACACGCTCACCATACAATGAGAAGATTTTGGAGAAAGAGTTACTGACCAGCGCTGGCAGCCCTGCTTTTGCTGCAGCGCGAATAGCGTAACAGTCCTGCTCAGCTCCGGCACCAAAGCCCTGATAAGCGATATCCATAAACGGAATCAGTTTGCGAGCTTTCAGTACTTCAATCGTCTGATCCCATTGCGCAGGCGTCAGGTCGGCCCCGGTTGGGTTGTGACAGCACGGATGCAGTAATACGATAGTTTGTTCCGGCAGGCCGTTCAGTGTATCGATGAACTCAGCAAATTTTACTCCGTGAGTTTCATGGTCATACCACGGATAGCGGTTCACTTTAAAACCAGCACCAGCGAAAATCGCGATGTGGTTTTCCCAGGTAGGATCGCTGACCCAAACGTCAGAACCCGGGAAGTAGGCTTTCAGAAAGTCAGCACCTACTTTCAGTGCACCAGAACCACCAAGGGTATGAATGCAGGCAATACGGCCGCTTTCCGCCAGTGGGTTATTTTCACCAAATAACAGGGTAACGATGGCTTTACGATATGCAGCAATACCTTCCATTGGCAGGTAAAGCGATGCCTGACCCGGGGCGCTTTGCAGGCGTTTCTCTGCATCTGCCACAGCCTGTAACTGAGGAATGATCCCCTGTTCGTTATAATAGAGACCGATACTCAGGTTAACTTTAGCCGGACGCGGGTCTTCTTTGAATTTTTCCATCAGCGAAAGGATGGGATCGCCGCCATAGGCATCGACATGTTGAAACACGTTGTACTTCTCCATCATTATCTATGTTATTGAGCCGCTGCCTGTTCAGACCATATAGCGGCCAGGACGGTGATTCATTGCAATAATCAGATTCAGTATTATGGCACCACATACCGATGCCAGCAGCATAGGCAGTGAAACCACCCACAGCGAGGCCAGTACCACACAGGTATCGACGCACATTTGCAGTTTACCGGCACGCAGACCAATTCGTTTCTGCAGCCAGAGTGCCAGAATGTTAATGCCACCCAGACTGGCTTTATGGCGGAATAACACAATGAATCCCATGCCCATCACAATATTACCAAACAGGGCTGCATAGAAAGGGTTAAGCTGAGAAAAATGAATAAATAATGGATGCAGGTGGGTAAACAATGACACCAGCCCAACCGCACTGAACGTTTTCAGGGTAAATTCCCAGCCCATCTGGCGAACCGCCAGCCAGTAAAACGGTAAATTGATCAGAAAAAATGCCGAACCGAAAGACAACGGTGTGACATAACTAATCAAAAACGCAATCCCTGCGGTACTTCCCGTCAAAGCCCCCGCTTGTTTCAGCATAATGATGCCGAAAGACACCAGTAAGGTGCCAAACAAAATCGCCAGTGCATCTTCCACCAGACTGTGCGGCACGGTCTCTTCTGCCGCAGTTTTTATTACTGTCATAGCCAAACCCTAATTGATCAATGAGTGCAAAGTGTTGTGTAAGCAAAAAACGCGCCACACTGACGGCCGTGACCGGCAGTCTGCGGGGGCGGATTATTATCTTATTGATATTACAGAAGTCAGGAGCAGATACAGGGTGTAACCCCCGGACGGGAGATCAGCACTTCGTGCACCGGAATGAATCCTGATGCACCATTTATGCATTAATTGGCAAAAAATGCACGATAATAGTTAACCGTTGTTGATTATTTCACGGGCAGTTCGTTACCAGGCAGCATGATCCCGCCTTCTTTAATACGGTTGAGTATCACTGATGTTTTCACGTGAGCAACACTCTGATGACCCGCCACCAACTGACTTATCAGCGCACTCAGGGAGTTGAGATCACCCACCGTCACTTTCAGCAAATAGTCGGCATCTCCGGTGGTTTTATAGGCATCGGTAATGGCAGGATTAGCAGCAACATGCTGATGGAAATCATTGACGTAGGCCGGGGTATGGTTCATTAACCGGACTTCAATAAGCCCGGTAATTTCCGGACCAATCGTATCCGGAGACAATCTGGCATAATAACCAAGGATTTTATCGGTCTGTTCCAGATGAATACGGCGCCTGGAACACTGGGAAGCGGATAACCCTACCAGATCACTCAGCTCCTGATTAGTCAGCCGGCCATTCGACTGCAGCAGCGTGAGAATTTTTATATCGTAATCATCAATTCTGGTCATGCGTTATTCCGTGATGCTGTAAGTACATCATCACAGATAACCGTATTTTTTAGGGGGTTGTCCAACACTATTTTTAATCAGTTGGCCATGTAGCGGTGGTTACTCATCATCATACTGTGGACCAGCATAATTATCGAAACGAGACCACTGGCCATTAAATGTCAGTCTGACAGTACCGATTGGGCCGTTACGCTGTTTACCAAGAATGATTTCCGCAATACCTTTCAGGTCGCTGTTCTCGTGATAGACCTCATCACGATAAATAAACATGATTAAATCCGCATCCTGCTCAATCGACCCGGATTCACGCAAGTCAGAATTGACTGGCCGTTTATCAGCACGTTGCTCCAGAGAACGGTTAAGCTGAGACAGTGCGACTACCGGCACATTCAGCTCTTTTGCCAGCGCTTTGAGTGAACGGGATATTTCGGCAATTTCCAGTGTACGGTTATCAGAGAGCGCGGGAACCCGCATCAGTTGCAGGTAGTCGATCATAATCATGCTCAGACCGCCGTTTTCCCTGAAGATACGCCGTGCCCGTGAACGTACTTCGGTTGGAGTCAGACCGGAAGAGTCATCAATAAACATATTTTTCTTTTCCAGCAGAATGCCCATCGTGCCGGAAATACGTGACCAGTCTTCATCATCCAGTTGTCCGGTACGGATTCGGGTCTGGTCCACTCGCGATAATGAGGCCAACATACGCATCATCAGCTGCTCACTGGGCATCTCCAGGCTGAAAATCAGCACTGGCTTATCCTGCAACATCGCTGCGTTCTCACACAGGTTCATGGCGAAAGTCGTTTTCCCCATCGACGGACGGGCTGCCACGATAATTAAGTCCGACCCCTGTAATCCCGCCGTTTTCTTGTTCAGATCCTGATAACCGGTATCTACCCCTGTCACACCATCATGGGGAGTGCCTACCAGCGACTCAATCCGGTTGATGGTAGCTTCCAGTACCTGCTCAATATTCTGCGGACCATCGTCTTTATTAGATCGCTTTTCGGCGATCTTAAACACGCTGGATTCAGCCAGATCCAGAAGATCCTCACTGCTGCGCCCTTGCGGATCAAAGCCTGCATCTGCGATTTCGTTAGCTACAGAAATCATTTCGCGCACCACTGCCCGCTCACGGACAATATCCGCATAGGCACCGATGTTAGCAGCACTTGGAGTATTTTTTGCCAGTTCAGCCAGGTAGGCAAACCCCCCGACCATTTCCAGCTCACCACGGGTTTCCAGTGATTCCGACAGGGTAATCAGGTCAATCGGTTGTCCCAGTTCCAGCAAACGCTGCATCTCGGAAAAAATTAACCGATGTGGACGGCTGTAAAAATCTTCGGCCACTACCCGCTCGGAAACGTTATCCCAGCGCGCATTATCCAGCATCAATCCCCCGAGCACCGACTGTTCGGCTTCGACAGAGTGCGGGGGCATTTTTACCCCTTCCAGCTGACGGTCGCGGGTTTCATTGGATTTGTTCGTGGGTTTATTTCCTGCCATAGTGAATATCATTACCAGTGTTAAACAAGGGGGCGTCACAGTATACTTTTTTTTCCACTGGATTGTCGCCCTGTACACCAGGCGTTCACAACGTTTTCACAGGAGCTGTTATGCCAAACCGTATTCAGTATGCCCAACATGGCGGGCCGGAAGTTCTGGAATGGGCAGCATTTTCCCTGCCTGAGCCCGGCGAACATGATGTGGTAGTAGAAAACAAAGCCATTGGTATTAACTACATTGATACTTATTTCCGCAGTGGCTTATATCCACCTCCTTCACTGCCTGCAGGCCTGGGAACTGAAGCTGCCGGGATTGTGACCCAAACCGGTAAGTCGGTCAGCAGGGTAAAACCCGGCGATCGAGTAGTCTATGCTCAGTCGACGGCAGGGGCCTACAGTGAAAGCCATATTGTGAATGAAGATCGTCTGGTGGTGCTACCGGACAGCATTTCTTATGAGCAGGCCGCAGCCTCTTTCCTGAAAGGGCTGACAGTTCAGTATCTGCTACGCCAGACTTACCCGGTCACTGCCGGTGAAACTTTCCTGTTCCATGCCGCCGCAGGCGGAGTGGGACTGATTGCCTGCCAGTGGGCCAAAGCACTTGGCGCCCGGTTAATTGGTACCGTGGGTTCAGCAGAAAAAGCAAAAATCGCGACCGATGCCGGGGCGTGGGCAACCATCAATTACCGGGAAGAGAATATTGCGGAGCGGGTTCGCGACCTGACTGATGGCAAAAAAGTGCCGGTTGTTTATGACTCGGTAGGTCACGATACCTGGGAAGCTTCACTGGACAGCCTGCAACGGCGTGGGCTGATGGTCAGTTTCGGAAACTCTTCCGGTCCGGTCACCGGGGTAAATCTGGCTATTCTTAACCAGAAAGGCTCGCTGTTTGTGACCCGACCATCGTTGTTCGGCTATATCACTAATGCTGCCGAACTGGATGCCGCCAGCCATGAATTGTTCACTCTGCTGGCCAGCGGAGCCATTAAAGTCGATGTTCCGGAATCTCAGAAATTCGCGCTGAAAGATGCGGCAGAAGCCCATCGTCAACTGGAAAGCCGTGCGACCCGCGGGTCCAGCTTGCTGATCCCCTGAATTTTCTTCAGACATTTATTTTCTGGCAATGTAAAAGGGCTTCCCGAAGGAAGCCCTTTTTTTCTTTTTAGTTCGCGCTGGTGTAGGGTCAGAGCGATAAATTCCTGTGAACATCTGGAAATATCATCGCAGATTTTGTCAGTAAAAAATATGTGCTGTTTCACATTTCCGGAGATTGCCGGTGAAATCTCTGCGGTTCATTTATTGGTTACCAGCGTTGGTTCATCCTGTTGATTTTTGACATGGTTTTGTCAAAACGCTGGTTTGCTGCTCGCTCCGGACGGGAACGACCAAACGTCTGCCAGACCCACGCAACCGCTACCGCCAGTAATAGCCAGGGCAGTAATTTCAGGGCGATAAACAGGAAACCAGATAGCAGCATTACCACGGTACCGACCAGCAAGGCAGCCAGAACACCGATCACCGACACACCGGTCAACAGCAACATAACAAAAAAGCCGGCGACAAATAATAATTCCATGATCCACTCCTCAGCGAATAATGACTATTTTCAGACTGCAGGGAGTATTACAAGAATCGTGCCAGCCAGTAAAAAACATAACCCGCTGAAATTTATTAATAAAATAAATCAGATATTCAGCTGGAGTGGTGAAAATAACTAAAGAGTGGTGTGAAAATCAGTTTATATTTGCCGGAAAATCTCCGGCAAATGATCAACGTTCTGCCACCAGCGCCAGTGCCTGCTCAACTACGCGAACATCAGCACCTGGTTTATGTGCATTTTCACTTAAATGGCGACGCCATTGTCTTGCTCCCGGAATTCCCTGGAACAGCCCCAGCATATGGCGGGTAATGTGTCCGAGGTAAGTTCCCTGACTGAGTTCAGCTTCAATATAAGGATACATTGAGCGAACGACCTCTGCAGAGTCAGGCACCGGAGTTGCCGCACCAAAAATTTGCTGATCGACCTGAGCCAGCAAGCCGGGATTCTGATAGGCTTCACGCCCCATCATCACACCATCCATATACTGCAAATGGACCTTTGCTTCTTCCAGGGTCTTTATTCCGCCATTGATTCCCATCCGCAGATGTGGGAAATCGCGTTTAAGCTGATAAACCCGTGGGTAATCCAGCGGTGGTATTTCACGGTTCTGTTTCGGGCTCAGACCTGAAAGCCAGGCTTTACGGGCATGAAGAGTAAAGGAACCACAGTCACCTTGCTCAGCCACGGTACCGATAAAATCACAAAGGAACTGGTAGCTGTCCTGCTCATCGATCCCGATACGGGTTTTCACCGTCACCGGAATAGTCACGACCTCACGCATCGCTTTAATACAGCGGGCCACCAGCTCTGCTTCAGCCATCAGGCAAGCCCCGAAACGACCATTCTGTACCCGATCAGACGGGCACCCGACATTCAGGTTAATCTCGCTGTAGCCCCGCTGTTCTGCCAGTCGGGCACACTCCGCTAATGCCAGCGGATCACTGCCGCCGAGTTGCAGTGCAACGGGCTGCTCTTCCTGAGAAAAAGCGAGGTAATCCCCTTTGCCATGGATAATCGCACCGGTAGTCACCATTTCGGTGTACAACAGCGTCTCAGCTGTCAGCTTACGATGGAAATAGCGGCAATGCCGATCAGTCCAGTCGAGCATTGGGGCTACTGAGAAGCGATCAGCCTGAAAAACTGCACTCGCGCTATCCTGCTGTTGCGGAGCCCGGGCCAAAGGAGTGTCGGTCTGAATATTCATGAAATCATCGTTAAATTGCTGTGGATTGTGATCAGGGGCAGGATAATAGCATAAATTAACGTCAGGTCCGCCAACTAAAAAGCAGACTGGATCTCAGCAATCCATCGGTACAACCACCAGTTATTGCACCTCTCTCTCCCCCTCCTGAAATTCTACCCTGTCTGACGAAATAAACCGGGTAAGGCAAAACCGACATTTTTAATTTATTCCGACGTAAATCATAATAGTTTTTCTGCTTCAGAATATAATCGTACAACGGCATATCACAGAAGCTAAGCCGGGGTTCAGCCGAAAAATAATATTGAGGCTTTTTATTAATGACTAATAAAAATATTCTGATAATCCGGCAGCTATAATTAGCAAAAGAAACAATTACCATGATAATAGTTAGTCAGTTAAGTTAACTTAGCATCTGCCTGACAGTAAATAAACTGGCTATTATTTAGCCACAACACTGCCGAATTTTCTTTGGTAAACTGAATGGAAACCGAAAGCATTAGTTAAATTTCATTGACCTGAAATCTGCAAAGGCATACCCTTTTGCCAGACAGCATTTCTTATCGTAAGCCACCAGAATGACTATAGAATTAAGTATTATTGTACCTTGCTATAACGTTGGAATGTATATTGAAGAGTGTCTTTCTTCTGTTCTCCGGTATATGGACGACACTGCCGAACTTATTATTGTTAATGATGGCTCTACCGATGATACCCGCGAGAAAATAGTGACTACTATTGCTGGTTATCAAAATAAAAAGATCCATATTATCGATCAGGAAAATAAAGGAATTTCTGCAGCCAGAAATGCCGGGTTAAATGCCAGTTCAGGAGCATGGGTCTCTTTTCTTGACTCAGATGATAGCTATACCGAATATTTTTTCGATATCTTTAATAAGAAAATAAAACACTCTTCTGCTGATCTGGTGGAATTCGATGCCAATATCATTCGAAACACAGGCTCCCCGGAATATTTCAGTTGTTCATCTCTGCCAACAGAGAACGTTAATGGCGGTGAGACTGATTCCCTGATTCCGGTATTCAGGCAGGCGAAATGGTTCACATGGTCAAGAATTTACAAAAGATCATTACTGACTAACAACAACATTCAGTTTCCTGAGGGGCTAATCTACGAAGATATTGCAGCTATCCCGTTGTGCTATTTGTCGTCGTCAAGCGTTGCCCGGATTAAGATCCCACTGGTCAATTACCGGGTGCGGGAGGGTAGTCTGTCAACCCATGTAAACAGTAAAGATATCAATGATCTGATTGCAGTTATGGAGATTTATAAATCGCTTAAAACCCGATATTCACGGCGTCAGCACCCGCTGCTCGCGCTGGTCATGGAAAAATGTTTTAAACGAATCAAAGAATTAGCTGGAAAAAATCAGTTCCACCTTTCTGACAAACAGCTACATACCGTCAGAAGCTGCCTGCTGGCTTATCTGCGCAATTATTCTTTAAGTAAGAAAATAAAATTTATGTTTATCCGTTTATATATGCAGAGTGCTGTTTATCGCAGAGCGAAATAGCTAATGCTGCAGATGATGAAGCTGGCAGCGATATGGCTTTCCGGTGCCTAAAGGTTGCTGCTCCCGACACACATCATCAACATTAAAATGCCAGTCATGCTAAGATAGCGCATTATCGGAGACCATTTGTCGGAGAAAGCTATCATGCAAAACCAACTTCCTGCACAAATTCTTGCTGAGGCGCAGAACCTTTGCATGAAGCGTGGGGTGCGTATGACGACCCAGCGTGCTGAAGTTTTACGTCTGATGGCTGAACAGTATGGTGCGATCAGTGCTTATGATCTGCTGGATAAACTACGGATTAGTGAACCGCAGGCTAAACCCCCAACAGTCTACCGCGCACTGGATTTCCTGCTGGAGCAGGGTTTTATTCACCGGGTGGCCTCCAACAACAGTTACGTGGTCTGCCCGCATTTTGAACACCCATCTCACACTTCGGTGATGTTAATTTGCGACCATTGTGCTTCGGTCAGTGAACGGCATGCTGAAGGCGTAGAAAAGCTGATTGGTACCCAGGCTAAACTGGCGGGATTTGCGCTGCGTCATACGGTCATAGAAGTGCATGGCTTATGCGAAAAATGCGCAGAAATTGCGGCCTGTGAGACCCCGGACCATTGCCAGCATGATCATACTACTGAAACAAAAAAGCGCCCCGGACGTTAGTCACCCGTTGACGTTTCTCAGGGAGCAAACCAGCTCTGATGGCGCTGATGGTAATTCCAGCGTCGCCACAAAGTGATCCCGCGCAGCAGCATAAACACACACAAAGCCAGCCATACTCCGTGATTTCCCAGCCAGGGGATGGTGCACAGCGTCAGGCCAAAACCTACAGCAGCTACCGCCATACTGTTCCGCATCTCTTTACCGCGGGTAGCACCAACAAATAAACCGTCCAGCAGATAACATCCTACCCCTGCGATTGGTAAAATAACCTGCCAGATCAGATAGTGATCGGCCAGTTGCCGTAGCGAGGGTAAGGATGTCAACATATTGACAATATAGGGTCCGGCCAGTGCATAAATCAGTGAGAATGCCACAGCCACGATCCCGGCCTGACGGCAGGAAGCATGCCAGACTTCCGGTAACCGCCCTGATTGCCGGGCGCCATAGGCCTCACCAGAAACTGCCTCTACTGCGTAAGCAAATCCATCGAGCGCATAGGAGGTAAACGACAGAAACATCATCAGCAAGGCGTTCACCGCGACAATGTCGCCTCCCAGTCTGGCTCCTGTCATCGTCAGCGAGGCAAAACAGATCTGCAGCAGCAATGAACGCAGCAAAATATCACGGTTCAGGCCCAGTACCCGTTTGATGTCTCCCCGCCAACCGCCCGGTAATGAACGCAGCTGAATTCCCTGACGGTTAAGCACCCGCCACACCAGCACCATACCAGTCAGCAATGTCACATATTCGGCAATCACTGTTGCCCCGGCCGCGCCCCGCACCCCCATGTGCAGATGCAGAACCAGCAACAACTCCAGAATAATATTTACCAGATTCCCCGCGACCAACAGAATGACAGGTGCTCTGGCATACTGAACACCCAGCAACCATCCCAGAATAACCAGGTTAGCAAAAGTCGCCGGTGCGCTTAGCCAGCGAACATCAATAAATTCGCGAGCCTGCTGCAAAATAGCCGGATCCCCACCGATAACCAGAGTGGCAAGATGGCTAAGCGGCTGCCGAAACAATAAAAACAGCACACCTGCCAGCAGGCTGACAATCATCGGTTGCACCAGTGCACGGACCAGCGCCGGGTTATTTTTTCCACCCCAGGCCTGAGCCGTCAGCCCCGTGGTACTCATTCGCAGGAAAAGTAATAACATAAACAGAAAGCTGGTAATGGTGGTTGCTACTGCAACTCCACCCAGATACACCGCACTGTTCAGATGACCAATGACTGCAGTATCAACCAGTCCCAACAACGGTACGGAGATATTCGACAGAATCATTGGCAACGCCAGTCGCCAGAGCTGTTTATCGGTACGGTTAAAAAAAGACATGGATTATCCTGCAGCTGAATACGGCGACGGGGAATAGGTTATTTCACAGAAAACTGACTAAGACAGGCAGGCCCGAAAATTTCGGGCCCGGGGTCGCTATTTCAGAACGCCCCGCATGGCCGGGATTACAGTACCGGCCGAAAAACCGGATACCGGAACAGATGACTGTAGTTTACAGCCATTCACCGTTGCGAATAACACCAACAGCAAGGCCTTCTACCGTCAGGTTTTGTTCACGGACATCGACAACAATAGGGGAAAACTCACTGTTTTCCGGCAGAAGATGTACGGTATTACCCTGCTTTTTCCAGCGTTTAACCGTGACTTCATCGTCGATTCTGGCAACCACTACCTGACCGTTTCGCACATCCTGGGTTTTATGAACAGCCAGCAGATCACCGTCCATAATACCAATGTCTTTCATCGATGTACCGCTGACTCTCAGCAGGAAATCAGCCGCTGGCTTAAACAGGGCCGGATCCACCTGAAAATGGCTTTCAATATGCTGCTCAGCCAGCAGTGGCTCACCTGCCGCAACCCGTCCAATCAGTGGCAGTCCTTCGGTTGTCTCTTCTTCCATCAATAACCGGATGCCACGTGAGGCACCTGAAACAATCTCAATCACGCCTTTGCGGGCCAGAGCTTTCAGATGCTCCTCAGCAGCATTAGGGGAGCGAAATCCCAGTCGGGAAGCAATCTCAGCGCGAGTCGGTGGCATCCCTGTCTGTTGAATATGGTCGCGAATCAGGTCATAGACCTGCTGCTGCCTGCTGGTTAATGCTTTCATCCCGCCCCCTGGTTGTTTATACAGTCGCTGTGAGTATATACAGGTATTTGGGAAATGAAAACTAAAAACCGTCATAAAACAAACAACTGTCGGTTACTATTCCACCACTCACCACCACTGCCACAATACTGAAACCCAGACAAAGGCTGCCAACAGTAAAGCGATAAACACCGCCGCGGAGCCCATATCTTTTGCCCGACCAGATAAAGGATGGAGCTCCGGTCCGAAACGGTCTACGACCGCCTCAATAGCACTATTCAGAATTTCAACAATAATCACCAGTACTACTGAACCAATCAACAGAATACGCGATACCGTGTCTATCTTCAGACAGGCAGCAATAATCACCGCCACGACAGCAAGCACAGTTTCCTGGCGAAAGGCGGCTTCGTGTTTCCATGCTGCCCGCAATCCTTGCCACGAGTAGCCTGCCGCTTTAATTACCCGCCGCCATCCTGCTGTTGTACCCGCCATCAGGGGTTACTCCTTTTCGTGATAAAATTTCCGTCATTCTCAGACATGTTTACTTGCATCCTCACAGATATTCTTTGCAGTTTCTGGTATGCTTGCGCCGCTTTGCTAACATAAGAGGCTGCAGATTTGTCTATGTCAGGTTGGCGTAAACTTTATTATAAATTACTGAGTTTTCCATTATCTTTGCTGGTTAACAGCAAGGTGATACCGGGAGACCCTGTCTCCGAACTGGGTCTGGATCCCACGCGTCCTATTATCTATGTATTTCCGTATGATTCCAAAGCCGATCTCCTGGCGATGCGGGAGCAGTGCCTGAAGCATGATCTGCCTGATCCATTGCTGCCTGTTGAGATAGATGGTCATTTCCTGCCACGTCATGTGTTTATCCATGACGGGCCACGGTTGCTGCCCTATTTCACCCCGAATCAGGAAACCGTCAAAATATTCCATGATTACCTGGATTTGCACCGCAATAATCCGGCACTGGATGTTCAGCTGGTTCCGGTATCAGTGATGTTCGGTCGTGCGCCAGGTAAAGAGATTCAGGGCGGAAATACCCCGCTGCTGCGCGAGCTGAACGGAATACAGAAATTCTTCGCTATCCTGTGGCTCGGCCGCGACAGCTTTGTGCGCTTTTCGCCAAAAGTCTCTCTGCGACAGATGGCGGATGAGCATGGCACAGATCAGACCATTGCCCATAAATTATCCCGGGTGGCGCATATCCATTTTTCCCGCCAGCGGTTGGCAGCGGTAGGCCCACGCCTGCCTGCTCGTCAGGATCTGTTCAATAAATTGCTGCAATCCAAAGCCATTGCCAAAGCCGTGGAAGATGAGGCTCGCAGTAAGAAAATCTCCTACGATATGGCACAGAAAAATGCAGTGGCCATGATGGAAGAGATTGCTGCTGATTTTACCTATGAAGCCATTCGTATCACAGACCGTGTAATGGGCTGGCTGTGGAGTCGGTTGTATAAAGGCATTAATGTCAGCGGTGGCGAACGCATTCGCCAGCTGGCTCAGGACGGTCATGAACTGGTCTATGTGCCCTGCCATCGCAGCCATATGGATTACCTGCTGCTTTCCTATGTGCTGTATCATCAGGGGCTGGTACCTCCGCATATTGCGGCCGGGATTAACCTGAACTTCTGGCCTGCCGGGCCGATTTTCCGCCATCTGGGCGCTTTCTTTATCCGCCGGACCTTTAAAGGCAACAAACTGTATTCAACAGTATTCCGTGAATATCTCGGTGAATTATTCAGCCGTGGCTATTCGGTAGAATATTTTGTTGAAGGCGGCCGTTCCCGTACCGGACGGTTACTTGAGCCAAAAACCGGCACCCTGACCATGACCCTGCAGGCGATGCTGCGTGGTGGTAACCGGCCAATTACGTTGATCCCCATCTATATTGGTTATGAGCACGTAATGGAAGTCGCGACTTATGCCAAAGAGTTGCGCGGAGCGACCAAAGAGAAAGAGAGCCTGTTGCAGATGTTGCGTGGGTTACGCAAGCTGCGCAATCTGGGGCAAGGTTACGTTAACTTCGGAGAGCCTCTGCCGCTGGTTAACTATCTGAATAATAATGTCCCGGAATGGCGCGAAGCCATCGATCCGATTGAACCACAACGCCCGGCATGGATGACCCCGGTCGTTAATGACATTGCTCGTCAGGTGATGGTACGGATTAACAATGCCGGCGCTGCTAATGCCATGAACCTGTGCGTTACCGCATTGCTGGCATCACCGCAACGTTCACTGACCCGTGAGCAGCTGATTCAGCAGCTGGAGTGTTACACCAGCTTATTGCGTAACGTGCCTTACACCAGTGGCAGCACGGTTCCGGAAATGAGTGCTCAGGAATTAATTGATCATGCCATGAGCATGAATAAATTCACTACCGAACATGACAACATTGGTGAAATGATCATCCTGCCGAAAGAGCAGGCAGTGTTGATGACCTATTACCGGAATAATATTCTGCATCTGCTGGTCATGCCGTCGCTGATTGCTGCGATTATTCATCAGCATAAAACGGTGAGCAAACACGATTTGCTGCAGCAAGTCACACTGATTTATCCGATGTTGAAAAGTGAATTGTTCCTGCGTTGGGAAACTGCGGAGTTACCAGATGTACTTGATAGTCTGTGTGCTGAGCTGGTCAATCAACAACTGATTTCACAAGCAAATGATCACTTCACAGTAGTTCCTGAAAATGCCCGGGTGCTTGGGTTGCTGGCTGCTGGTGTCAGAGAGACACTACAACGCTACGCCATTACCTTTGCCATACTGAATGCAAAACCATCGATTAACCGGGGAACGCTGGAAAAAGAGAGCCGGACCCTGGCACAGCGACTGTCAGTATTGCATGGCATTAATGCACCAGAATTCTTCGATAAAGCTGTATTTACCGGGTTAGTGCTTACTTTGCGTGACGAAGGCTATATCAGTGATAAAGATGATGCTGATCTGTCGAAAACAGGGATGATGCGGCAAATTCTGCTGGACCTGACCACCAGCGATGTCCGTCAGACCATCGAAAATGGTATTGCCAGCGACAGCGAATAATTACCGGTGATTGCTGTCGCCAGCAAAAAGGGCGCTCCTTAACGGGAGCGCCCTTTTGTTTTGCTGATACCGGCTACATCAGATTAATAAAAGGTAAAGTACTCAGGACGATGCCGGCAAAAATCACCAGTCCGACATAATTATTATTCAGAAACGCCTGGAAGCAGGCATCTCTGTCACGTCCGGCAGCCAGACGTTGCTGATAAATAAAGAAACCGGCAGCGACCACTAGAGAGAGATAAAACCAGCCATTCAGACCCAGTAAGCTACCGGCAATAATCAGCAGAACCAGGGTTGCTAACTGCAACAAACCAATAATCAGTTTGTCATGACGGCCAAACAGAATTGCCGTCGATTTTACTCCAATCTTCAGATCATCATCACGATCGACCATGGCATACAGCGTATCATAAGCGACCGTCCAGCAGACATTTGCCAGAAATACCAGCCAGCAGGCTAAAGGTAAGCACCCACTCACAGCCATCCATGCCATAGGGATAGCCCAGCCAAATGCCGCCCCCAGCACCACCTGCGGCAGATGCGTATAGCGCTTCATAAACGGGTATGCGCTGGCCAGCACCAGCCCACCGACAGATAACAACACGGTTTGACTGCCCATGGTCAGCACCAGCAAAAATGCCACTAGCACCAGGCTGATAAATAATATTTTTGCTTCTTTTTCTGTGACCAGCCCGGCGGGTAATGGCCGTAGTTTGGTCCGTTTCACATGACCATCTACTTTTCTGTCGGCATAATCATTGATCACACAACCGGCAGCACGCATCACAATAACGCCCAGAACAAAGACCACCAGTACAGATAGCGGCGGCAATGTCAGCCCGGCCAGCCATAGCGCCCAGAGAGTTGGCCACATTAATAACAAAGTACCGATAGGTTTATCGATACGCATCAGGCGTTTGTACGCCTGGAATTTGGTTACTTTTACGGTGTCCTGCACAGATCCTGTCATCCTTTCACTCCGTCCTGGTACAGGGGAGATGACGGTAAAAAAATTTCGGTTAACATCAGGGGCTTTCCAGAAAGACGAAGTAATGAATATCTGCCCCACAAATCATCATTTTTTCCGGGACGAATAAAATCACGACTCAGTAATGGCGAAGAAAATAAGTAACGACCTAACGGGCATTCCCCGAGTGAGGTCAGTGCTGCATCACGTCCTGTCAGCGTTGATTCCGGCAAAATGGTTCGTCCCATCAGCCAGGGAACATTGTCGCCGCTGAGCATGACTTCACGCAGCCAGTAGCGTTGTTGGTGGTCAAATGCACAATCCCCGGCTTCATGTGCCAGTAACGACTGACTATCGATAAACCCTTCCCGTAGCACATCAACCGTTAATGACTGGCAGTAAGACTCCAGTCTGGTGGTCATTGAAAGTTCCTCAAACAGCCAGCTTCGGACCCCGGGGGACAGCTCTGGCGCGCTCAGTGACAGCCATTGAAGCTGATAGAGTTTGAGAAGTTCCTGTACAGACATTCGGGTTCCCGGAAAATCAGTTATTATCGCGACGGTAATCTAAGGAGAGTGCCGCAGAGCATTTCACTGCGGCACTATAGCAGACTCACACCTGTTGAGCAGGATCTTCTGTGCAGTAGACCCTGGTAAAACAGCATAATCTGAATCCTGAAACAGCGATTATTCCCTTTTCAGTCTTTTTGAATTCGCCAGCCAAAGAGTCCCGACCAGAATCAACAGTGCAGCGGAGTAGCATAACGTATCAAAGGGATTTTTATGGTCAACAATGATTAAACGAATGATCGCCGTCACACCGATATAGATAAAATAACGCAGCGGGAAATGAAAACCGGACTGAAAATATTTCACAATCAAGGCGATAAACTCAAAGTACAGGAAATAAATGACAATCCCTTCTATCAGCAAATAGGATGAAGATTCTTCGCCGGTATGAAACAACACATTGGCCAGATGCAGAGTTTCTTTACCGAGGAAAATTACCAGGATTATTGCCAGTGCAATCAACCCGATATTCAGTATCCACTGTAGAATGGTCGCGATAATCGCGCCCAGCGTTTTCTTTTCTGTATTCTCTGATATTGACATTCTGCCCCCCAAAAAAATAACCTGCAAAAACTACCAAACGGTTCATCCGCACAATAGCGCATCCCGGCACGGCTTGCAGTATTCCTCAGGCGTAGGCATAAAAAAAAGCGGCACTGCTGCCGCTTTGTTTTTAAATCGTTAATTAGCTGTTAACGCCATTCTTTATAACGGTTAATCAGGCCATTTGTAGAGCTGTCATGGCTGCTGACTTTTTCATCACCACCCAGTTCCGGCAGAATACGGTTAGCCAGTTGTTTGCCCAGTTCAACACCCCACTGATCAAACGTGAAGATGTTAAGAATTGAACCCTGAGTAAAGATTTTATGCTCATACAGAGCAATCAGTGCACCAAGAGAGAAAGGTGTGATTTCACGCAGCAGGATTGAGTTGGTCGGGCGATCACCCTCAAACACTTTAAACGGAACAATGTGCGCTACTTCTGCGGCAGTTTTACCAGCATCAGTAAACTCTTTCTCTACCACTTCACGTGATTTACCAAACGCCAGAGCCTCGGTCTGTGCAAAGAAGTTAGACAGCAACTTCGGATGGTGATCACTGAGCGCATTGTGAGTAATGGCCGGAGCAATAAAGTCACAAGGGATAATTTTGGTACCCTGATGAATCAGCTGATAGAACGCATGCTGACCATTAGTTCCTGGCTCACCCCAGATAATCGGTCCGGTCTGATAATCGACAGCTTTGCCTGTACGGTCAACAGATTTACCGTTAGACTCCATATTGCCCTGCTGGAAATAGGCAGCGAAGCGGTGCATATACTGGTCGTAAGGCAGAATGGCTTCTGTTTCAGTGCCGTAGAAATTGTTGTACCAGATACCAATCAGTGCCAGCAGCACTGGCAGGTTTTTCTCTGCCGGAGTATTAGCAAAGTGCTGGTCCATGGCATGAGCGCCGCTCAGCAGCTGCTCAAAATTCTCAAAACCTACCGACAGAATAATTGACAGGCCAATCGCTGACCATAATGAGTAGCGTCCGCCAACCCAGTCCCAGAATTCAAACATATTGTCAGTATCAATACCAAACTGCGATACCGCTTTGGCATTGGTGGACAGAGCCGCAAAATGGCTGGCAACGTGTTTTTCATCACCTGCGCTGGCCAGGAACCAGTCACGAGCACTATGCGCGTTGGTCATGGTTTCCTGGGTAGTGAACGTTTTTGACGCCACGAGGAACAGAGTCGTTTCCGGGCTCAGGTCCCGCAATGTTTCAGCAATATGGGTGCCATCAACATTGGAAACAAAATGCATGTTCAGGTGATTTTTATACGGACGCAGAGCTTCTGTAACCATAAACGGCCCTAAATCTGAGCCGCCGATGCCGATATTAACCACATCAGTGATTGGTTTGCCGGTATAGCCTTTCCATTCTCCACTGATAATGCGTTCTGAGAAGCTTTTCATCTTCTGCAGAACCGCATTAACTTCCGGCATCACATCTTTGCCATCAACAAGGATTGGAGTGTTACTGCGGTTACGTAGAGCAACATGCAATACTGCGCGATCTTCGGTGCGGTTGATCTTCTCACCAGAGAACATCGAGGCAATGGACCCACTCAGATCGGTTTCTTTCGCCAGTGCCAACAGCTTTTCCAGCGTTTCGGCGTTGATGCGGTTTTTAGAATAATCGATGAGGATTTGGTCATCAAAAGTGGCGGAGAATTTGGAGAATCGTTGAGGGTCCTGTGCGAAGTGTTCAGCAATGCTCACATCTTTCATAGTGGAGAAATGCTGTTGCAGCGCCTTCCATGCATCAGTTTGTGTCGGATTAATATTTTTCATAACAACACTCTTATTGATTAATGAACTGTGAATCTGGCTTCAGCATAAATTCACTTCCGGATATGCTGACCGCAGTCATACATTGCCACAAAGTGAAGCTATGATTAAACAACTACCCCGACGTGGCTGAATTCAGCGGCCACTCCGGCGTAAGATTAGACTCAGTATGACGACTCTTGCTGTTGAAAGGAAAAAAATTTATGGCGTTATCGGCCCCGATATTATTGGTCATCATTGGCATCAGTTCACTGGCTGCCCAGTGGCTGGCATGGTTGCTACGTTTACCGGCTATTTTACCGCTGCTCGTTTTCGGCATTTTGCTCGGACCCGTGACTCACATTTTACAGCCAGACCTGTTATTCGGAAATTTACTGTTCCCTTTGGTATCACTATCTGTAGCAATAATCTTGTTCGAAGGTGCGCTTACCCTACGTTTTGAAGAAATCCGTGGTCTGGGTGGAGTGGTGCGTAACCTGGTTACCATCGGAATGTTGATTACCTTTCTGGTGATTACCCTCGCCTGCCTGTTTTTGCTACATCTGCCTGCGGGTTTGTCAGCACTGGTTGGCGCAGTTACTGTAGTTACCGGTCCGACTGTGATCGCCCCGTTGATGCGGGTCGTACGCCCGAAAAACACTATCAATCAGGTGCTGCGCTGGGAAGGAATTATTATTGACCCGGTCGGGGCAATTTTCACCCTGCTGGTATTTGAATTTATCGTATTACATCAGAAATCAGAGTCCTACATTCATCTGTTTCTGACTCTGGGTAAAACAGTCGGCGTTGGTTTGGCCATCGGCGCTATTGCCGGGTGGATTACCGGAGTCGCACTGCGCAGAGTCTGGTTGCCGGGTTACCTGCAAAACTTTGCGGTGCTGGCCATTATGCTCGGAGTGTTTGGTCTGTCTAATTTACTGGCAGACGAGTCCGGACTGCTCACTGTGACCGTGATGGGGATCTGGCTGGCAAATATGCGGGATCTCGACCTGACTGACATCATCGAATTTAAGGAGCAGCTGTCGGCACTGCTTATCTCAGGGCTGTTTATCATTCTGGCCTCAAGGGTCGATATCGGTGGGTTGTTCGCCATGGGCTGGCCACTGGTCGGCGTACTGTTAGTCATTCAGTTTGTGGCACGGCCATTATGTATTGCAGCCTCAACCCTGGGTTCTTCACTCCACTGGCGGGACCGGCTGTTACTGTGCTGGATTGCCCCGCGCGGTATCGTGGCCGCCGCGGTCAGTTCGCTGTTTGCTCTGACACTGGCGAAAAATGGCTATCCGGGAGCTGACCGGCTGATAAGCGTAGTGTTTGCGATCATTATCGGCACAGTGGTATTGCAGAGTCTGACCAGTCTGCCAATGGCCCGTTGGTTACGGGTACAGAAAAAACAGCCGCGTGGGGTACTGATTGTCGGGGCAAACTCTGTTGCCCGCGCACTGGCACTGGCACTGCAAAAGCAGGATCTGCCAGTACAGGTCACCGATAACAGCTGGGAAAACTATCGTCAGGCAAGGATGGAAGGGCTCCCGGCCTACTTTGGCTATGCCTGGTCGGAACATGCGGAAAACTATCTGGACCTGAATACCACATCACGGGTATTAGCGATGTCCTCTAACCGGCACCAGAACGCACTGGCAGCGTATCATTTCAGCCATATCCTGGGAAAAAATAAGGTTGCCGCAATACGTTCCGGCAGTGGTGTAGCCGGCCGTGGTAAAAATGATCGCGAAAGCCCGCGCTTCCGCCGCCAGGAAACCTTATTCAGCCCGGAGTATACTTTTGGCCATCTGAGCCGGTTAATCTCCTCAGGAGCGACCATTAAAGCAACCAGGCTGAGTGAAAACTTTGGCTGGGATGATTATCTGGAGAAAAATCATGGGGCTATTCCACTGTTCAGCCTGGATGAAGAGAAAAAATTGCATCCTGTCAGCAGTGGTCAGTGTCCGGCACTTCCCTGCACATTGATTGCTTTAGTACAAAATGAAGCTTTGGAGGCCGATAGCCGTTGACAGCCAGCGGATTACCGGCTATTTCTAAAGAAGTTCTTACGTATTTTACGTAGACCAGAAGAGGCGCGTCACCCAGGCAGTATGTCAGAGGAACCGTATCCAATGACGGCATACTATGGGGAGTGACGCCGAGGCTGCAAGCATGCGGTGTGTTTGTTTGTCGACTACAGAGGCTGAATCCTCTGGGTTGTCACTGTCGTAGCGTTTATAATAAACGTTTATCAAGGTGGGGCGCTTCTGGCTGACTCGTTGTTCTGTCACACCAGTCTGCCTGTTTCCGCTCTCCCTTGTGCTAAGGCTGAATTAAAGATCCTGACACGAGGCTGTTTTGAATGTCCCAATCCGCATTAATCGTTGCTAAATTTGGCGGAACCAGCGTTGCTGATTTCGAAGCAATGAATCGTAGCGCTGATATCGTATTATCCCGTTCTGACGTTAAACTGGTGGTGCTTTCTGCTTCTGCCGGCGTGACCAATTTGCTGGTTTCACTGGCTGAAGGTCAGCCGGTTGAAGGACGTCAGCAATTACTGGAAAAACTAGGCCATATTCAGTATGCCATTGTGGATAAGCTTCGTGCAGCCGCAGTGATCCGTGAAGAAATTGCGCGGATTCTGGAAAATGTCTCGCTGCTGGCAGACAAAGCAGCCCTTACCCCTTCTGCCGAGCTGACGGATGAATTAGTCAGCCATGGTGAACTGTTATCAACCTTGCTGTTTACCGAAATAGTCCGTGAACGGGATGTCCCTGTGCAATGGTTTGATGTGCGCAAAGTAATGCGTACCAGTGACCGTTTTGGGCATGCTGAACCGGATGTTGTCGCTGTCGCAGAGTTGTCTCAGGCATCACTGGCACCACTGGTTAGCGAGTCTCTGGTGATTACCCAGGGCTTTATCGGGCGTGAAGAAGGTGGTCTGACTACCACTCTGGGCCGTGGCGGCAGCGATTATACCGCCGCATTACTGGGTGAAGCATTACAGGCACAGCGTATTGATATCTGGACTGATGTGCAGGGGATCTATACCACTGACCCACGTATCGTCCCGGCAGCCAGACGTATCGACGAAATTACCTTTGAAGAAGCCGCTGAAATGGCAACTTTCGGCGCTAAAGTTCTGCATCCGGCAACCTTATTGCCTGCGGTCAGAAACGGAATTCCGGTATTCGTTGGATCGAGTAAAGCTCCCGACGCCGGTGGCACTATCGTTTACAATGAGACCAAACAACAACCGTTATTCCGTGCGGTCACACTGCGCCGCAACCAGACTTTGCTGACTCTGCATAGCCTGAACATGTTACACGCTCGGGGTTTTCTGGCGGAAGTGTTTGCTATCCTGGCCCGACACAATATTTCGGTAGACCTGATCACTACTTCGGAAGTCAGTGTGGCTCTGACACTGGATACCACCGGTTCATCCACCCATCAGGGCAGCCTGCTGACTCAGGGATTGCTGACTGAGCTCTCTTCACTGTGTCGGGTAGAAGTGGAAGAAAATCTGGCACTGGTTGCACTGATTGGAAACCATCTGGCGCATGCCCGCGGAATCGGCAAAGCCGTGTTTGGTGTCATGGAGCAGTTTAATCTGCGGATGATCTGTTACGGCGCCAGTAGCTATAATTTGTGCTTCCTGGTCCCTGGTAACGACGCCGAGTTTGCAGTTCGTACCCTGCATCAGCATATTTTCGAATAATTTATCACCGGCAGGCCGTGGAGATACTCTGCGGTCTGCAAGGTTCGCTGAACCATACGCTACCCTTCCTGACATTCACCTGATAATTCACTGCTTTTACCGATATTCAAAGCACATACGCTGAATTTTTGCCAATCCCCTGTTGTCGTCAGATCGAAATGTTATGATTAAATTTCACCTGTAAGTACCCTTAAAGCATGTTTTCTGTGGCAATCATGCGTATCTCATTTAGTTAAAATAATAAGGAATTCTGGCTATGCTCGCCAAAATCACCCGCCTGTTCCCGCTTTGGGCAATTTTGTTGTCCGTTGCAGCCTACTACTCTCCGGGCACTTTTTTGCCTGTCGGTCCCTGGGTTAGTGAGTTACTGATGCTTATCATGTTCGGTATGGGCGTGACACTTAATATTGATGATTTTAAACGGGTTCTTACCCGTCCGGCACCTGTGATTGCCGGTACGTTTCTGCACTATTTCGTGATGCCGCTGGCGGCCTGGGGTTTAGCAAAACTATTCCATATGCCCCCTGATTTAGCCGCCGGGATGATTCTGGTCGGAAGTGTCGCCAGCGGAACAGCTTCTAACGTAATGATTTACCTGGCTAAAGGTGATGTTGCTTTATCTGTCACCATTTCATCCGTTTCCGCTCTGGTAGGGGTATTTGCGACTCCGTTGCTGACTCGTCTTTATGTTGATACTCATATCCAGGTCGATGTCGCCGGGATGCTGTGGAGTATTGTAAAAATCGTACTGATCCCAATCGGACTGGGCCTCATTGTTCACCACAGCCTGACGTCGCTGGTGAAAAAAGTTGAGCCTTATCTGCCAGCATTTTCAATGTTATGCATTCTGCTGATTATCAGTGCCGTAGTTGCCGGCAGCCAGTCGTTTATCGGTTCGGTAGGACTGATGGTAATTGCTGCGGTAATTATGCATAACGCCATCGGATTGCTGGGCGGTTACTGGGGAGGCAAGCTGTTCGGCTTTGATGAATCGACCTGTCGGACACTGGCGCTGGAAGTCGGAATGCAGAACTCCGGTCTGGCAGCCACCCTCGGGAAAATTTACTTTACCCCACTGGCTGCCCTGCCAGGTGCCCTGTTCTCAGTATGGCATAACCTGTCTGGTTCACTGATTTCCGGCTACTGGTCAGGTAAGCCAATTAAAAAGAAATAATCTGTGATTAAGAGATGCCGGATATCCGGCATCTCTTAATGTTAATCGCGACTTTCATCCTCTTCCGGTTGTTCCAGTATGCTGTAAGCCACTGCGCAGAATAACGAATTCAGGCGTTTCATATCCCCCAGTAAACCAAGATGCAGAGAGCTGGTTTCGATACTCTGAACATTTTGCTGGTGCAGACGATTAACATGCGCCAGAGAATAGCGCTGATTGAGTATCCGGAAGCGGTGTTTAGCCCGACGCAGCCGTTTCGCCGTAGGCATATCCCGTGAAATAAATACCGACAGGCTGAGGTGTAAATTCTTCAGCAGCTGTTCCTGAAGCGTTTCCAGTTCCTGCACTCCGTCAGCAGAGAATGGTCGGTGTGCCGCCAGAGATTTGGCCGCCACATCAGCAGACATTCTTTCAATAATATCGCCAGCCTGTTCCAGGTTCAGAGCCAAATCGATAATTTCCGCCCAACGCCGCGATTCCTGCTCAGGAAGATCCTCTTTCGGCATCTGCGCCAGATAGAGTTTGATTGCGGTATACAACACGTCAACATCGTCATCCAGACGCCGGATATTTCGGTCCTCACGAACCTCCCCGTGCAGTACTTTGGTCAGAGTTTCCAGCATCTGTTCGATAACATCACCAATTCGCAGGGTCTCACGGGCAGCATTCACCAGAGCCAGTGCGGGTGTATCCAGAGCTGTGTAGTCCAGATGTTTGGGTTTCAGACGCAGATCAGTTTCCACATCATCACTGATAAGACGGGTGCAAAGTTTTGCCATTGCACCGCTAAACGGCACCAGCGCAATACAGCGGATCACGTTGTAAAACACATGGAACGAGATCACCAGTTCGGCATCACTCATGGGAACATGTGCCAGCCCACCGGCAATCAGATTGACAAACGGCAGGATAATCACACAACCAATCAGCTTAAACAGCAGGCTGCCCAGTGCTACCCGCTTACCGGCGGCATTCGACCGGCTGTTATTGATCATTGCCAGCAAGCCGCTGCCGAAGTTGGCGCCAATCACCAGACAGAGTGCTACTTTAAACGAAATCACATCGGTGGCAGTCAGCGTTGCGGTAATCAGTACTGCAGCCAGGCTGGAATAGCTGATAATCGCAAATACCGCTCCCACCAGCGCATCCAGAATAATGTCGCCCGTCAGTGAGGAGAACAGAACCTGAACCCCTGCTGCCTGAGTAATGGGGTGCGAAGCCTGCACAATAAGTTGCAGTGCCAGCAAAATCAACCCAAGGCCAATTCCGGTTCGGCCTATCTGGCCCAACCGTGTTTGTTTACGACTGAGGAAAAAAATTACACCGACGAAAATAAACAGCGGTGACAGCCAGGAGAGATCATACGTCAGGATACGGGCCATGATAGCCGTTCCGACATCTGCACCCAGCACCACGACCAGCGCCGGGGTCAGGCTCATCAGATTTTGAGAAACAAATGAGGTGACCAGTAAGGTGGTCGCGTTACTGCTTTGAACCAGTGCAGTCACACCAATACCGGCCAGAAAAGCCATTGGTTTTTTTTCAACACTGCGGCTGATGACCCGCCGCAGATCAGCACCATACACCCGCATAATTCCGGTACGGACAATATGTGTCCCCCAGACCAGCAACGCGACGGCCGATAATAAATTAAGTAAAGTTAACACGTTAAGGTTGCTCCTTCTCCATCACACTTCCCATCCTGTTGGCGAAAAGTCCGTACTCCTCCTCCGGCCAGCGATATTTCGCAATATCGACCAGCCGCGCCGGACAATCGGGTGATGATTCCTTAACATCGACATCCAGAAGTGAAACCTTCACTGTTTCCTGCTCAGGCGACCTGGCGTACTGCACAGAGATCCAACTGCAGCCCCAGCTGTTGGCCGGCAGGATAGAGATCATTGTGACCGTGGTTGAGGATATCCACAGAAAGATCAATTCCCTGGCATTCGACACGATAGCGGATCACATTCCCCAGCAGGCTGCTGCTAAGGATGCGTGCAGATAATCCCTGGTCAGTCTGGCAGAACCGAAGTGTCTCGGGACGAATTGCCACATGAGAACTGAATGATTGTCCGGTCAGTTGCTTAGCCTGTTCGGCCGTTAACAAATTGTAGTTGCCGATAAAGCCTGCGGCAAACAAATCTGCCGGCTGAGTATACAGATCCTCCGCAGCCCCGTTTTGCACAATCTTACCTTTATTCATCAGAACGATACGGTCTGACAGGGTCAGAGCTTCTTCCTGATCATGAGTCACGAAGATAGTCGTCAGTTTCAGTTCCTGCTGTATCAGACGAATCTGATCCCGCAGATGGCGGCGGATTCGTGCATCCAGCGCAGATAACGGTTCATCCAGTAACAGCAGTTTTGGTCGGGTCACCAGAGAGCGTGCCAGAGCAACACGCTGACACTGACCACCGGATAACTGATGCGGATAACGTGAAGCGAACTCATTCAGTTCCACCAGCGCCAGCGCTTCAGCCACCCGCTGGCGGATTTCACCGGCTGGCAGTTTTTGCATCTTCAGGCCAAATGCTACGTTCTTTTCAACGGTCATATTCGGGAACAGTGCATAGCTCTGAAACACCATGCCGACACCACGTTGCTGAACAGGGACATTCACAATGTTTTTGTTTTCCAGCAGGATCTCCCCGCTATCAACCTCAGTCAGACCTGCCAGACAACGTAACAGTGTTGATTTACCGCAACCACTGGGTCCCAGCAGAGTGACGAACTCTCCTTCGCTGGCAGTAAAGTCGATGTCGTGGAATACCGGGGTGGTACCATAGCTTTTGTTCAGTTTTCTGACATTCAAAGTGGCCATGTTGTGCCTCATTTACGGTTAAGCAGATTGGCCAGCCAGGTAACCACCAGGATGACAATAAAATAAGAGATCACTAATGCACTGGTAAAATGGCCACTGCCATTGCGCATATTGTAGAGATAAACCTGTAACGTCTCATAGCGGCTGCCGACCAGCAGGTTAGCAAACACAAACTCACCAATCAGAAATGAGAACGACAGCAATACTGCAACCAGCACACCTTTACGCAGGTTAGGCAGCACCACAAACAGGGCCGCTTTAAAGGTTCCGGCGCCTAACAAGTGAGCGGCATCAATCAGTTCTTTCAGGTTCACTGACTGGATATTGTTGGAAATCGCCCGGTAGATAAACGGCAAAGCAATCGTGAAATAACAGCCAATCAGAATCCACGGAGAGCCGGTCAGCATGAGTGGTTCAGACGAGTATAGTTGCAGTAAACCAACCGAAGAAACTACCGGTGGAACAGCAAATGGCATCAGGATCAGTACGTTCATCACCCCGTCGAGCTTAGGGTAATAGTAAGCAATCACAAACATTGCTGGCAGCACCAGCAATAATGAAACCAGTAATGCTCCGAGACAAATCAGTAATGAGTGTCCTAATGCAGCTATAAACCGCGGGTCTTGCCATAACTCGATAAACCACGAAAGTGTCAGCCCCTGCGGCAACACGGTATCGCTCCATTCACGTGACAAGGCATATAGCAGGGTAGCAACCAGTGGCAGAGCAAGGATAATCAGCAACAGGCTGCTGATGACCCGGTGGTAAATATTTTCGGCCCGAGACATAGTGACTCCCTTCAGGAATGTTTAGCGGTTAAGTAACTGCGGCGGACCAGATATTGCTGCACCACAGTGATCACCGTCAGCAGTACCACCAGCAACATTGCTAACGCGCTACCCATATACGGATCGAGAGAGATATCGCCGGACACCAGCGCAGCAATCCTTACGGGGACCACATTAAAGTTACCGCTGGTCAGCGCGTAGATAGTGGCATATGCCCCTAAGGCATTAGCCAGCAGGATCACAAAGGTGCCGAGCAATGCCGGAGAAAGCACCGGCAAGGCGATTAAACGCCAGTAATTCCAGCGTCCGGCGCCGAGTAATGCCGCTGATTCCTGCCAGTCTTTTTTCAGCCCTTCAAATGCAGGAAACAGCAGCAATACACCGAGGGGGATCTGGAACCAGGTATAAATCAGGATCATCCCGTCGCGGGAAAACAGACGGAAGCTGCTTCCCAGCCCGTAATGGCGCATCAGCAGCGTCAGACAGCCATTCAGTCCCAGTAAAATAATAAAAGCAAACGCCAGCGGCACCCCGGCGAAGTTACTGGTCATATTGGTGAATGCCATCATAAAACGATGGAAACGCCCATTACCCAACTGATGCAATGAGTACCCTGCCACCAGCGAAATAATTAAACCGTAAAAGCTTGACCAGAAAGAGATATCCAGCGAGAACCGTAAGGCCTGCAGATAAAAAGGTGAGGTCAGAATGTCATGGTAGTTATCCAGACCCCAGCGACTGTTAACATCACTCCAGAAACTGTTGCCGGCGACCCACACCAGAGGGGCCACCTGAAACGCAATATAAAACACCGCAAATGGCAGTAACCATAACAGAGCTATCCGTTTGCCTTTCATTTACCCGTCCCCGCGGTCACAGACAGCAGTGCCTGACACACTGGTTTATCATGCGCTACCCCAAGGATTTCACACACCGAACCACAGAGTTCTGTCTGACGTGGCTGTAGCCCACTCTGTTTAGAAAATGCGTCACCAAATACAAACAACGGAATACGGACTTCTTCCTGTAAGGTTCCGCCATGCGACCGATCATCATTCATTCCATGATCAGCCGTCACGATGACCTGGTAGCCTTGTGCTAACCACTCTGGCATCCAGTGAGATAAATAACCATCGGCCATCCGTGCCCGGTTACGATACTGAGATGAATTAAGGCCAAATTTATGGCCGGCATCATCGATATTCATTGGGTGAATCAGAAGAAAATCAGGATCATGTAACCGCCGCAGGCTCTCGGCATCTTCAAACAAATGCGAGTCCGGATAACCGTCATCGGAATAAAAGTGGCCGAACTGAATCGGCAACTCTTCAGCCTGCGTATGTCTGTCACGAACCGCATCGTAAGGACTGCGGTTATAAAGCTCACTCACCCAGTGGTAGGCCGCCGCTGCAGTACGCAGGCCGGCTGCCCGTGCATAATGAAAGATGCTTTGCTGGTTGCTCAGGCGGTTCACCCCGTTATGAATTATCCCGCTAAGCACCGGCGGAACACCGGTCAGAATACACTCGTATAATGGCCGTGACAGTGACGGTAATTCACAGGTCATGGGATAATACTGCCCATTACCCTGTGCACATTCAGCATACAGATACCCCATTGCATGCTCAGCCACCACATCACTCAGACCATCAAGTACCACCAGGATTGTTTTCATCATTTACCTCATTACTCGACAGACTTACTGCTGCATATTGATCATTACGTCCTGCTGCCAGAGCGCAGGTAACTGTTTGGAAGATTTGTCCCAGGCAGCCTGATCTTTAATAGGACGGGCATTTTTATATTCAGCAGCCGGCAGCAGTTTGGCCTGAACGTCGGCCGGTAATTTAATGTACTGTGCACGGATTGGGCGGGCATAACCCCGGGCCAGATTGATCTGTCCGGCATCAGAGAAAATGTACTCACGGGCCAGTTTGGCGGCATTCGGGTGTTTGGCATATTTGTTGATAATGGTGGTGTAACCAGAGGTCACAGAACCATCAGACGGGATCACTACTTCATAGCGGCTTTTATCAATCTGATCACGGTAGTTCAGGCCATTAAAGTCCCAGACAACTGCCACCTGAATTTCGCCTTTCTCGATATTGGCAATAACAGGATCAGTCAGACCCAGACGGCCCTCTTTCGCCAGTTCACCAAAGAATTTCAGTGCAGGTGTCAGATCTTTCTCTGTGCCGCCCAGAGCATAGTTTGCGGCCAGTACGCCGTTAGCAGCCTGAGCAGCCACGCCTACATCACCGATAGTGACTACATACTTGCCTTTTTTCAGATCGGCCCAGCTATGCGGAATATCCTTCACCTGCTGTTTATCGACCAGGAATGCGATGGTGCCGGTATATGCCAGCATCCAGTTACCCTGCTGATCTTTCGCCCAGTCAGGTACCTGGTCCCAGTGGGTAGGTTTGTAAGGCTGAGCCAGTCCCTTAGCAACGGCTATCGGGCCAAAAGCAGCGCCTACATCACCAATATCAGCACTGGCATTGTCTTTCTCGGCAGCGAATTTCGCCAGCTCCTGAGCAGATGACATATCAGTATCGCTGTGTTTGATACCGTATTTGGTCGTAATGTCATGCCAGGTGTCTTTCCAGTCAGCCCAGCTGTCTGGCATCCCGACACTATTGACCTGTCCTTCACTGCGTGCTGCTTTTTCCAGCGCGGCAAGGTTGGTATCTGCCGCATGTGCTGCCGGCAAAGCTACAAAAATGGCAGCGGATAAGAGAGTTAAAATACTGGCTTTCATGTCGGGCTCCTGCGATTAGGTTAAAGGACACTGGTCTAGTCCAGCAAAATCCAAGCCAATGTAGCGACATAGTATGAAAATTTTATGACAGCGTTGTGATATCTGGATTTTTACAATACTCTGCGGGCTGGCAGAACTGACAATGTTGGTGATTCAGCCTGACGTTGGTTACCACAATGAATTCAGTGAGTGCAGATAAGCACTAATATGGGGCAGACACGTGACCACCAGCAGCATAAAAACTGTCGATATGATCGCGGAATCATTACTTAACCGTTTGAATAGTGGTGAGTTTGATCAGGGACGACTGCCTGCAGAACGGCGGTTAAGTGAAGAATATTCCACGACCCGCATCACCTTACGTGAAGCCCTCGCACTTCTGGAAGCTCGCGGAAAAATCTACCGGGAACTGCGCCGGGGCTGGTTTATTGCGCCTCCGCGGCTGGTTTACAACCCGTTACTGCGTAGCCACTTTCATGAAATGGCTGCACTACAGGGGCGCGAAGCACAAACCGAAGTACTCAGCGCCAGTGAAATACCTGCAACCCCCCTGCTGGCACAACAGCTGTCAGTTGCCCAGGGAGAGAATCTGTACTGCATTCGCCGGCTGAGACGAATTGATGGTCGGGCAGTTCTGTACGTCGAGCATTACCTTAATCCGGCTTTTTTTCCTGGTTTATTACAGGAAGACCTGACCCGGTCACTGACCGAACTGTATGAAAAACTCTACAATATACGCTACGGCGGAGTACGTTTTACCGTGTTGCCTGGACCGTTACCGGCATTTTCTGCTCCGGCACTGAATGTCGCTTCCGGCAGCCCTGGTATTTGCATCACCCGTATCAACCAGAATCAACACCGCCAGGTGATAGATTGCGATTATGAGTACTGGCGTTATGATGCGCTGTGTGTTGATGTGGAAATTAACTGACCCCTCTGCGATCAAGTGCGGGTAAAACTACCCGCAATGTTCATTTATTCCATTCCCTGAGTGACGGAGAACCTGCCATGATCTATCAACCTGATAATCAACGCTACGAAGGTATGACTTATGCCCGCTGTGGTGTGAGCGGTCTGTTGTTACCGCGCGTATCTCTGGGGCTGTGGCACAATTTCGGGGAAGAAACCCCTGGCAACAGTGGCAGAGAATTAGTGTTGCATGCGTTCGACAAAGGAATAACTCACTTTGATCTGGCTAATAATTATGGCCCCCCGCCAGGTGCCGCAGAAAGTTGTTTTGGCCGGATTCTGAAACAGGATTTGCATGCCTGGCGTGATGAACTGATCATCTCCACCAAAGCCGGCTATACCATGTGGCCAGGTCCTTATGGTGACTGGGGGTCTCGTAAATATCTGATGGCCAGTCTCAACCAAAGCCTGAAACGGATGGGCCTGGACTATGTGGATATTTTCTATCACCACCGTCCGGATACCGATACACCTCTCAGTGAAACGGTCGGGGCTTTGGCTGACATTGTTCGTCAGGGCAAAGCTCTGTATGTCGGTATATCAAATTACCCGGACGAGCTTGCAGCGCGCGCTATTGAAATGCTGGAGCAACAAGGGGTCCCCTGCCTTATTCATCAGACAAAATATTCGATGTTCCAACGCCTGCCGGAACAAGGGTTACTCCGAACGTTGCAGGATAAAGGCGTGGGTTGTATCGCCTATTCTCCTCTGGCCGGTGGTTTACTCAGTGACCGGTATTTACAGGGCATTCCTGCGGATTCAAGAATGGCCGGTAACAGCCCGTTCCTCACCCGCGAACGGTTAAGTGAGGCAAAACTGGCGGTTATTAGTCAGCTAAATAGCCTGGCGGTTGAACGGGGGCAAAGTCTGGCACAGATGGCGCAGGCATGGTTGCTGCGGGACGGGCTGGTGACATCGGTACTGATTGGCGCCAGTAAAACCCGGCAAATTGATGAAGCGGTCTCAGCCCTGAAGAGTCCGGAATTTACTGAGCAGCAACGGGCAGCGATCGAAGACATTCTCGCCCGGGACAGCGATTAAGCTTCCCGGGGCTTACCGGTTATTCCAGTGTCGGAGTCATATGTTTCAGATCAAATGGCGTGATCTGGTAGACATAATAGTTAAGCCAGTTGGAAAACAGCAGATTACCGTGGCTGCGCCAGCTGGCTTTCGGCGTCAGATGTGGATTATTTTCCGGGAAATAGTTATAGGGTAATGCTGAGTCAATACCTGCACCGATATCTCTGAAATACTCACCTGACAGAGTATCGGCATTGTATTCCGGATGGCCGGTGACAAAGACCAGACGCTTGTCACGGCTGGCCATCAGATAGGCCCCGGTCTGCTCAGAGACCGCAAATATATCCAGATCCGTATGATTTTGAATAACTTCGGTCGGAAAATCTGCGTACCGTGAATGTGGAGCGAGAAACTGATCATCAAAACCACGGGTCAGCAACGCATGTGGCTGAACCACATTATGCTCATATACCCCGGATAGCTTCTGTTCGCGGGTCAGTTTCGGTAAACCGTACAATATATTCAGAGCTGCCTGAACTGCCCAACAAACAAACAGAGTTGATGTCACGTGGTCTTTCGCCCAGTGCAGCACTTCACGAATCTGTGGCCAGTACGCGACATCATCAAAGTCTACCAGACCCAGTGGAGCCCCGGTCACAATCAGACCATCGTAGTTTTCATCCCGGATATCGGAAAAATTACAGTAAAAAGTATCCAGATGCTCAGCTGGCGTGTTTCGCGATTCACGATTATCAATCCGTAATAGCTGAATATCTAACTGCAGAGGCGAGTTAGACAGCAGCCGCAGAAACTGATTTTCAGTTTCGATCTTTTTCGGCATCAGGTTAAGGATTAGAATTTTTAACGGCCGGATATTCTGGACCAGCGCACGGGACGAGGTCATAACAAACACATTTTCATTTCGCAGAAAATTAACTGCGGGTAAATCATCCGGCACTCTGATTGGCATTACCTGATACCTCAATTAACCATATAAACGTTTAGACATCCAGACAGCCAAGATTAACGTGCAGTGCCTGAAAAGTCGATACAGATCGGCCTATGATGAAAATCTTTCAGCTTAATTCTGAAAATAATTCAATAAACGATCGTTGAGCCGGATTCAGCAAACCCTGCTGCCGGTAAAGCAGCCAGGTATAACTGTCAGAATCGTTACCTTCCAGACTCAGTGGCTGGCAAAACAAAGACTCTGGCAGCGTCTGATAGCCAGAGATAATGGCATATCCAAGTCCGTGAACTACCATCGCCAGGCAGACCTCCAGTTTATCAACCTGCATCGATATCCTGGGCGCAAGCCGGTAATGGGCATTCCACCACCTTTCAATCAACTGAGCAGTATGGCCACCATGATTAATATAAATCTGTGGTAACTGCGGCAGCAATTCCATGTCGATCGGTTTGGCACTGATCAGCTGATATTGATCTTTTCGGATCAACCGCTTTTGTTCCTTCCAGCCATAATCGTCTTTGGTTACCGCAATATCAATTTCATCACGCTGAAGCTTCTCATACATCTCTTTGCTCAGACCGCTAACTACGTTCACATGCAGATCACTGTGTTGCTGGCAAAAACCGGCCAGTATTTCTGGCAGACAATATGCCGCATAGTTACTGGTCACGCCCAGTCGTAATTCTCCCGGTCCCGGATGGCGAAGTGCCTGAAGTGTCTGCCGAAGCTGTTGTGATTCTGTCAGCATTTTGGTGGCATGTTCTGCCAGATAACGCCCCTGTGCGCTAAAAACCAGTTTTCGGCCGTTGCCTTCAAATAACTGAATTTCGAGTTTCTGCTCGATCTGTTTCAGACGATAGCTCAGCGCAGGTTGAGTCAGATAAAGCTGCCGCGCTGCGCGGGTAATATTCTGCTGATGCCAGACAGTCGCAATAATTAACCAGTCTTTCTCGTTCATCAGTCACCTCTTAACGGCAGCATCATTATCATAAAATAATTTTATTATAGTATCGCTGCTTAATAAAAAATCTGAATTGGGATTTTGCCTGCGACAAGGATATATCTGTACTCTTATGATTTGACAATCAATTGGCGACAGACAAAAGAATATTCAGGATGGCAGCACTGTGAGTGATATAAAAGATAAAATAATTTTATCCGTTGACCGGCTGGCCGGTGAGATGGGTAACCTGGCAAAAGAGATACATGCCAACCCTGAGCTGAGTTTCCAGGAACATCAGTCCGCAGCACGGCTGATAGCTCCACTTCAGGCGGCAGGTTTTTCGGTACAACAGTCAGTGGCAGGGCTTGAAACGGCGTTTCGTGCCACATTTGATTCCGGTAAACCCGGTCCGCATATCGCCTTTCTGGCCGAGTACGATGCACTGCAGGGGCTTGGGCACGCCTGCGGACATAACCTGATTGGTACGGCTTCGGTAACGGCTGCGTTGGCATTCATTCAGGCCTTTCCGGAATTTAGTGGAACGATTGAAGTTATAGGTACCCCGGCAGAAGAGGAAGGTGGTGGCAAGATTATCATGGCCAATGCCGGAGTTTTTGACGGGGTGGATGCAGTAATGATGTTCCATCCGCGGGAGAAAAATATGGCTGTCCGTGGAGCCCTGGCCTGTGTAGACGCCTGTTTTAAATTCTACGGTAAAGCTGCACATGCCGCATCTGCTCCACATCTGGGGATCAGCGCTCTGGACGCCGTGATCCATACTTTCAATGGCATTAATGCCATGCGTCAGTTATTCACTGATGATGTGCGGGTTCATGGGATTATCACCCACGGTGGCAGTGCAACCAATATTGTCCCTGAGTATGCTGAGACCTGCTTCCTGCTGCGGGCCGCCACCCGGGTTGGGCTGGAACAGGTTAAACAGAAAGTTTATGCGGTGGCTAATGGCGCAGCGATGATGACAGGTGCCAGACTCGAAATTGTTGAAGGGCTGACCTACGCGGAGCGGAATAATAACCAGGCACTGGCAGGGTTATTTGCAGACAATCTGGGATTATTAGGGCTGACCGTCGAAAATCCACCGGAACAAGGTGGGGTTGGATCATCGGATATCGGTAATGTCAGTCAGTTAACAGCGGCCATCCACCCTTACCTGCGTATTGGTGATGTCCGGCCACACACCCCGGAATTTGCTCTGGCGGCAGGTTCTGAGTATGGAATTGCCGCAATGCTGGATGCAGCAAAAGCCCTGGCGATGACGGCCAGTGATTTGCAGCATCCCCGGCATTTACAGTCAGTACGTGATGAATTTAATCACTGGCAGAAAAATAACGTTTAATTACCGGAGATTGCTTATGAAAACCTCTCTGCTGCTGGCAGCCGGCTGTGCTTTATTACTCAGTACCAGCTGTTTTTCTGCTGAAAAAACCTTACGGGTCGCTGCTGATTTGTCTTATCCGCCGTTTCAGTTCCGTGATTCCTCAGGGAATCCTGCCGGATTTGAAATTGATCTGACTAACGCGATTTGCCAGGCAGTTCAAATCAAATGTACCTATGTTATCACCAGTTTCGATGCAGAAATTCCGGCCCTGCTTGCCAAAAAGGTCGATTTTATCTCACCACTGGGTGCCACCATAAAACGTAAAAAATCAATAGCATTCAGTAATTACCTGTACCATGCGCCTTCTAAACTGGTCGCTCGCAAGAACAGTGGATTATTACCGGATGTTGCCTCCTTACAGGGGAAACATATTGGCGTCCTGCAGGGGTCAATACAGGAAATGTACGCGCGTCAGTACTGGATTCCAAAAGGGATTGATGTCGTAACTTATCCTGATCAGGACTCGATTTATCAGGATCTGGAAGCGGGCAGACTGGATGGTTCTCTGGTTCCGGGGGCTGCTGTAACTTATGGCTTCCTGAACAAACCGGCAGGCAAAGACTTTGCATTGCTGGGCCCGGAAGTAACGGATGACAAACTGTTCAGCGCGGGATCAGCCTACGGTGTCCGCCAGGGAGATACCTCAACGCAGGCGCTTATCAACCAGGGGATACAGAAAATCATGGCCGACGGGCAATGGGAAAAGATTAAACAGCACTATTTTGGTGACCTGGAAATGAAGGTCAGCACAACAGCCCCTTAAACGTCCGGCAGCACAGGATGAGAGTGACCGGGTTTTAGTTTTAGTACTGAGTGATAAAGCCACTCGCCAGGGTAATGCCGGTCACTTAAGGTGACCGGCATTGTTTTTAAAGGGATATTTCGACCTTTTCTCCCTCACTTCTCTCACATATTCCCGTTCTCGTCGTGGTGGCAGTTTCAGCATCCCGGCATTACTGTAAAAGTGTTTAAGGTGACCCGGGATGGCTCCCGGTGAAGCCCACGGCAGACCGATCAGTAGCCGTAATATCTCTGATACTGCACCGCTGAAGCTCAACTGGTAAGGCAGGTAATTTCCTTTCAGGCTGAACGCCATTTTAATCATCTGGTAACGCACCAGGTTATACGTCAGCAGTATTCCCCATAGCTCCTGCTTCACCAGATCGGGCAACCGGCTTCTCAGCGTCCAGCGGTTTCCCAGTAAAAACTGCTTTGCCTCACGATATCCCAGCTCGATTTCCCAGCGATGCTTATAAAGTTCTGCCACGTCAGTCGCCGGATAACGCATCGCATCTGTCATGGAAGTGACTACCTGCCGTTCCGTCCCGTTCACTTTCCGCCTGATTAGCCTCACTATGAGTTCTTCCGGCAGGCCTTTCCATTGCTTTCTGGCCTGAGGCGTGGTTTTCAGTCGTATCAGTTCGTCCTGCCTGCCGAGCTTTCGTACCACTTCATACTGAGTGTTCTTTTTCAGCGGCGTTAGCCAGTGGCGATTTTCACCTGCATTATGCCAGTCATGTAACAACCCTAAAGAGTAAAAGCCCTTATCAAACAGCGTAATACTGTTATCCGGTGCATTTTCTGCCAGCTGAGCGGCCAGCCGCATTTCGTTGATATCGTAGCGACCTGACACACTTGCACGCAGCAGATGGCTGCTGAGTTCCATCAGACACACCATACGAACCTGAGGATAACCGCGTTCACCATGCTGATTAGATGCTTTGCCGAAGGCCTCTGCATTTTCAGGAGTGTCCTGGGTATGCCAGACAACGCCATCAACAGCATTAAGCGTCAACCCGTGCCAGAGGGGATGTCTGGCTTCTTCGTGCCAGTGTTGTTGAGTGAGATCAAACAGGACCCGGATGGCATCTTCGCCCAGTGTTTTTCGGCGGGCAATCACAGAGCTGGGTGCGGTAAATGACCGTCCGGTCCGGTCAACAATATCCATCAAATTCACGATATGGCTCATGGGCTTATTGTTGAATATGGCCATACCGATAACCAGCCAGACCATCGACTCAAGGGGAAGTTTACGCTTACGCAGCGTGACGGTATCAGTGAGGGAAAACGCCTGTCGGATGAGGTCAGGAGAGAGCAGGTCAGAGAGGCTTTGTACTTCTTCGGGAGCAGTGAGATTAATAATGCCGAGAGCTTGCGAAAGTTCCATTTAAAAAGGGTCCATGTCTGCACATGAACCCTTTTTACACCAACCACCGGATCGGTCAAATGATCCTTAAACGATCGGCATTAACCCGCCAGGGTGGCTTTTTTATTGATTCTGTTTCTGCAGGTTCAGATAGCAGCCGGTACGTTGTCCAACGCCCGGAGAGTATTTCGCTTCTCGCGAAACAGCAGAACAGCAGAACAGCAGAACAGGTAATAAATCACCGGGGTTCAGAATTTACCAAAGCAAAAAGGCCATCCCTGAGGATGGCCTTTCGCTTTATTTGATGCCTGGCAGTTCCCTACTCTCGCATGGGGAGACCCCACACTACCATCGGCGCTACGGTGTTTCACTTCTGAGTTCGGCATGGGGTCAGGTGGGACCACCGCGCTATTGCCGCCAGGCAAATTCTTTTATACCGAAATCATGTTTTATCTGGTGCTGATACCCAGAGTCGAACTGGGGACCTCACCCTTACCAAGGGTGCGCTCTACCAACTGAGCCATATCAGCACACAAAATTGGATGCCTGGCAGTTCCCTACTCTCGCATGGGGAGACCCCACACTACCATCGGCGCTACGGCGTTTCACTTCTGAGTTCGGCATGGGGTCAGGTGGGACCACCGCGCTCTAGCCGCCAGGCAAATCTTGGTGCCGTGTCCTGTGTCTTTTTCACTGATACTGCGTTGACTGCCTTTGTGCTGTTCAGTCACATACTCATGTATGCTCCTTCTCATCACGCAGTTGCCGCCTTGTCTCAGCGCAAAATCCTTCGGACGTTCGTCCGCAGAACACTGCTAATTTTTTAATTTAACTATCAGGAACTCGCTGAAAATTCTTTTGCGTCTCTGCAAAACGCCTCTGGCGTTGTAAGGTTAAGCCTCACGGGTCATTAGTACCGGTTAGCTCAATGCATCGCTGCACTTACACATCCGGCCTATCAACGTCGTCGTCTTCAACGTCCCTTCAGGACTCTCAAGGAGTCAGGGAGAACTCATCTCGGGGCAAGTTTCGTGCTTAGATGCTTTCAGCACTTATCTTTTCCGCACTTAGCTACCGGGCAATGCCATTGGCATGACAACCCGAACACCAGTGGTGCGTTCACTCCGGTCCTCTCGTACTAGGAGCAACCCCCCTCAATTCTCCAGCGCCCACGGCAGATAGGGACCGAACTGTCTCACGACGTTCTAAACCCAGCTCGCGTACCACTTTAAACGGCGAACAGCCGTACCCTTGGGACCTACTTCAGCCCCAGGATGTGATGAGCCGACATCGAGGTGCCAAACACCGCCGTCGATATGAACTCTTGGGCGGTATCAGCCTGTTATCCCCGGAGTACCTTTTATCCGTTGAGCGATGGCCCTTCCATTCAGAACCACCGGATCACTAAGACCTGCTTTCGCACCTGCTCGAACCGTCACTCTCGCAGTCAAGCTAGCTTATGCCTTTGCACTAACCTCACGATGTCCGACCGTGATTAGCTAACCTTCGTGCTCCTCCGTTACTCTTTGGGAGGAGACCGCCCCAGTCAAACTACCCACCAGACACTGTCCGCAACCCGGATGACGGGTCTACGTTAGAATATCAAACATTAAAGGGTGGTATTTCAAGGATGGCTCCGTACGAACTGGCGTCCGTACTTCAGTGCCTCCCACCTATCCTGCACATCAAGGCTCAATATTCAGTGTCAAGCTATAGTAAAGGTTCACGGGGTCTTTCCGTCTTGCCGCGGGTACACTGCATCTTCACAGCGATTTCAATTTCACTGAGTCTCGGGTGGAGACAGCCTGGCCATCATTACGCCATTCGTGCAGGTCGGAACTTACCCGACAAGGAATTTCGCTACCTTAGGACCGTTATAGTTACGGCCGCCGTTTACCGGGGCTTCGATCAAGAGCTTCTCCTTGCGGATAACCCCATCAATTAACCTTCCGGCACCGGGCAGGCGTCACACCGTATACGTCCACTTTCGTGTTTGCACAGTGCTGTGTTTTTAATAAACAGTTGCAGCCAGCTGGTATCTTCGACTGGCTTCAGCTCCGGGAGCAAGTCCCTTCACCTACGCGCCAGCGTGCCTTCTCCCGAAGTTACGGCACCATTTTGCCTAGTTCCTTCACCCGAGTTCTCTCAAGCGCCTTGGTATTCTCTACCTGACCACCTGTGTCGGTTTGGGGTACGATTTCGTGTTACCTGGAGCTTAGAGGCTTTTCCCGGAAGCAGGGCATTTGTCACTTCAGTACCGTAGTACCTCGTCATCACGCCTCAGCCTTAAGAAGTTCCGGATTTGCCTGGAACCTCAGCCTACACGCTTAAACCGGGACAACCGTCGCCCGGATGACATAGCCTTCTCCGTCCCCCCTTCGCAGTAACACCAAGTACAGGAATATTAACCTGTTTCCCATCGACTACGCTTTTCAGCCTCGCCTTAGGGGTCGACTCACCCTGCCCCGATTAACGTTGGACAGGAACCCTTGGTCTTCCGGCGAGCGGGCTTTTCACCCGCTTTATCGTTACTTATGTCAGCATTCGCACTTCTGATACCTCCAGCAGACCTCACAGCCCACCTTCAACGGCTTACAGAACGCTCCCCTACCCAACAACACATAGTGTCGCTGCCGCAGCTTCGGTGCATGGTTTAGCCCCGTTACATCTTCCGCGCAGGCCGACTCGACCAGTGAGCTATTACGCTTTCTTTAAATGATGGCTGCTTCTAAGCCAACATCCTGGCTGTCTGAGCCTTCCCACATCGTTTCCCACTTAACCATGACTTTGGGACCTTAGCTGGCGGTCTGGGTTGTTTCCCTCTTCACGACGGACGTTAGCACCCGCCGTGTGTCTCCCGTGATAACATTCTCCGGTATTCGCAGTTTGCATCGGGTTGGTAAGCCGGGATGGCCCCCTAGCCGAAACAGTGCTCTACCCCCGGAGATGAATTCACGAGGCGCTACCTAAATAGCTTTCGGGGAGAACCAGCTATCTCCCGGTTTGATTGGCCTTTCACCCCCAGCCACAGGTCATCCGCTAATTTTTCAACATTAGTCGGTTCGGTCCTCCAGTTAGTGTTACCCAACCTTCAACCTGCCCATGGCTAGATCACCGGGTTTCGGGTCTATACCCTGCAACTTAACGCCCAGTTAAGACTCGGTTTCCCTGCGGCTCCCCTATACGGTTAACCTTGCTACAGAATATAAGTCGCTGACCCATTATACAAAAGGTACGCAGTCACACCATAAAGGTGCTCCCACTGCTTGTACGTACACGGTTTCAGGTTCTTTTCACTCCCCTCGCCGGGGTTCTTTTCGCCTTTCCCTCACGGTACTGGTTCACTATCGGTCAGTCAGGAGTATTTAGCCTTGGAGGATGGTCCCCCCATATTCAGACAGGATACCACGTGTCCCGCCCTACTCTTCGAACTCACGATGTGTGCATTTTCATGTACGGGACTTTCACCCTGTATCGCGCGACATTCCAGACGCTTCCACTAACACACACACTGATGATGGTTCAGGGCTGCTCCCCGTTCGCTCGCCGCTACTGGGGGAATCTCGGTTGATTTCTTTTCCTCTGGGTACTTAGATGTTTCAGTTCCCCAGGTTCGCCTCGTTAACCTATGAATTCAGTTAACGATGATGCACTGAGTGCACCGGGTTTCCCCATTCGGACATCGCCGGCTGTATCGGTTCATATCACCTTACCGGCGCTTTTCGCAGATTAGCACGTCCTTCATCGCCTCTGACTGCCAGGGCATCCACCGTGTACGCTTATTCGCTTAACCTCACAACCCACAGACGTCTTGCAACGACTATGAATCGTAAAAGTTTTTGAGAGACTCTGAATAACTTTCGTCATTCATTGTTTTCAAATTTTCAGCTTGTTCCGGATTGTTAAAGAGCAATATCTTAAACATGACTCGTAAGTCATCTTTAAGATAAGTATTCAGTGAGCATACTGAATGATGGTGGAGCTAAGCGGGATCGAACCGCTGACCTCCTGCGTGCAAGGCAGGCGCTCTCCCAGCTGAGCTATAGCCCCATCGATGGGTAAACTTCTGTACCTTAATTCTTTATCAGACAAGGCATGGCTTCACGACGCATAGTGAACTATGCGAGCCGGAGTCGTAACGCCGTATGAGAAAGAATTTGGTAGGCCTGAGTGGACTTGAACCACCGACCTCACCCTTATCAGGGGTGCGCTCTAACCACCTGAGCTACAAGCCTGCAGAAGATTACTGCTCTCTTTATTTTCTATCAGACAATCTGTTGTGGACACTTCGCGGGAACGTATCTTCAGGTAAGGAGGTGATCCAACCGCAGGTTCCCCTACGGTTACCTTGTTACGACTTCACCCCAGTCATGAATCACAAAGTGGTAAACGCCCTCCCGAAGGTTAAGCTATCTACTTCTTTTGCAACCCACTCCCATGGTGTGACGGGCGGTGTGTACAAGGCCCGGGAACGTATTCACCGTAGCATTCTGATCTACGATTACTAGCGATTCCGACTTCATGGAGTCGAGTTGCAGACTCCAATCCGGACTACGACGCACTTTATGAGGTCCGCTTGCTCTCGCGAGGTCGCTTCTCTTTGTATGCGCCATTGTAGCACGTGTGTAGCCCTACTCGTAAGGGCCATGATGACTTGACGTCATCCCCACCTTCCTCCGGTTTATCACCGGCAGTCTCCTTTGAGTTCCCGACCGAATCGCTGGCAACAAAGGATAGGGGTTGCGCTCGTTGCGGGACTTAACCCAACATTTCACAACACGAGCTGACGACAGCCATGCAGCACCTGTCTCAGAGTTCCCGAAGGCACCAAAGCATCTCTGCTAAGTTCTCTGGATGTCAAGAGTAGGTAAGGTTCTTCGCGTTGCATCGAATTAAACCACATGCTCCACCGCTTGTGCGGGCCCCCGTCAATTCATTTGAGTTTTAACCTTGCGGCCGTACTCCCCAGGCGGTCGACTTAACGCGTTAGCTCCGGAAGCCACGCCTCAAGGGCACAACCTCCAAGTCGACATCGTTTACGGCGTGGACTACCAGGGTATCTAATCCTGTTTGCTCCCCACGCTTTCGCACCTGAGCGTCAGTCTTTGTCCAGGGGGCCGCCTTCGCCACCGGTATTCCTCCAGATCTCTACGCATTTCACCGCTACACCTGGAATTCTACCCCCCTCTACAAGACTCTAGCCTGCCAGTTTCGAATGCAGTTCCCGGGTTGAGCCCGGGGATTTCACATCCGACTTGACAGACCGCCTGCGTGCGCTTTACGCCCAGTAATTCCGATTAACGCTTGCACCCTCCGTATTACCGCGGCTGCTGGCACGGAGTTAGCCGGTGCTTCTTCTGTCAGTAACGTCAATGCATAGCCGTATTAAGACTACACCCTTCCTCCTGACTGAAAGTACTTTACAACCCGAAGGCCTTCTTCATACACGCGGCATGGCTGCATCAGGCTTGCGCCCATTGTGCAATATTCCCCACTGCTGCCTCCCGTAGGAGTCTGGACCGTGTCTCAGTTCCAGTGTGGCTGGTCATCCTCTCAGACCAGCTAGGGATCGTCGCCTAGGTGAGCCGTTACCCCACCTACTAGCTAATCCCATCTGGGCACATCCGATGGTGTGAGGCCCGAAGGTCCCCCACTTTGGTCTTGCGACGTTATGCGGTATTAGCTACCGTTTCCAGTAGTTATCCCCCTCCATCAGGCAGTTTCCCAGACATTACTCACCCGTCCGCCACTCGTCACCCAAGGAGCAAGCTCCTCTGTGCTACCGTTCGACTTGCATGTGTTAGGCCTGCCGCCAGCGTTCAATCTGAGCCATGATCAAACTCTTCAATTTAAAGTTTGATTTGCTTAAACGAGTTAAGCGATGCTCAAGTGTAAAACACTCATAATGAATTTCATTATGTGTTCACTCTTAAGACTTGATATTTTTTACGTCCGGAGACGCTGATATCAATCCTGCGAGTGCCCACACAGATTGTCTGATAAATTGTTAAAGAGCGTTGCAACTCAACCGCTTAGGTTGTCGCTGCGAGGTGGCGTATATTACGCTTTTCACCTCAGGAGTCAACCACTATTTCGTGATTTTTTCTCCGGACCGAATCGCTTCAGTCCCTGTCACGTCGCTGCGCATCGCGCTTTGCCGTCTCAGTGGTTGCGCATTATAGGGAGTTCATAAAAAGGCGCAACTGCTAATTTCAAAAAAAATAACTGTTTGCTGCAATACACAGCAAACATGCCATTTATACCCTGTTATCCACAAAGTTACTCACAAAGCGCTATAAATCCAAATTTAGCCGGGCATCACGCAAACGTTTTCGCTACAATGCCGCCATGCAGAAACGGGGGGCTGAGACGTTTGTGAAAGCAGATAAATGTGTAGTTTTGCTTTCAGAGATTTCTTTAAGACTTCTTTCTTTCTATAAATGAAACCAATCCAGGGGATTACATTCACTATGCAACATCGTCGTCCTGTACGCCGCGCTCTTCTGAGTGTCTCTGACAAAACCGGTATTGTTGAGTTTGCCAAAGCACTGACTTCCTGCGGCGTTGAGTTGCTATCTACCGGCGGTACTGCCCGTTTGCTGGCAGATGCCGGCCTGCCTGTTACCGAAGTATCTGACTACACCGGCTTCCCGGAGATGATGGACGGACGTGTGAAAACACTGCATCCGAAAGTCCATGGCGGGATTCTGGGACGCCGTGGCCAGGATGATGCGATTATGGCAGAACACCAGATAGCACCTATCGACATGGTCGTCGTGAACCTGTATCCGTTTGCTCAGACAGTTGCCCGTGAAGGTTGCAGCCTGGAAGATGCAGTGGAAAATATCGATATTGGCGGACCTACCATGGTGCGCTCAGCAGCGAAGAACCATAAAGATGTTGCGATTGTGGTTAACAGCGGCGATTACTCTCTGCTGATTAAAGAGATGGAAGCTAATGATAACAGCCTGACACTGGAAACCCGGTTTGACCTGGCTATCAAAGCATTCGAACATACTGCCGCCTACGACAGTATGATCGCCAACTACTTCGGTCAGATGGTGCCGGCTTACTATAATAATGAAGACAAAACTCCTTCCGGACGTTTCCCGCGTACCCTGAATCTGAACTTCGTCAAAAAACAGGATATGCGCTACGGTGAAAACAGCCATCAGGATGCAGCCTTCTATATAGAAGAGAATGTTGCAGAAGCTTCCGTCGCAACAGCCCAACAGTTACAGGGTAAAGCTCTTTCTTATAATAATATTGCCGATACCGATGCAGCTCTCGAATGCGTAAAAGAGTTCGCAGAACCTGCATGTGTGATTGTCAAACATGCCAACCCTTGCGGCGTGGCTATTGGCAGCGATATTAAGCAGGCCTATGAGCGCGCTTATACGACTGACCCGACTTCTGCGTTTGGCGGTATCATCGCATTTAACCGCGAGCTGGATGAAGAAACTGCCGTGGCTATTATCAGCCGCCAGTTCGTTGAAGTTATTATTGCTCCTTCAGCCAGTGAAGCCGCATTGAAAGTAACAGCAGCTAAGCAGAACGTCCGCGTACTGATTTGCGGCGAATGGCAGAACCAGCGCACTGCAGCACTGGATTTCAAACGGGTTAATGGCGGCCTGCTGGTTCAGGATCGTGATCTGGGTATGGTCGATGAATCACAACTGCGCGTTGTTAGCCAGCGTCAGCCAAGCGCACAGGAAATGCGTGATGCCCTGTTCTGCTGGAAAGTCGCGAAGTTTGTTAAGTCTAACGCGATTGTCTATGCACGGGATAACCAGACTATTGGTATCGGCGCCGGTCAAATGAGTCGTGTCTATTCAGCGAAAATCGCTGGTATCAAAGCCGGAGATGAAGGGCTGGAAGTGAAAGGGTCTGCGATGGCTTCTGATGCCTTCTTCCCGTTCCGTGATGGTATTGATGCAGCTGCCGCCGTCGGAATTACCTGTGTCATCCAGCCTGGTGGTTCAATCCGTGATGATGAAGTCATTGCGGCAGCCAATGAACATGGCATCGCGATGATCTTTACTGATATGCGCCATTTCCGCCATTAATTGATCAGGAGTTGTAACGATGAAAATTTTAATTATTGGTAACGGCGGGCGTGAACATGCGCTGGCCTGGAAAGCCGCCCAGTCACCGTTAACAGAAGCAGTCTATGTGGCTCCGGGTAATGCCGGTACCGCCCGGGAATCTGCCCTGCAAAATGTGGATATCAGTGCGACTGATATTCAGGGGCTGCTGGCGTTTGCTCAGCAACATAAGATTGATCTGACGATTGTCGGACCTGAAGCGCCGTTGGTTATTGGTGTGGTTGATGCCTTTCGTGCCGCAGGGCTGAAAATTTTTGGCCCGACTCAGGCTGCAGCTCAGCTGGAAGGTTCTAAAGCGTTCACCAAGGACTTCCTGGCACGCCATAAGATTCCGACAGCGGAATACCAGAATTTCACCGAAGTCGAGCCAGCACTCAATTATCTGCGTGAGAAAGGCGCACCGATTGTTATCAAAGCTGATGGTCTGGCCGCCGGGAAAGGCGTTATCGTCGCGATGACCCTGCAGGAAGCTGAAGATGCTGTACGCGATATGCTGGCAGGAAATGCCTTTGGCGATGCTGGTCACCGCATTGTCATTGAAGAGTTCCTTGACGGCGAAGAAGCCAGTTTCATTGTGATGGTCGATGGCGAACATGTTCTGCCTATGGCTACCAGTCAGGACCATAAACGCGTCGGTGATGCAGATACCGGCCCTAATACCGGTGGCATGGGTGCATATTCTCCGGCCCCTGTGGTGACCGATGAAGTCCACCAGCGAGTCATGGATCAGGTGATTTGGCCAACTGTCCGTGGAATGGCAGCCGAAGGAAATGTTTACACTGGTTTCCTGTATGCCGGACTGATGATTGATGCCGCAGGTCAGCCAAAGGTTATCGAATTTAACTGTCGTTTTGGTGACCCGGAAACACAGCCAATCATGATGCGTATGCAGTCTGATCTGGTGACATTATGTCTGGCGGCCTGTGAAGGTCAGCTGGACCAGCAGGAATCATTATGGGATCCACGCCCTTCACTGGGTGTGGTTATCGCTGCTGGCGGTTATCCTGACCAGTATCGTAAAGGTGATGTTATTTCCGGTCTGGAAGCAGCTGACGAACTTGACGGCAAAGTGTTCCATGCCGGAACAACCTTACAGGGTGATGACGTCGTTACTAACGGCGGACGGGTACTCTGCATCACAGCACTGGGTTCTGATGTAGCAGAAGCACAGAAAAATGCCTATGTGCTGGCAAAAGCCATCTCATGGCAAGGCAGTTTCTACCGTAATGATATTGGCTATCGGGCCATTAATCGTTCCAAATAACCTCAGGCGATACCCGTCATGACAGAGCAGGCTTCGGCCTAATGCCGGTCACTTAAGGTGACCGGCATTGTTTTTAAAGGGATATTTCGACCTTTTCTCCCTCACTTCTCTCACATATTCCCGTTCTCGTCGTGGTGGCAGTTTCAGCATCCCGGCATTACTGTAAAAGTGTTTAAGGTGACCCGGGATGGCTCCCGGTGAAGCCCACGGCAGACCGATCAGTAGCCGTAATATCTCTGATACTGCACCGCTGAAGCTCAACTGGTAAGGCAGGTAATTTCCTTTCAGGCTGAACGCCATTTTAATCATCTGGTAACGCACCAGGTTATACGTCAGCAGTATTCCCCATAGCTCCTGCTTCACCAGATCGGGCAACCGGCTTCTCAGCGTCCAGCGGTTTCCCAGTAAAAACTGCTTTGCCTCACGATATCCCAGCTCGATTTCCCAGCGATGCTTATAAAGTTCTGCCACGTCAGTCGCCGGATAACGCATCGCATCTGTCATGGAAGTGACTACCTGCCGTTCCGTCCCGTTCACTTTCCGCCTGATTAGCCTCACTATGAGTTCTTCCGGCAGGCCTTTCCATTGCTTTCTGGCCTGAGGCGTGGTTTTCAGTCGTATCAGTTCGTCCTGCCTGCCGAGCTTTCGTACCACTTCATACTGAGTGTTCTTTTTCAGCGGCGTTAGCCAGTGGCGATTTTCACCTGCATTATGCCAGTCATGTAACAACCCTAAAGAGTAAAAGCCCTTATCAAACAGCGTAATACTGTTATCCGGTGCATTTTCTGCCAGCTGAGCGGCCAGCCGCATTTCGTTGATATCGTAGCGACCTGACACACTTGCACGCAGCAGATGGCTGCTGAGTTCCATCAGACACACCATACGAACCTGAGGATAACCGCGTTCACCATGCTGATTAGATGCTTTGCCGAAGGCCTCTGCATTTTCAGGAGTGTCCTGGGTATGCCAGACAACGCCATCAACAGCATTAAGCGTCAACCCGTGCCAGAGGGGATGTCTGGCTTCTTCGTGCCAGTGTTGTTGAGTGAGATCAAACAGGACCCGGATGGCATCTTCGCCCAGTGTTTTTCGGCGGGCAATCACAGAGCTGGGTGCGGTAAATGACCGTCCGGTCCGGTCAACAATATCCATCAAATTCACGATATGGCTCATGGGCTTATTGTTGAATATGGCCATACCGATAACCAGCCAGACCATCGACTCAAGGGGAAGTTTACGCTTACGCAGCGTGACGGTATCAGTGAGGGAAAACGCCTGTCGGATGAGGTCAGGAGAGAGCAGGTCAGAGAGGCTTTGTACTTCTTCGGGAGCAGTGAGATTAATAATGCCGAGAGCTTGCGAAAGTTCCATTTAAAAAGGGTCCATGTCTGCACATGAACCCTTTTTACACCAACCACCGGATCGGTCAAATGATCCTTAAACGATCGGCATTAGGCTTCGGCCTGCTTTTTTTATTGCTGGCGTTCTTCAATCTTCCGGCTACAGATCTTCGGCTGTTGGCTGGTTATGGCATAAATTATCGGTGGTGGCTTTCAGTAATTGTGTGCCCTGCGGACCTTGCAGCCAGGAGATATACAACGGAGCTGTACCAGATTTACTCTGACTAATCACCTGTAATGCTTCCGGCCCCAGCCCCGCCTGAACCTGTTGGTGATCACAGGTGATGACCGTATTCCTCTGCTGCCATATGCCCTGCTGCAGGCGTATTTTCCCTGCCTGTAATGCGTTACTGATGCTCAACATCCTGCCGGCATCAAACTGATAAAGCTCAATCGTTTGCTGGCTGACGGATTCGCGGTGGTTTTTCAGCTGACGCTGCATAAAACTGACATTACCCTGATTATCAAATCTCAGAGTCACATCGTCTGATGTAGCACCACTGATATGTCGGCTGACAGAAACGAGTTTGTCATCGTGCCAGTGATATTCCGATTCTTCGCTCACTCCCTGGTCGAACGGCGTATACAGGACACGTATCGTGACATCATCAGAAGCGGTATTTTTTCGCCATAAGCGGACGACACCCCGATCGGCAAGATAGCCAGAGGCACTGAATGGCGGGAGTTTCTGGGAAGAACTGCAGCCTGCCAGCAACAAACAGACCAGGCTAAAAATACTTTTCCGTCCGGTGAAATACATTTTCTCTCCTTCATATTCATGACAGCCGGTCAGAGCAACGAATGAGATAATTATACAAAGGAAAGCAGCAGACAGGGATGAGACAGAAGCTGAAGATAATAAACAGAAGGGGCAAATTGCTGCCCCTTCTGTTAACTAAACGTTTCGCACCCGGGGTGCAACGCTTATTTAACGGCGTCTTTCAGAGCTTTACCGGAAACGAACGCAGGAACGTTTGCAGCTGCAATTTTGATTTCTTTACCAGTCTGCGGGTTGCGGCCAGTACGTTCTGCACGGTGGTTAACTTTAAAAGTACCGAAACCAACCAGCTGAACTGCATCACCTTCTTTCAGAGACTCAGTAATCGCAGCCAGAGTAGATTCCAGTGCAGTTTTAGCCTGGGTTTTAGACAGGTCCGCTTTTTCTGCGATCACATCAATCAGTTGAGTCTTGTTCATAAGTTATCCTTAAAGTGTATTTATCGCCTGCTAAGCAACGAATGCGAGTGAAAAGCCAAATGTTCCGACACCCTTCAGTCTGCACACACCGATAGCCACAATTTTTAGCCCCCCAAATGTAGACCAGACAGGGGGCTGATGTGAAGCCTTCTGGTATGCTAAATCAGGCCTGAAATCACGTTTTATCGTCTTACTGGTTAAAACTTATACCGATATTGCTAATTCCGGCTTCCCGCAGGTCAGCACGCAGCCCTTTGATCAACTCCAGATCGCGTTCTTCGCAGTCTGCGAGCAAGCGGAATATTTCCCATTGCAGGTCCCATTCGTCAATGACGGCCTGGTTCTCTCTGAGCTCTTCATCGGTCATTTCCCGGCCAGCCTGAGTCATTTCCAGCATAGCAACAGTCGTGATAGATGTTTTACTCACTTCCACTGCGTAGGTCAAACTTTCACCACTTAACAGGGCGTGGAGTAAATCACTCAGTGCTACACAGGCATCTATTGCCGGGTAGACACCATAAACATCAAAGGCTTCTCCATCAGGGATAGCCTCTTCAAGCTTCTCAAGTTGAGAATCGAAATTAACTTTAGCACCCTTCACCACCAGCGTTTCCCAGACGAGGTCAAGAATACGCCGATAAAGATGTGGATCTGCAAATTCAGTCTGCTGACAGAATGCCTGATAGTTCGGATACATACGCTCACACAGACAAGCCATGAAGGTCACATGTTGCCAGCTTTCCAGTTTTTCCAGACGCAGGTGAATGGGGTTACGTAACATGACAAGTACTCATTATAAATTAGCTGGCAGAAGTGTAACGCAAAAGCCACCATTTCACAGCGTTATTGTGGTTCCAGCCAGCGCTGAAAGCCTTTGCGCTGTGAAGCAACGGCATCAGCAAGTCGGGTGGGTTCAGGTAAACGATAGCCGCGCAGGCATTGCTGAGTCCAGTAAAGTGCCATTTGCTGGCTCACGCGGTGGCCAACAGAAATAAACAGCGGATTACAACGTTGCTTACTGCGCAGTACCCAGCCAGCCTGCTGCTGCCGGAATAATAATGGCTGGCAGGCACCCACTTCTTCCGCCAGTGGCAAATAGTCGCCACATAACCGGCTTTTGGCCACACCAATCGTCGGCACATCGGCCAGTAAACCAAAATGGCTGGCCACGCCTAAGCCCCTGGGATGGGAAATACCATGCCCGTCAATAAACAATAACTCCGGGCGATGTTCCAGTTGCTGCCAGGCTGCCTGTAAAGCAGGGCATTCACGAAAGGAGAGATAACCAGGAATATAGGGCAAGGTGACCGGAACCCGCGCAACACGGTGTTCCACCATTTGCAGAGACGGCCAGCGTAGCACCACAAATGCAGCCCTTGCCACGGCGCCCTGCTGCTCAAAACCGACATCTCCTCCACCAATAAAGGCCGGAGAGAAATCCTCGCTCAGTCCTTCACGGACAACTTCTGCTGCCCGTGAAAGCTGTTCAGCTTTAAGCGCCGCAACGTCGGCTGACATTATTTATGGTATGCCGCAGACAGGCGGTGAACGGCCTCAACAAAAGCTCCGGCATGCTCAGGAGGTACATCCTGATGAATACCGTGACCGAGGTTGAATACATGTCCTTCACCCTGACCAAATCCTTCAAGAATGGTCGAGACTTCCTGCTCAATACGCGCCGGAGGGGCATAGAGAATCGAAGGGTCCATATTGCCCTGCAAAGCCACCCGATGTCCGACCCGCTGGCGGGCATTGGCGATATCAGTTGTCCAGTCCAGACCAATCGCGTCACATCCGGTATCTGCAATCTCCTCCAGCCACTGCCCACCACCTTTAGTAAACAGAGTCACAGGAACCCGGCGGCCTTCATTTTCATGCAGCAGACCATCAACAATTTTATGCATGTAATAGAGCGAGAAATTCCGGTAATCACGACCGGTTAATACGCCACCCCAGGTATCAAATACCATCACGGACTGCGCTCCGGCACGGATTTGTGCATTCAGATACAGAATGACACTCTCTGCCAGTTTATCCAGCAAGGCATGCAATGCCGAAGGATCGCTGTACATCATTTTTTTGATTTTGGTAAAGGCCTTACTGCTGCCGCCTTCGACCATATAAGTGGCCAGCGTCCACGGACTGCCGGAGAAGCCAATCAGCGGAACCTCACCCTGCAGATTTTTGCGGATGGTACGCACTGCATTCATTACATAACCCAGTTCCTGCTCCGGATCCGGGATTGGCAAATTTTTGACATCTGCCGCGCAGCTTATCGGAGAAGAAAAACGGGGCCCTTCACCGGTTTCGAAATACAGCCCCAGCCCCATCGCATCCGGAATTGTCAGAATGTCAGAGAAAAGAATAGCTGCATCCAGAGGATAACGGCGCAAAGGTTGCAGAGTTACTTCACAGGCTAGTTCAGCGTTCTTACACAGTGACATAAAATCACCAGCTTCTGCCCGGGTCTGCTTATATTCAGGCAAATAGCGGCCTGCCTGACGCATCATCCATACCGGAGTCACATCCGTTGGCTGCCGCAGTAAGGCACGCAGATAACGGTCGTTTTTTAATTCGCTCATAATCAGGCTCTCTCGAAATCAGGCGCGTATTATATACACAAACCCATACTTGTTCTAACTCTGCACCAGTAAGGTAACGTTTCTGTTACCTGCCGGTTACTCCTCATCCTGCCGGCATAATGCTACCGTATCCTCAATCAACCGGCGTGCAATAGTTCCCGGAGGAGGAAGCTGTGGTAATTCATCGTAACGATACCAGCCAGCATCCAGCAGCTCTTTCGGATCGATGCGTATCTCGCCGCTGTCATAATCAGCCAGAAAAGCCATCATCAGCGATTGTGGAAAAGGCCAGGGTTGTGAGGCGACATAACGCAGGTTTTTGATTTTAATATTGCTCTCTTCCATAACCTCACGGGCAACAGTTTGTTCCAGAGTTTCTCCGACTTCGGTAAATCCGGCTAAGGCGGTGTAAATTCCGTTACGATGCCTGACATGCTGCGCCAGCAATAACTGATCTCCCCGGCGGATAACAACAATAATGCAGGGAGCTATCTGTGGGTAATAACGCTCATGACAATGCCCGCACAGACAGGCAAATTCTGTCCTGCTACGATGCATTTCCTGGCCACAATAACCGCAATAGCGATGAGAGCGATAAAATTCTGCCAGCTGAACTCCGCGTCCGGCCATTCTGAATAACCCGCTGTCACCCTGTAGCAATTGGCGTAGTGACGCCATATCCTGAGGTTTTGAGTCATCCACCAGCCAGACAGTTTCGCCCTGCCATTCCCCTATCGGCTGGCCACGAGAACCACTGAGCGAAAAATCCTTAGCGTTGCCGTGGGGAAGTTCTCCCCCGGGTAACCAGAGTTTATTCAGCTGACTCACTACCCACCAGCCGCTGTCTGAAGCGGTTATTTCGCGTTCCATCAATCATCACCTTATTGTTTTTCTGATATATCACGACGATCACTGTGAACCCCATAGTACCACCCACCAGAGTAATGTCAGCGTCTGGCAGAAAAATGCAGCCGTTCACACAGAAGACCAACCTGACAAACACCAGGGGCTTGTACTTCACACTGAACCGCTCTATGCTGAGCCACGGTGACTTATCACCCATGGCTGCATCATCTAAATTTTCTGCAGCCTGTTATCTTGTCGGAGTGCCCCCCGGGGCTGAGACCGTTAATTCGGGATCCGCGGAACCTGATCAGGTTAGTACCTGCGAAGGGAACAAGAGTACAGTTCAGCCTGAGTGTGCCTGCCGGCATATCTCTCTGTCACTCCATCCGAACTCCGGACAAGCGTATTTCTTTGATTACAGGAAATAGAGCTATGTCTGAAAAATTATCCCGTCGTGAAAAACGCGAACAAGCACGTAATTTCATTAATTCACTGAGCAGTCAGTCGTTTCCGGCCTCGCGGCGTCGCTGGCTCACCGGGTCACGCCCGGATATCAGAGTTCCGGTGCGTGAAATACAACTAAGCCCAACCCGGATTGGCGGAACGACTGAAAATCCTGTTGTTGAAGAAAACGAAGCGATTCCTGTATATGACACGTCAGGTCCGTTTGGTGACGAAACCGCTACCCCGGATATTCATCGTGGTATTCCACGAATTCGCCAAGCGTGGATTGAACAACGTCAGGACTCGGCAGATATTCCTGCCACCAGCTCAGCCTATACCCGCGAGCGCCTGGCAGATGAAACCCTCGACGACCTGCGCTTCCAACATTTGCCTCAGCCCCGTAAAGCATTGTCAGGGCACTGTGTTACCCAGTTGCATTATGCCCGTCAGGGAATAATTACTCCGGAAATGGAGTTTATTGCCCTGCGTGAAAATATGGGGCGTGAGCGGATTTCCGGTGAGGTATTGCTTCAGCAGCATCCGGGCAAACATTTTTTTGACCCGCTCCCGGAAACCATCACTGCCGAATTTGTGCGCCAGGAAGTGGCTGCCGGTCGGGCAATTATCCCGGCCAATATTAACCATCCGGAATCTGAACCGATGATTATCGGTCGTAATTTTCTGGTGAAAATCAATGCCAACATTGGTAACTCTGCGGTTACCTCCTCTATCGAAGAAGAGGTCGAAAAGCTGGTCTGGGCTGCCCGTTGGGGGGCTGATACCCTGATGGATCTGTCTACCGGTCGGAACATTCATGAAACCCGTGAGTGGATCCTGCGCAACAGCCCGATCCCGGTAGGAACAGTACCGGTGTATCAGGCGCTGGAGAAAGTTAACGGGATCGCTGAAGATCTCAACTGGCCGATCTTCAGAGACACGCTGCTGGAGCAGGCTGAGCAAGGTGTCGATTACTTCACTATTCATGCCGGTGTCCTGCTGCGCTATGTCCCGATGACCGCAAAACGTCTGACGGGGATCGTTTCCCGTGGTGGTTCCATTATGGCGAAATGGTGCCTTTCGCATCATCAGGAAAACTTCCTTTATCGCCATTTCCGGGAGATTTGTGAAATATGTGCCAGCTACGATATTTCTCTGTCATTAGGTGACGGGCTGCGTCCGGGCTCCATTCAGGACGCGAATGACGAAGCACAATTCGCTGAACTGCATACTTTGGGAGAACTGACTAAAATTGCCTGGGAGTATGATGTTCAGGTCATGATCGAAGGTCCGGGCCACGTCCCGATGCATATGATTCAGCGGAATATGACTGAGCAGCTGGAGCATTGCCATGAAGCTCCATTTTATACCCTCGGCCCGCTGACCACAGATATCGCGCCTGGCTATGATCACTTCACCTCAGGCATAGGTGCCGCGATGATCGGCTGGTTTGGCTGCGCAATGCTGTGTTACGTCACCCCGAAAGAACACCTCGGCCTGCCGGATAAAGAAGATGTAAAACAGGGACTGATCGCATACAAAATTGCTGCTCATGCCGCTGACCTCGCTAAGGGGCATCCCGGAGCACAAATCCGCGACAATGCTATGTCTAAAGCCCGTTTCGAGTTCCGCTGGGAAGACCAGTTTAACCTGGCTCTCGACCCGGAGACTGCCCGCAACTATCACGACCAAACCCTGCCACAGGAATCCGGTAAGGTCGCTCACTTCTGTTCGATGTGCGGACCAAAATTCTGCTCAATGAAAATAAGCCAGGAAGTCCGTGATTTTGCCAGCAAAAACCCGGGGCCGGCGGTCGTGATTGATGAAGGTATGCTGGAAATGTCTCAGCGTTTCCGCGACAGCGGTAGTGAAATTTATCAGCAGGTAGTGGCGGATGCGGAGGCGAAATAATGACGCAGAAATTTCCGCCGGTACCACTGCGCTGTGGGTTATACGCCGTAGTAGATAGTGTTGAATGGATAGCCCGGCTGCTGGATGCCGGGGTAATGACCCTGCAGTTGCGGATGAAACAAGGCAGTGCCGCCGAAAAAGAACAGGCCATCATCGATAGTATCCGTCTGGCGGCTGCCCGCCAGGCTCGGTTATTTATTAACGATGACTGGCAACTGGCCATTAAACATGGTGCCTATGGCGTACACCTCGGACAGGAGGATTTAGACACTGCGGATTTGGATGCGATCCTGCAGGCTGGCCTGCGTTTAGGGGTATCAACCCATGATAGTCATGAAATCGCCAGGGTTTTACCTCTTCACCCTTCCTATATCGCGCTCGGTCATGTTTTCCCGACAAATACCAAACAGATGCCATCTCAGCCTCAGGGGCTGGACAACCTGCGTCATCATGTCCGGCAACTGGCCGGAATACCTACCGTCGCGATTGGCGGGATAAGTATCGACAGAGCTGCTGACGTACTGGCCACCGGAGTAGGTAGTATTGCCGTCGTCAGTGCGATTACGGCAGCGGCAGACTGGCGAGATGCCGTGGCACAGTTGCAGTCACGGGTGGCTGAAGCACACAGAGGTACCGCAGATGCTCAGTGACCAGGATTTTATGCGTTACAGCCGCCAACTGTTGCTGGAGGAAATTGGCCCGGTGGGTCAGGAACAACTGGCCAACTCAACTGTTCTGGTCGTCGGGCTGGGAGGGCTAGGCTCACCAGCCGCTCTGTATCTGGCAGCTGCCGGTGTAGGTACACTGTTGCTGGCTGATGATGATTCATTGCACATCAGCAACCTTCAACGGCAAATCCTGTTCCGTAGCAATGACACCGGCAAACAGAAAGCGACACTGGCAGCCAGCACACTGCATGAACTCAATCCTTCGGTTCACCTGCATGCCCTGGCACAACGGATAGATGCTGAGCAGCTAAACCGCTTACCGGCCAGACCCACACTAGTCCTCGACTGTAGTGACAATATGGCGACCCGTCAGTTGTTGAATAGCTGGTGTATTGAACAACAGATCCCGCTGGTCTCTGCCAGTGCGGTAGGATTCAGCGGGCAGTTGCTGGTACTGACGCCTCCCTGGACGCAGGGATGTTACCGTTGTCTGTGGCCGGATTCGGCAGAACCAGAGCGAAACTGCCGTAACAGTGGAGTCGCAGGGCCGGTGGTTGGCATGATGGGGAGCCTGCAGGCGCTGGAAGCAATCAAGCTGATCGCTACCGGTCACAGTGCTGCGTCAGGGCAACTGATTCTGTTTGACGGTCGTGAACTGCAATGGCGTCGTCTGCAACTCACACCGGCTGCAGACTGTCCGGTATGCGGAGAAGCCCATGCAGATTACGCTTAATGACAAACTGATATCTGTCAGCCCTTCCTGTCCCCTTAGCCAGTTGCTTCAACAACTCCGGGTACGCCAGAAAGGTACGGCTTTGGCGGTCAATGGCCAGATAATCCCCGCCGCTGGCTGGCCAGAATATCTGCTGCAGGAGAATGATGATGTCGTGGTTTTTCAGGTCATTGCCGGAGGCTAACAATGTTAAAAATAGCAGATAAAACTTTCAGCTCTCGTCTGTTGACGGGCACCGGAAAATTTTCTTCACCAACCGTTATGCAGCAAGCATTGCAGGCATCGGGATCTCAACTGGCCACCCTGGCAATGAAGCGAATCGATCTCAACAGCCGACAGGATGATATTCTGGCGCCACTGTTGCAATCCGGCGTGATGTTGCTGCCAAACACTTCCGGAGCCAAGACTGCCGGTGAAGCATTATTCGCCGCACGCCTGGCCCGGGAAGCTTTGGGTACTCACTGGGTAAAACTCGAAATTCACCCCGACAGTCGCTACTTGCTGCCAGACCCGATAGAAACCCTGAAAGCCGCAGAACAGCTGGTAAAAGAAGGATTTGTGGTACTACCCTATTGCGGGGCTGACCCTGTGTTGTGTAAGCGGCTGGAAGCCGTCGGGTGTGCTGCGGTTATGCCATTAGGTGCGCCAATCGGCAGTAATAAAGGGCTGCTAAGCCGCGACTTTCTGCAAATCATCATAGAGCAGGCCAATGTCCCGGTGATTGTAGATGCCGGAATTGGTTTGCCTTCGGATGCCTGCGAAGCTATGGAGTACGGAGCTGATGCTGTGCTGGTGAATACTGCCATTGCCACTGCCCGCGATCCTGTCGCTACCGCCAGAGCTTTTGCGCTAGCCACCGAAGCCGGTTACCTGGCCAGAGGCCCTGCCGCTATTCAGCATCACGCCAGCCCAAGTAGCCCGTTAACGGCATTTCTTGATGCAGGGCTGGTAGAGGAGAACAGCAATGGCTGAATTCTCTGATTACTGGCAAACGCTGGATCAGAATGCATTACGTCTGCAAATCGACAGCCAGACGCAGCAGCAGGTAGAACGCGCACTGTCTGGTGCGGTGAGTGGTATCACTGGCCTGATGGCATTACTTTCCCCTGCCGCGGAAGCTTATCTCGAACCTATGGCTGCCAGAGCACAGCAACTGACGCGCCAGCGTTTCGGTCACACGATTAATTTTTTCGCACCACTCTATCTTTCAAACCTGTGTGCTAATGAATGTACCTACTGCGGCTTTTCAATGAGCAATCGCATCCGGCGCAAAACACTCGACGGGTTGGAGATTAGCCAGGAGTGTGAAGCGATACGTCAACTGGGTTTCAATCAGCTACTGCTGGTAACCGGTGAACATCAGACCAAAGTGGGAATGGATTACTTTCGCCGGCATCTTCCGGATATCAGACGCAGATTCAGCTCACTGATGATGGAGGTTCAGCCATTAAAGGAACAGGAGTATCGGGAGTTACGCGGCCTGGGTCTGGACGGTGTGCTGGTATATCAGGAAACCTACCATGCCTCCTGCTATGCGACACACCATCTACGGGGGAATAAGCAGGATTTCTTATTTCGTCTGCAAACCCCTGAAAGGCTGGGCCGTGCCGGGATTGATAAAATCGGTCTTGGGGTGCTGGCCGGATTGTCAGGCCACTGGCGCACCGATTGTCTGATGATGGGCGAGCACCTTAACTGGTTACAGAAACACTATTGGCAGTCACGTTATTCCGTTGCCTTCCCTCGTCTGCGACCTTGTGCCGGGGGAATTACCCCGGCCTCGTTGATGAGTGAACGACAGTTGTTGCAGAGCATGTGTGCATTTCGCATTTTCTCTCCGCAAACGGATATCTCACTCTCTACCCGCGAATCTCCGACATTTCGCGATCATGCAATTCCGATTGTGGTTACCACTGCCAGCGCCTTTTCAAAGACAGCACCCGGAGGTTATGCAGAGAACAATGATGCACTGGAACAGTTCTCACCAGATGATCATCGTCGGCCAGAGGTAGTCGCTGCGGCTTTGCAGCGGGCGGGACTACAACCGGTGTGGAAAGACTGGGAATATTATTTTGGCAGAGAGTCTGCCTGAAAAAACTAACGGGCGCATAGCGCCCGTTTTATCATCGGCGTTATTCTTTGAATCCCGGAGTCAGCCAGACAGAAGGCCAGTTACCGGGAGCTCCACCATCACAGTCCGGCTGATTGTGATAACTCATTAGCTGAAAATTATGCCCGTCATAGCGCCAGGCACCGCTTTCACCACAATCGGCGATCCCTCTGCCACGAGCAATATGCGTCAGCATTGCCGTCTTAGGATCATAACTGACATCTGTGAACCAACTGATCGTCTGAGGATCTCCCTGATCATCTTTCAGTGGTAATGTGAGTTCGACTTCTTTTGCCTGATCCGGATGATTCCGTGGCGTCACAAATAAAATGCCTGATGACTGATAAGCGCCGGTGACGCAGTTAATCATGACCAGCACATTTTTCTTATCCAGAGGTTCCACTTTACTGCGCGCAATATCGTCGGCTTCTGGTGAGCACTCTTCATCATCCAGTACCGATTGTTGGGTCTGCAACACTTCATTAATCAGTGCATTGGCATCACTGACCGGGAAAATCGCCGGAACTTTGGTCGGCGGAATTTCAAACGCATAACGTAACGGCACCTGCGCCGGGACACCGGCACCAACGCGCAGCAGAGCTGTCTGGTTATCTAACCGCCCCTGTATGTCATCAACAAACAGCAACGATGCATCTAAACCTTTTAACGATCCGGTATCGTCGTCTTCATCCGGAGTTAAAGCAATTCGCTTAGCATTTCTGGCGGCCTGAATAAAGGCCTGAACATCCTGCAGTGAATCAGTATGGTAGCCTGCATAATCATGTTCTTCATCAGAACTGATCGGAGTCAGAGAGTTATCCCATAACTGGCCGTCCAGCCAGATACCTGAAGGTTTATCAATATCAAACCCCATAATATCCAGCGAGATATCTCCCCGCGGACCGGCTTCGTGTTTCAGGACCACACGCATATTTTCATCCACATTGCGGATATCACAATCATTCAGGTTATTACAGGTAACCTGCCAGTCCTGGAACATTCTCTGAACTGGTTCTGAAGCATTTACTGTAGGTGCAGCCACCAGCATTGCCAACAACATGCCGGGCACACAAAGGATCCTCATGATTTGCTCCATTTCCCTGTCTGACGACATATAAAAAAACCCTGCCGGAGCAGGGTTTTATATCATGATGTCATGCGATATTACTCGTCGCTGCCACCGAGGCCGGCATTCAGCAACTCTGCCAGGCTGGCAGATGCTTCATCTGCTGTAACCTGAGGAGTTACCTGTGCTTCACCTGAGTGACGACGGCGCATACGATCCTGGTGGTAGGCATAACCCGTACCGGCAGGGATCAGACGACCCACGATGACGTTTTCTTTCAGACCACGCAGTTCATCGCGTTTACCAGCCACTGCTGCTTCGGTCAGCACACGAGTCGTTTCCTGGAACGATGCCGCAGAAATAAACGATTCGGTTGCCAGTGAAGCTTTAGTGATACCCAGCAGGTCACGGTGGAAAGTTGCACCGATTTTGCCGTTCGCTTCCAGTTCACGGTTAGCAATCAGAATACGTGAAACTTCAGCCTGTTCGCCTTCCAGGAACTCAGAGCTTCCGGCAGAGGCGATGGTCGCTTTACGCAGCATCTGACGAACGATAACTTCGATGTGTTTATCGTTAATCTTAACGCCTTGCAGACGGTAAACATCCTGAACTTCGTTGGTGATATAACGGGTTACCGCATGAACACCACGCAGACGCAGAATGTCGTGCGGTGATTCAGGTCCGTCGGAAACTACGTCACCACGTTCAACACGCTCACCTTCAAACACGTTAAGCTGACGCCATTTCGGAATCATCTCTTCGTAAGGTTCGCTGCCATCAACAGGTGTGATCACCAGACGACGTTTGCCTTTGGTTTCTTTCCCGAAGGAAATAATACCGCTGATTTCTGCCAGAATCGCCGGCTCTTTAGGACGACGAGCTTCGAACAGGTCAGCAACGCGTGGCAGACCACCGGTAATATCTTTAGTACCGCCGGATTCCTGAGGAACACGCGCCAGGGTATCACCGGAACTGATTTGTACGCCGTCATCCAGCTGAACAATCGCGTTGCCAGGCAGGAAGTACTGTGCAGGCATATCAGTACCTGGCAGCATCACATCGTTGCCTTTCGCATCGACAATTTTCAGTGCCGGACGCAGATCTTTACCACCTGAAGTACGCTCAGCAGTATCCATAACCACGATTGAAGACAGACCGGTCAGCTCATCCGTTTGACGGGTGATTGTCTGGCCATCATTCATATCAACAAAGCGAAGGAAACCACTCACTTCGGTGATAACTGGCATGGTATGTGGATCCCAGTTAGCTACGGTTTCGCCGGCATTCGCCTGCTCACCATCACCTTTGGCCATCACAGAACCGTAAGGAACTTTATAGCTTTCTTTGGTACGACCGAATTCATCGATCATCTTCAGTTCAACGTTACGTGAGGTAATTACCAGCTTGCCAGCTGAGTTAGTTACCGACTTGGCGTTGATAAGCTTAATAGTACCTTTGTTTTTCACCTGGATGCTGGATTCAGCAGCCGCACGAGATGCCGCACCACCGATGTGGAACGTACGCATCGTCAGCTGTGTACCAGGTTCACCGATGGACTGTGCCGCGATAACACCGACAGCTTCACCTTTGTTGATGATATGACCACGAGCCAGGTCACGACCATAACAGTGAGCACATACACCAAAGTCGGTAGTACAACCAACCACAGAACGTACTTTAACGCTGTCGACAGAGTTCTGTTCCAACACGTCACACCAGTGCTCATCAAGCAGAGTGTTACGGGCAACCAGAATATCTGCAGAACCTGGTTTCAGAACGTCTTCAGCGGTGACACGACCCAGTACACGTTCGCGCAGTGGTTCTTTAACATCACCACCTTCGATAACCGGAGTCATCATGATACCTTCGTGGGTACCACAATCGTCTTCGGTAACCACCAGATCCTGAGCAACGTCAACCAGACGACGAGTCAGATAACCGGAGTTCGCTGTTTTCAGTGCGGTATCGGCCAGACCTTTACGGGCACCGTGCGTCGATATGAAGTACTGGAGTACGTTCAGACCTTCGCGGAAGTTTGCCGTGATAGGTGTTTCGATGATTGAACCATCTGGTTTCGCCATCAGACCACGCATACCCGCCAACTGACGAATCTGAGCAGCAGAACCACGAGCACCGGAGTCGGCCATCATATAGATACTGTTGAAAGAGACCTGCTGTTCTTCTTCACCGTGACGGTTAATCACAGTTTCAGTTTGCAGGTTTTCCATCATCGCTTTTGAAACACGTTCGTTAGCTGCAGCCCAGATATCGATGACTTTGTTGTAACGTTCACCGGCAGTAACCAGACCTGACTGGAACTGCTCCTGGATTTCAGCAACTTCAGCTTCAGCTTCGCTGATGATCTCGGCTTTTTTGGCCGGGATAACCATATCATCAATACCTACTGATGCACCGGAACGGGCTGCATAAGCAAAACCGGTATACATGGTCTGGTCCGCAAAAATTACGGTAGGTTTCAGACCCAGGATACGGTAGCAGGTATTCAGCATCTTAGAGATTGCCTTTTTACCCAATGCCTGGTTGATGATTGAATATGGCAGACCTTTTGGAACGATCATCCACAGGATGGCACGACCGATAGTAGTATCGATCAGGCTGGTCTGAGGGATCAGTTCGCCCTGCTCATTCAGGCTGTATTCGGTAATACGGACTTTAACGCGAGCATGCAGCTCCGCCAGACCCGCACGGTATACGCGTTCAGCTTCTTTAGGTCCGGTCAGGACCATGCCTTCGCCTTTACCATTGACTCTGTCACGGGTCATGTAATACAGACCCAGTACCACGTCCTGTGAAGGAACGATGATAGGTTCACCGTTTGCCGGAGACAGGATGTTGTTGGTAGACATCATCAGCGCACGCGCTTCTAACTGGGCTTCCAGCGTCAGCGGTACGTGAACAGCCATCTGGTCACCATCGAAGTCGGCGTTATAGGCCGCACAAACTAACGGGTGCAGCTGAATCGCTTTACCTTCGATCAGTACTGGTTCGAAAGCCTGGATACCCAAACGGTGCAGGGTTGGTGCACGGTTCAGCAGTACCGGGTGTTCGCGGATAACTTCATCCAGGATATCCCAGACGACAGCTTCTTCACGCTCAACCATTTTCTTGGCAGCTTTGATAGTCGTTGCCAGGCCACGCAGTTCCAGCTTGCCATAGATAAATGGTTTGAACAGTTCCAGAGCCATTTTCTTAGGCAGACCACACTGATGCAGGTGCAGGTATGGACCAACGGTGATTACTGAACGACCGGAGTAGTCAACACGTTTACCCAGCAGGTTCTGACGGAAACGACCCTGCTTACCTTTGATCATATCGGCCAAAGATTTCAGAGGACGTTTGTTAGAACCGGTAATTGCACGACCGCGACGACCGTTATCCAGCAATGCATCGACCGCTTCCTGCAGCATACGTTTTTCGTTACGTACGATGATGTCAGGTGCAGCCAGATCCAGCAGGCGTTTCAGACGGTTGTTACGGTTGATCACACGACGGTACAGATCGTTCAGATCTGAAGTCGCGAAACGGCCACCGTCCAGTGGTACCAGAGGACGCAGGTCCGGTGGCAATACTGGCAGTACTGTCAGAATCATCCACTCTGGTTTGTTACCAGACTGAACAAAGGCTTCCAGCAGTTTGATCCGCTTGGTCAGCTTTTTACGCTTGGTTTCAGAATTGGTTTCGTTCAGCTCTTCACGCAGCTGTTCGCATTCCTGCTCCAGATCCATGCCTTTCAGCAGGGCCTGAACCGCTTCTGCACCCATTTTAGCGTCGAATTCATCACCAAACTCTTCAAGTGCATCCAGATACTGCTCTTCAGTCAGAATCTGGCGCTTTTCGAGGTTGGTCATGCCGCCTTCAATAACGACATAAGATTCGAAATACAGCACGCGCTCAATATCACGCAGTGGCATGTCTAACAACAGACCAATACGGGATGGTAGTGATTTCAGGAACCAGATGTGCGCTGTAGGAGAAGCCAGCTCGATGTGACCCATACGTTCACGACGAACTTTAGTCTGGGTAACTTCTACGCCACACTTCTCACAGATCACACCACGGTGTTTGAGACGCTTGTACTTACCGCACAGGCACTCATAGTCTTTTACCGGACCAAAGATACGCGCACAGAACAGACCATCACGTTCCGGCTTAAAGGTACGATAGTTGATGGTTTCTGGCTTTTTAACTTCACCGAAAGACCAGGAACGGATCATATCTGGCGAGGCCAGAGCGATCTTGATCGCATCAAACTCTTCGGTTTTAGTTTGCGCTTTTAGAAACTTAAGTAAGTCTTTCACGGATTTGCTCCCGTCGGAGTGAGACTTCTCAGGGTATCCGGTGATTTACCGGACACCCTGTAACCTGTACAGCTGCGAGTGCTTACTCGTCTTCCAGCTCGATGTTGATACCCAGCGAGCGGATCTCTTTCAACAATACGTTGAAGGATTCCGGCATGCCTGGTTCCATCTGATGGTTGCCGTCAACGATGTTTTTATACATCTTGGTACGGCCATTAACGTCATCAGACTTAACAGTCAGCATTTCCTGCAGGGTATAAGCAGCACCATATGCTTCCAGTGCCCACACTTCCATCTCACCGAAGCGCTGACCACCGAACTGAGCTTTACCACCCAGCGGCTGCTGAGTAACAAGGCTGTAAGAACCGGTAGAACGCGCATGCATTTTGTCATCAACCAGGTGGTTCAGTTTCAGCATGTACATGTAACCTACGGTTACCTGACGCTCAAACTGCTCACCGGTACGACCATCAAACAGAGTGATCTGACCTGAAGTCGGGATACCACCCAGAGTCAGCAGCTCTTTGATTTCACTTTCTTTAGCACCGTCGAAGACCGGGGTCGCAATTGGCATCCCTTTCTTCAGGTTTTCTGCCAGACGCATTACTTCATCGTCTGAGAAAGTGTTCAGGTCGACATTCTGACGGGTATCTGAACCCAGGTCATAAGCACGCTGGATAAACTCACGCAGTCTGGTCACATCCTGTTGCTGTTTCAGCATGGCATTGATTTTGTCACCAATCCCTTTTGCTGCCATTCCCAGGTGGGTTTCCAGAATCTGACCGATGTTCATACGCGATGGTACGCCCAGTGGGTTCAGTACGATGTCTACCGGAGTACCGTTTTCATCGTAAGGCATATCTTCGATCGGGTTGATCTTAGAGATAACACCTTTGTTCCCGTGGCGACCTGCCATTTTATCACCAGGCTGGATCTGACGTTTAACCGCCAGGTAGACCTTAACGATTTTCAGCACGCCTGGTGCCAGATCATCGCCCTGAGTGATTTTACGGCGCTTAGCTTCAAGTTTTTTCTCAAACTCGTGCTTCAGCTCGTCGTACTGTTCAGCCAACTGCTCTAACTGATTCTGTTTCTCTTCATCAGTCAGGCCCAGTTCCAGCCAGCGTTCACGTGACAGCTTGTCCAGTTTCTCAGCTTCAATACCGCCTGCGATCAGGACGCTATGAATACGAGTGAACAGGCCAGCTTCGAGGATCTGCAGTTCTTCAGTCAGGTCTTTCTTAGCCTGCTTCAGCTGCATCTCTTCAATTTCCAGCGCACGTTTGTCTTTTTCTACGCCATCACGGGTAAAGACCTGAACATCGATAACTGTCCCTGATACACCGTTAGGTACACGCAGAGAAGAATCTTTAACGTCAGAGGCTTTCTCACCGAAGATAGCACGCAACAGTTTTTCTTCCGGAGTCAGCTGAGTTTCACCTTTAGGTGTCACTTTACCGACCAGGATATCGCCACCGGTCACTTCCGCACCGATGTAAACAATACCGGATTCATCCAGTTTAGAGAGTGCAGCTTCACCCACGTTAGGGATATCAGCGGTAATCTCTTCCGGCCCCAGCTTGGTGTCACGGGACACACAGGCCAGTTCCTGGATATGGATGGTAGTGAAACGGTCTTCCTGGACAACACGCTCAGAAACGAGGATGGAGTCTTCGAAGTTATAACCATTCCATGGCATGAATGCCACGCGCATGTTCTGACCCAACGCCAGTTCACCTAAATCGGTAGACGGGCCATCAGCCAGCACATCACCACGTTCAATAGGCTCGCCCAGGTTGACACACGGCATCTGGTTGATACAGGTGTTCTGGTTAGAACGGGTATATTTGGTCAGGTTATAAATGTCGATACCTGCTTCGCCGGCATACATTTCGTCTTCGTTAACTTTGATAACGATACGTGATGCATCGACGTACTGAACAGTACCGCCACGTTTAGCTACTGCAGTAACACCGGAGTCAACCGCTACAGCACGTTCCATACCGGTACCTACCAGCGGCTTATCAGCACGCAGAGTTGGTACAGCCTGACGTTGCATGTTCGCACCCATCAGAGCACGGTTAGCATCATCGTGTTCCAGGAATGGAATCAGAGACGCACCGACAGAAACAACCTGTTGAGTAGAAACGTCCATGTAGTCAACCTGATCACGGCTGAACAGGCTAGACTCGCCTTTGTTACGGCAGGTCACCAGATCATCAACAAACAGACCATTATCGTCGAGGTTGGTGTTTGCCTGAGCGATAACGAAGTTACCTTCTTCAATCGCTGACAGATAATGAATTTCGTCAGTTACCTGGCTGTCAATCACACGGCGATATGGGGTTTCAAGGAAACCATACTCGTTAGTCTGAGCATAAACAGACAATGAGTTAATCAGACCGATGTTTGGACCTTCCGGAGTTTCGATAGGACAAACACGACCATAGTGAGTCGGGTGTACGTCTCGAACTTCGAAGCCTGCACGTTCACGTGTCAGACCGCCCGGGCCCAGTGCAGAAATACGACGTTTGTGCGTAATTTCAGACAGCGGGTTGTTCTGGTCCATAAACTGTGACAGCTGGCTTGAACCAAAGAACTCTTTTACTGCTGCAGAAATCGGCTTGGCATTGATCATATCCTGAGGCATCAGGGTATCCAGATCGCCTAAAGACAGACGTTCTTTCACCGCACGCTCAACACGGACCAGACCAACACGGAACTGGTTCTCAGCCATTTCACCGACAGAACGAATACGACGGTTGCCGAGGTGGTCGATATCATCCACTTCGCCGATACCGTTACGGATATCGATCAGTTTCTTCATGACCTGGATGATGTCGTCGTGGCTCAGGATACCTGCACCTTCGATTTCATCACGCAGCAGTGAACGGTTGAACTTCATACGACCAACCGCTGACAGATCATAACGATCTTCAGAGAAGAACAGATTTTCGAACAGGTTCTCTGCAGCTTCACGCGTTGGCGGCTCACCAGGACGCATCATGCGGTAGATCTCAACCAGTGCACTCAGACGGTCATTGGTTGGGTCAACACGCAGCGTTTCTGAAATGTATGGACCGTGGTCCAGATCATTGGTGAACAGCGTTTCAATACGTTTGTGGCCTGCCTGGCTCAGTTTGGCCAGCAGATCCATGGACAATTCCATGTTAGCCGCAATGATCAGCTCGCCGGTGCTCTCATCAATGTAATCACGCGCAACGACTTTACCGGCAATATATTCAACCGGAACTTCGATGTGCTGGACATTATCTTTTTCCAGCTGGCGGATATGACGGGCAGTAATACGACGGCCTTTCTCGACATAGACAGTCCCGTTTGACTCAAGGTCAAAAGAGGCAGTCTCACCGCGCAGACGCTCAGGTACCAGCGCCATCTGCAGTTTATTATCGCGAATTTCATAAACAACTTTCTCAAAGAACAGATCGATGATTTGTTCAGTGGTGTAGTTTAATGCACGCAGGATAATAGTGGCCGGCAGCTTACGACGGCGGTCGATACGGACAAACAGGTTGTCTTTCGGGTCAAACTCAAAGTCGAGCCATGAACCACGGTAAGGAATGATACGTGCGTTATACAGCACTTTACCGGAAGAGTGCGTTTTACCCTTGTCGCTGTCAAAGAAGACGCCCGGACTACGGTGCAGCTGAGAAACGATAACGCGCTCAGTACCATTGATAACAAAGGTACCGTTGTCTGTCATGAGTGGAATTTCACCCATGTAGACTTCTTGTTCTTTAATGTCTTTTACGGTCCCTTCCGGCGCTTCGCGCTCGTAGATGACCAGACGTAGTTTAACACGCAGCGGTGCAGAGAACGTCACACCACGGATCTGACATTCTTTAACATCGAAAACAGGCTCGCCCAAACGGTAGCTGACATATTGCAGCTCAGAGTTACCACTGTAGCTCTGAATTGGGAATACGGAACGGAATGCAGCTTCCAGTCCATACTGGCCTTCCGGATCTTGCTCGATAAACTTCTGAAACGAGTCAAGCTGGATAGACAGGAGATATGGAATGTCCAGTACTTGTGGACGTTTACCAAAATCCTTACGAATACGTTTTTTCTCGGTATAGGAGTAAACCATCAGGGTTCCTCAGCTCGCTGACAAGTCGAACCACGCTGTCCGTTCTGAAGGACAGTTCATCATGCAACATTATTCTGTTTTGACCGTGAGATGAGCCCACGGTGCAATACGTCTTTCTATCACTCTTAAATCATTTCATTGCTCTGGCAGGACAGGGAACCCCGCGGGAAAGCAGTATATTAAGGCGTCGATAGAAAAAGATATTGAAGAAACCGCTGTGGACAAACAATGCGAAACCCCACAGAGTCTCTTTTAGCGCAAAAAGGCTGGTGACTATTATAGTCACCAGCCATCAGTCTGCAACCTTCTCAGACTGCAACCCAAAGGGTTGTCTTATTTGATTTCAACTTCAGCGCCAGCTTCTTTCAGAGCAGCTTCCAGAGCAGCTGCGTCGTCTTTGCTGATGCCTTCTTTGATTGCAGCCGGTGCAGATTCAACCAGATCTTTAGCTTCTTTCAGGCCCAGACCAGTTGCGCCACGAACGGCTTTGATTACTGCGACTTTGTTAGCGCCAACAGCTTTCAGTACTACGTCGAATTCAGTTTGCTCTTCAGCAGCTTCAGCAGGGCCAGCAGCAACAGCTACAGCAGCAGCAGCAGAAACACCGAATTTTTCTTCCATTGCAGAAACCAGCTCAACTACTTCCATTACGGACATAGCTGCAACAGCTTCCAGGATTTGGTCTTTAGTGATAGACATAACAATTGTTCCTAAGAATCAGAATAAGTTTATACGTAAGCAACGATGTGTGAAGTGCGATTAAGCAGCTTCTTTCGCATCGCGTACAGCGGCCAGAGTACGAACCAGTTTGCCGGCAGCGGCTTCTTTCATGGTCGACATCAGACGTGCCAGTGCTTCTTCGTAAGTCGGCAGCGTTGCCAGACGGTCAATTTGAGCGGCTGGGATCAGCTCACCTTCAAAGGCTGCAGCTTTAACCTCGAATTTTGCATTCGCTTTCGCGAAATCTTTGAACAGACGAGCAGCAGCGCCCGGGTGTTCCATAGAATATGCAATCAAGGTTGGACCAACAAACGTGTCTTTCAGGCACTCGAAAGGAGTACCTTCAACTACGCGACGCAGCAGGGTGTTACGAACAACACGCATGTATACGCCAGCTTCACGACCTGCTTTACGCAGTTCAGTCATTTTATCTACGGTAACGCCACGGGAATCCGCAACAACCGCAGACAGCGCGCCTTTGGCTACTTCGCTGACTTCAGCAACAATCGCTTGTTTGTCTTGAAGATTTAATGCCATTAGCTTTTGCTCCTGGATTATTTTAGTCCGGAGAGTTGCCCCTCCGGAACTCACATCGTCTTTCAGCCGAAGCTGGCAGACGCTAACACGGTGAGTAGAATCCAGAAAAGAATAGGTTCTTCAGGCTCTCTCACCGTCTACGCAGGAAATTAAGTTTCTGACAGAACAACAGATAAATCGGTTGTTTTATCAGTGACACCTGCGGTCTTGGACGGAGGCCTGGATAAGGCCAGGCTCCAACCGAAAATTCTTACCCGGGAGGATAACACTCTCCCGCGGTCTCTTCCTTTAGGAAGAATGGGCGAAAATTCTAGGTGAATTTTTCGCCCACGTCAAGCAAGGTCTTAAGACGCAGCAGCGTTCAGACCAGCCTGATCAACTGCAACACCTGCACCCATGGTAGTAGACAGGCTAACTTTCTTGATGTACACGCCTTTAGCTGCAGATGGTTTAGCTTTTTTCAGCGCAACCAGCAGAGATTCCAGGTTTTCTTTCAGTTTGTCAGCGTCGAAGTCAACTTTACCGATAGTGGTGTGGATGATGCCGTTTTTGTCGTTACGGTAACGAACCTGACCAGCTTTAGCGTTTTTCACTGCTTCAGCAACGTTAGGAGTTACAGTACCAACTTTCGGGTTAGGCATCAGACCGCGTGGGCCCAGAACCTGACCTAACTGGCCAACAACGCGCATTGCATCAGGAGAAGCAATAACAACGTCAAAGTTCATTTCGCCTTTTTTGATCTGATCAGCCAGATCTTCCATACCTACCAGTTCAGCACCAGCAGCTTTGGCAGCTTCAGCGTTTGCACCCTGAGCGAAGACAGCAACGCGAACGCTACGGCCAGTACCATGTGGAAGAACAGTCGCGCCACGCACGTTCTGATCTGATTTACGAGCATCGATGCCGAGGTTTACAGAAACATCAACACTTTCAACAAATTTAGCAGTTGCCAGTTCTTTCAGCAGAGCTACGGCTTCGTTGATTTCGTACTGCTTGGTGACATCTACTTTGTCACGGATAACGCGCATGCGCTTGGTAAGCTTAGCCATTGATTAATCCTCTACTACCAGGCCCATGGAGATCGCAGTACCTTCGATAGAGCGAGCCATCGCATCTACGTCTGCACCAGTCATGTCCGCAGCTTTAGTCGTTGCAATTTCATGCAACTGAGCACGCGTCACTTTACCTACTTTGTCTTTGTTCGGCTTACCGGAACCAGACTTGATACCAGCCGCTTTTTTCAGCAGAACTGCTGCCGGAGGCGTTTTGGTAACGAAGGTGAAAGAACGGTCGCTGTATACGGTGATAACAACCGGAGTAGGCAGACCTTTTTCCAGGCTTTCTGTTTTTGCGTTGAACGCTTTACAGAATTCCATGATGTTAACACCCTGCTGACCCAGTGCCGGACCAACCGGTGGACTTGGGTTAGCCATGCCTGCTGCAACCTGCAGTTTGACATAGGCTTGTACTTTCTTAGCCATGATATTTCCTCAATTGGGTATAGCGCCTTAAATAAGGCTTCCCGTGATAATTATTCCACGCACACTGTGCGTAAAAACAAAAGGCGCGAAATTATAGGTTAATTTCGCGCCTTGTGCAAGACATCTGTTGCTGTCGTGATTAGCCTTTTTCTACCTGACCAAAGTCAAGTTCAACCGGAGTTGCACGGCCGAAGATAGAAACAGACACTTTCAGGCGGCTCTTCTCGTAATCCACCTCTTCCACCACACCGTTGAAGTCAGCAAACGGACCATCGCTAACGCGGACCATTTCACCAGGTTCAAACATGGTTTTCGGCCGTGGCTTATCACCAGCCTGTTGCAGGCGATTCATAATCGCATCAACTTCTTTATCGCTGATTGGCGCAGGGCGGTCAGAAGTCCCGCCAATGAAGCCCATTACACGAGGTACGCTACGCACCAGGTGCCAGCTCGCATCTTCCATCACCATTTGAACCAGCACGTAGCCCGGGAAGAATTTACGCTCACTCTTACGGCGCTGACCACCACGGATCTCAACGATCTCCTCGGTCGGTACCATAACTTCGCCGAACAGTTCTTCCATATTGTGCAGTTTAATGTGCTCACGCAGTGAAACTGCTACGCGGCCTTCGAAACCGGAAAACGCCTGCACGACGTACCAGCGTTTTTTTGGAGCTTCAGACATTTCAGAACCTCAGTCCAGTGATAAACGATACCAGACGGACCAGAATACCATCCAGCCCCCACAAAATCAGTGACATTACGGCGGTAACCGCAGCTACGATTAACGTGGTCTGCAACGTTTCCTGACGAGTAGGCCAGATGACCTTACGTACTTCAGTTCTGGCTTCACGAGCAAACGCTACCGCAGCCTTCCCTTTCGTGGTCAGCAGAGCAATTGCTCCGGCTACCGCGATAATGACAACCACAGCAAGAGCACGTAAAGGTAAGTTCACATTGCGATAATAGTAATTGCCGGCAACTGCCACAATTATCAGGAGAGCAACGACCACCCACTTAACTGCTTCCAGGCCGCGCCCGCTCCTCTGAGCTTCGGTATTTGCACTCATAAACCAACCTGCCAGAATAATCCAGAAACCATTAAACCCCGCTCGGCGAGGTATCCAAACCAGAAATACTTTACAGCACCTCTGATATCTTACGCCAAACCAGAGCCTGTCTCAGCAATGATTTACACAAAAAAATCACTGATGAGTCAGGTTCTATGTTTCGGCGTGCAAAAAGGGCATCAGATGATGCCCTTTTCATGTATATGCCGTCAAATATTATCGATGATTAAGCGATAACTTTAGCAACAACACCAGCACCTACAGTACGACCACCTTCACGGATTGCGAAACGCAGACCGTCATCCATCGCGATTGGGTGGATCAGGGTAACAACCATTTTGATGTTGTCACCAGGCATTACCATCTCAACGCCTTCTGGCAGTTCGATGGTTCCGGTCACGTCAGTTGTACGGAAGTAGAACTGTGGACGGTAGCCTTTGAAGAACGGAGTATGACGGCCGCCTTCGTCTTTAGACAGAATATAAACTTCTGACTCGAACTTGGTGTGTGGCTTGATTGAACCTGGTTTTGCCAGGACCTGACCACGTTCGATTTCTTCGCGTTTGATACCACGCAGCAGAACACCAACGTTCTCACCCGCCTGACCCTGGTCAAGCAGTTTACGGAACATTTCAACACCGGTACAGGTTGATTTCGCAGTATCTTTGATACCTACGATTTCAACTTCTTCACCAACTTTGATGATTCCGCGCTCTACACGACCGGTAACAACAGTACCACGGCCAGAGATTGAGAATACGTCTTCGATTGGCAGCAGGAATGGCAGGTCAATCGCACGCTGTGGTTCCGGGATGTAAGAATCCAGGAATCCAGCCAGTTCAACAACTTTAGCTTCCCACTCTGCGTCGCCTTCCAGTGCTTTCAGCGCTGAACCACGAACGATTGGAGTGTCGTCGCCTGGGAAATCGTACTGTGACAGCAGGTCACGGACTTCCATTTCTACCAGCTCCAGCAGCTCTTCATCATCAACCATGTCACACTTGTTCAGGAACACGATGATGTAAGGAACGCCAACCTGGCGGCCCAGCAGGATGTGCTCACGGGTCTGAGGCATAGGGCCGTCAGTAGCAGCAACAACCAGGATAGCGCCGTCCATCTGAGCAGCACCGGTGATCATGTTTTTAACGTAGTCGGCGTGGCCCGGGCAGTCAACGTGTGCATAGTGACGGCTTGGGGTTTCGTATTCTACGTGTGAAGTATTGATGGTAATACCACGAGCTTTTTCTTCTGGTGCGTTATCGATCTGGTCGAATGCACGAGCAGCACCGCCGTAGGTTTTAGCCAGTACGGTAGTGATTGCAGCAGTCAGAGTGGTTTTACCGTGGTCAACGTGGCCGATAGTACCGACGTTAACGTGTGGTTTGTTACGTTGAAATTGCTCTTTAGCCATTAGATAATAACCCTTTTAAAACACGGATAAGTCGGTGATATGATCACATCAACCAGGTGTTTGATTGCCTGATAAAAAATGAATTTATTAGATAACAGAAATTTCAGGGAGGAGATATAAGAAGTGGTGCTGATACCCAGAGTCGAACTGGGGACCTCACCCTTACCAAGGGTGCGCTCTACCAACTGAGCCATATCAGCACATCTGGAGCGGGCAGCGGGAATCGAACCCGCATCATCAGCTTGGAAGGCTGAGGTAATAGCCATTATACGATGCCCGCATCCTGGAACTCTGCTACCTGATATTTCTGTAGCTTTTGAACAATAAGATGGCTCTCTTATTATTCGAGTCTGCCAGATAAACTGACCGACTTTCGACCAATACTACCGGTCTACACTCGGGGTGACACTACTGCTTCACCAGGCTGTGATAGCATTTTTGCTTCACACCCACTCAACAAACAGCGTTGAGATGGTGGTGGGAGAAGGATTCGAACCTTCGAAGTCTGTGACGGCAGATTTACAGTCTGCTCCCTTTGGCCGCTCGGGAATCCCACCTTAACTTGATGGTGCCGACTACCGGAATCGAACTGGTGACCTACTGATTACAAGTCAGTTGCTCTACCTACTGAGCTAAGTCGGCATCAAGTTGAGGCGCATTTTAGGGGGCACCGCGCCAGGATGCAACAACAAATTTTAATTTTTTTTCTCTTCGCTTACTATTCACCCAAAATGAGGGTTTTCGCGGCATAACTGTTTAAATCAGCAACAAATAATGGTGGTATTTTACCCGACAGACTGTATCTGCCATCCGACGACTACCCGTTAGCCCTGCCGAAAGCGCTTCTTTGCGGCAGCTCCGGAGATAACATTTTTTATAAAAATGCCGTTTTATTTACTTCCACTGAATCAACTGCTTAAAAAGACAACAACCCCTGACTCAGGAATCTCCGGAACCCGACAAATATTCAGAGTTCGGTTGTTCCAAAATTAGCAGACAATGTCAGATTACCCGGGCTGGTACGCAAAAAAATCCTGAGGGATCATCTTTTACTTTTTACTGATGCCCACTGGTGTTAACCTCCAGCCTGTTATTTTATAACTATTACATTTCACCACGGTTCTGCGGCCAACTGATGGCATTCAACCGGTACCGATGATGAACCGAATCACTCTGTTGTCAGATGCCTGAATATGAATAAAAACAATTTGTCACTGGCCACCTCCCCCTACCTGCAGTTCACTCGTGAGCAATGGGCAACCCTGCGTGACTCGGTGCCTATGACATTAACCAGCCAGGACATTGCCAGGCTGAAAGGTATAAATGAAGACCTGTCACTCGAGGAAGTTGCAGAGATTTATTTACCCTTATCACGTTTGCTGAATTTCTATATCAGTTCTAACCTGCGCCGTCAGGCTGTACTTGAGCAGTTCCTTGGAAAAAATGAGCAGAAAATCCCTTATATCATTAGCATTGCGGGAAGCGTTGCTGTGGGCAAAAGTACCACAGCCCGTGTATTGCAGGCCCTGCTCAGTCGCTGGCCCGAGCACCGGAAAGTTGAACTGATTACTACTGATGGCTTTTTGCATCCAAATTCTGTTCTCAAAGAACGGGGTTTAATGAAAAGGAAGGGGTTCCCTGAGTCTTATGATATGCACAGACTGGTGCGCTTCGTTTCTGATCTTAAATCCGGAGAGAAGCAGGTCACCGCACCGGTTTACTCTCATCTGATTTATGATGTGATACCAGATGGTGATAAGCATATATCGCAGCCGGATATTTTAATTCTGGAAGGGCTGAATGTTCTTCAGAGCGGGATGGATTATCCGCATGATCCTCATCGTGTATTTGTTTCAGACTTCGTTGATTTCTCAATCTATGTAGATGCACCGGAACAACTCCTGGAACGCTGGTATATCAACCGCTTCCTGAAATTCCGTGAAGGTGCATTTACCGATCCGGATTCTTACTTCCACAATTACGCCAAATTACCGGTCTCAGAGGCCACTGAAATTGCCGGAAATTTATGGAAGGAGATCAACTGGGAGAATCTGAAGCAAAATATTCTACCCACCCGTGAGCGGGCAAGCCTGATCCTGACTAAAAGTGAAGATCATGCAGTTGATGCAGTACGTTTACGCAAATAAGTTGTGCTTACACTGATTACGGCCAGAATATTTCCGGCCGTAATTACAAAAATCAAAAATTCACTGCCCGCGTAGCGATATTTCACCACCCACCCACGGTTTTACCTGACCATCCTGTTCCAGTAGCAATCCGCCACGATTATCAATTCCCCTGGCGATACCATGAACTTCCCTTTCACCGATAATCAATTTCACCGGCCGGTTTATAAAATTATCCAGAGCTGCCCAGCGACTGATAAATGGAGCTAAACCTTCAGCTTCAAACAATTGTAATGCTGCACGTAACGTATTAATCAGTTCTACAGTCAGGGCATTGCGGTCAATATCGATTGCAGCTTCCTGCAAACTTATCCATTGCTGGCCCACCACGCTGTCATCCACCTGACGCATCATCAGATTTATTCCCGCGCCGATCACGATATGCGCCACATCACCTGTTTTCCCACTCAGTTCTACCAGGATGCCAGCAAGTTTTTTATCATTCAGGTACAGGTCATTCGGCCATTTAACCCGGACATCTTTTGCACCCAGCGACTGTAGTGCCTCAGCCATGACAATCCCCACCACCAGGCTCAGCCCCATTGCAGCTGCAGGACCTTGTTCCAGGCGCCAGTACATAGACATATATAAATTGGCACCGAAAGGAGAAAACCACTGACGCCCGCGCCTGCCACGACCAGACTGTTGGTACTCGGCAATACAGGTATCTCCCGGAGAAAGCACAGCCATCCGGTCCATCAGATATTGGTTAGTCGAATCAATGACCGGTATAACATTCACTTCACCGCTACCTGTGACATTCTGCCGGATAGTTTCCGCATTCAGTAATTGCAGCGGGGCAGAGAGGCAATAACCTTTACCCGTTACGGTATAAATATCCAGCCCCCACCCTTTCAGGGTGTTGATGTGCTGATTTATTGCGGCCCTGCTCATTCCACAGGTGTCGCCCAGCTGTTCACCTGAATGAAACTCTCCGTCTGCGAGTATGCCTGCGACTTTTAACGGTACTGTGTAATCTTTCATGATATTGCTCCCACCGCATCGCATTCCCCGAGTTCATCAATAAATCTCACCTCAGGTTCCAGCCAAACATCAAATTTCTCACCGACAGTTTGCCGTACATATCCCGCAAGTTTAACAATATCTTGTGGTTGTGCATGATTTTGATTAATCAACACCAGTGCCTGCATGCGATGCACGGCCGCCCCACCAATTTCATAGCCTTTGAGCTGGCACTGATCGATCAGCCAGCCTGCGGCAAGTTTTATCGTGCCGTCAGCCTGCGGATAATGAGGTAATGACGGATATATTCCCAGCAAGTGCTCGCCTTGCTCAGCACTAATCAATGGGTTCTTAAAGAAACTCCCCACATTTCCCTGAATCGCAGGGTCCGGTAATTTACTTTTTCGCATACTGCAAACCGAATTAAACACCTCTGATGGTGTAACTTTTTCAGCATCCAGGCGCACGAGATCACCGTAAGTCAGTACCGGTTGCCATTGTTTATTGAGACGTAGCCCGACAGCAACTACGGCATAGCCTTCACGATATTGATGTTTAAAGATACTGTCCCGGTATCCAAACAGGCATTCCTGAGAATTTAAACGGAACGTCTCTCCGCTACGCAGATTCAGGACATCCACATAGTGGCATACATCTTTGAATTCTATTCCGTAAGCACCGATATTCTGAATTGGTGCTGAGCCGGCAACTCCCGGGATCAGGGCCAGATTTTCCAGCCCGGGAATATTGTTTTGCAGGCAGTATTGCACCAGCCCGTGCCAGTTTTCCCCGGCACCTACATGTAACTCATAGCCAGTGTCATATCCGGTGACGGTAATTCCTTTGATCTGATTTACCGCAATTATTCCTTTAAAATCATCAAGAAATAATACGTTGCTTCCACCACCCAATAACAAAAACGGTTTTTCCAAAGCCTGGCTGTGTTGCCAGGCCTGCAGCAACTCCTCTGCCGACGCTGCAAGAACAATTTCGTCAGCACTGATCTCAAGGCCAAGTGTATTGAAAGGTTTGAGTGAATGAGTGGGGCTTAGCATATCCTGACCTTAACAAAATAATTAGACAGATAGTTTACCCGATCCAGGCCACAGAATGATGATTTTCGTACAGTGACACTGGCGGAAGGATCAGAAACGACGATGATTTTCGCAGACTTAAGAATTTTACAGCCGTAAAGATCTGTTCCGGCTGACGCTATCACTGTTTTATGACCGGATGGTGGGGATAAACAGACAGGAAGAGACGGTTATACAGGGAGATTTATAGCATGTTTGATAGGTACAAATGCAAAAAGGCCATCCGTCAGGATGGCCTTTCTGTCTTATTGGATGCCTGGCAGTTCCCTACTCTCGCATGGGGAGACCCCACACTACCATCGGCGCTACGGCGTTTCACTTCTGAGTTCGGCATGGGGTCAGGTGGGACCACCGCGCTCTAGCCGCCAGGCAAATCTTGGTGCCGTGTCCTGTGTCTTTTTCACTGATACTGCGTTGACTGCCTTTGTGCTGTTCAGTCACATACTCATGTATGCTCCTTCTCATCACGCAGTTGCCGCCTTGTCTCAGCGCAAAATCCTTCGGACGTTCGTCCGCAGAACACTGCTAATTTTTTAATTTAACTATCAGGAACTCGCTGAAAATTCTTTTGCGTCTCTGCAAAACGCCTCTGGCGTTGTAAGGTTAAGCCTCACGGGTCATTAGTACCGGTTAGCTCAATGCATCGCTGCACTTACACATCCGGCCTATCAACGTCGTCGTCTTCAACGTCCCTTCAGGACTCTCAAGGAGTCAGGGAGAACTCATCTCGGGGCAAGTTTCGTGCTTAGATGCTTTCAGCACTTATCTTTTCCGCACTTAGCTACCGGGCAATGCCATTGGCATGACAACCCGAACACCAGTGGTGCGTTCACTCCGGTCCTCTCGTACTAGGAGCAACCCCCCTCAATTCTCCAGCGCCCACGGCAGATAGGGACCGAACTGTCTCACGACGTTCTAAACCCAGCTCGCGTACCACTTTAAACGGCGAACAGCCGTACCCTTGGGACCTACTTCAGCCCCAGGATGTGATGAGCCGACATCGAGGTGCCAAACACCGCCGTCGATATGAACTCTTGGGCGGTATCAGCCTGTTATCCCCGGAGTACCTTTTATCCGTTGAGCGATGGCCCTTCCATTCAGAACCACCGGATCACTAAGACCTGCTTTCGCACCTGCTCGAACCGTCACTCTCGCAGTCAAGCTAGCTTATGCCTTTGCACTAACCTCACGATGTCCGACCGTGATTAGCTAACCTTCGTGCTCCTCCGTTACTCTTTGGGAGGAGACCGCCCCAGTCAAACTACCCACCAGACACTGTCCGCAACCCGGATGACGGGTCTACGTTAGAATATCAAACATTAAAGGGTGGTATTTCAAGGATGGCTCCGTACGAACTGGCGTCCGTACTTCAGTGCCTCCCACCTATCCTGCACATCAAGGCTCAATATTCAGTGTCAAGCTATAGTAAAGGTTCACGGGGTCTTTCCGTCTTGCCGCGGGTACACTGCATCTTCACAGCGATTTCAATTTCACTGAGTCTCGGGTGGAGACAGCCTGGCCATCATTACGCCATTCGTGCAGGTCGGAACTTACCCGACAAGGAATTTCGCTACCTTAGGACCGTTATAGTTACGGCCGCCGTTTACCGGGGCTTCGATCAAGAGCTTCTCCTTGCGGATAACCCCATCAATTAACCTTCCGGCACCGGGCAGGCGTCACACCGTATACGTCCACTTTCGTGTTTGCACAGTGCTGTGTTTTTAATAAACAGTTGCAGCCAGCTGGTATCTTCGACTGGCTTCAGCTCCGGGAGCAAGTCCCTTCACCTACGCGCCAGCGTGCCTTCTCCCGAAGTTACGGCACCATTTTGCCTAGTTCCTTCACCCGAGTTCTCTCAAGCGCCTTGGTATTCTCTACCTGACCACCTGTGTCGGTTTGGGGTACGATTTCGTGTTACCTGGAGCTTAGAGGCTTTTCCCGGAAGCAGGGCATTTGTCACTTCAGTACCGTAGTACCTCGTCATCACGCCTCAGCCTTAAGAAGTTCCGGATTTGCCTGGAACCTCAGCCTACACGCTTAAACCGGGACAACCGTCGCCCGGATGACATAGCCTTCTCCGTCCCCCCTTCGCAGTAACACCAAGTACAGGAATATTAACCTGTTTCCCATCGACTACGCTTTTCAGCCTCGCCTTAGGGGTCGACTCACCCTGCCCCGATTAACGTTGGACAGGAACCCTTGGTCTTCCGGCGAGCGGGCTTTTCACCCGCTTTATCGTTACTTATGTCAGCATTCGCACTTCTGATACCTCCAGCAGACCTCACAGCCCACCTTCAACGGCTTACAGAACGCTCCCCTACCCAACAACACATAGTGTCGCTGCCGCAGCTTCGGTGCATGGTTTAGCCCCGTTACATCTTCCGCGCAGGCCGACTCGACCAGTGAGCTATTACGCTTTCTTTAAATGATGGCTGCTTCTAAGCCAACATCCTGGCTGTCTGAGCCTTCCCACATCGTTTCCCACTTAACCATGACTTTGGGACCTTAGCTGGCGGTCTGGGTTGTTTCCCTCTTCACGACGGACGTTAGCACCCGCCGTGTGTCTCCCGTGATAACATTCTCCGGTATTCGCAGTTTGCATCGGGTTGGTAAGCCGGGATGGCCCCCTAGCCGAAACAGTGCTCTACCCCCGGAGATGAATTCACGAGGCGCTACCTAAATAGCTTTCGGGGAGAACCAGCTATCTCCCGGTTTGATTGGCCTTTCACCCCCAGCCACAGGTCATCCGCTAATTTTTCAACATTAGTCGGTTCGGTCCTCCAGTTAGTGTTACCCAACCTTCAACCTGCCCATGGCTAGATCACCGGGTTTCGGGTCTATACCCTGCAACTTAACGCCCAGTTAAGACTCGGTTTCCCTGCGGCTCCCCTATACGGTTAACCTTGCTACAGAATATAAGTCGCTGACCCATTATACAAAAGGTACGCAGTCACACCATAAAGGTGCTCCCACTGCTTGTACGTACACGGTTTCAGGTTCTTTTCACTCCCCTCGCCGGGGTTCTTTTCGCCTTTCCCTCACGGTACTGGTTCACTATCGGTCAGTCAGGAGTATTTAGCCTTGGAGGATGGTCCCCCCATATTCAGACAGGATACCACGTGTCCCGCCCTACTCTTCGAACTCACGATGTGTGCATTTTCATGTACGGGACTTTCACCCTGTATCGCGCGACATTCCAGACGCTTCCACTAACACACACACTGATGATGGTTCAGGGCTGCTCCCCGTTCGCTCGCCGCTACTGGGGGAATCTCGGTTGATTTCTTTTCCTCTGGGTACTTAGATGTTTCAGTTCCCCAGGTTCGCCTCGTTAACCTATGAATTCAGTTAACGATGATGCACTGAGTGCACCGGGTTTCCCCATTCGGACATCGCCGGCTGTATCGGTTCATATCACCTTACCGGCGCTTTTCGCAGATTAGCACGTCCTTCATCGCCTCTGACTGCCAGGGCATCCACCGTGTACGCTTATTCGCTTAACCTCACAACCCACAGACGTCTTGCAACGACTATGAATCGTAAAAGTTTTTGAGAGACTCTGAATAACTTTCGTCATTCATTGTTTTCAAATTTTCAGCTTGTTCCGGATTGTTAAAGAGCAATATCTTAAACATGACTCGTAAGTCATCTTTAAGATAATTCGGTCGGTGACTTTCACTCACATACCAGCAAGTGGCGTCCCCTAGGGGATTCGAACCCCTGTTACCGCCGTGAAAGGGCGGTGTCCTGGGCCTCTAGACGAAGGGGACACTGAAGTCTGCTTCGGCAAGACGCCTTGCTCATACTTTCTATCAGACAATCTGTTGTGGACACTTCACGGGAACGTATCTTCAGGTAAGGAGGTGATCCAACCGCAGGTTCCCCTACGGTTACCTTGTTACGACTTCACCCCAGTCATGAATCACAAAGTGGTAAACGCCCTCCCGAAGGTTAAGCTATCTACTTCTTTTGCAACCCACTCCCATGGTGTGACGGGCGGTGTGTACAAGGCCCGGGAACGTATTCACCGTAGCATTCTGATCTACGATTACTAGCGATTCCGACTTCATGGAGTCGAGTTGCAGACTCCAATCCGGACTACGACGCACTTTATGAGGTCCGCTTGCTCTCGCGAGGTCGCTTCTCTTTGTATGCGCCATTGTAGCACGTGTGTAGCCCTACTCGTAAGGGCCATGATGACTTGACGTCATCCCCACCTTCCTCCGGTTTATCACCGGCAGTCTCCTTTGAGTTCCCGACCGAATCGCTGGCAACAAAGGATAGGGGTTGCGCTCGTTGCGGGACTTAACCCAACATTTCACAACACGAGCTGACGACAGCCATGCAGCACCTGTCTCAGAGTTCCCGAAGGCACCAAAGCATCTCTGCTAAGTTCTCTGGATGTCAAGAGTAGGTAAGGTTCTTCGCGTTGCATCGAATTAAACCACATGCTCCACCGCTTGTGCGGGCCCCCGTCAATTCATTTGAGTTTTAACCTTGCGGCCGTACTCCCCAGGCGGTCGACTTAACGCGTTAGCTCCGGAAGCCACGCCTCAAGGGCACAACCTCCAAGTCGACATCGTTTACGGCGTGGACTACCAGGGTATCTAATCCTGTTTGCTCCCCACGCTTTCGCACCTGAGCGTCAGTCTTTGTCCAGGGGGCCGCCTTCGCCACCGGTATTCCTCCAGATCTCTACGCATTTCACCGCTACACCTGGAATTCTACCCCCCTCTACAAGACTCTAGCCTGCCAGTTTCGAATGCAGTTCCCGGGTTGAGCCCGGGGATTTCACATCCGACTTGACAGACCGCCTGCGTGCGCTTTACGCCCAGTAATTCCGATTAACGCTTGCACCCTCCGTATTACCGCGGCTGCTGGCACGGAGTTAGCCGGTGCTTCTTCTGTCAGTAACGTCAATGCATAGCCGTATTAAGACTACACCCTTCCTCCTGACTGAAAGTACTTTACAACCCGAAGGCCTTCTTCATACACGCGGCATGGCTGCATCAGGCTTGCGCCCATTGTGCAATATTCCCCACTGCTGCCTCCCGTAGGAGTCTGGACCGTGTCTCAGTTCCAGTGTGGCTGGTCATCCTCTCAGACCAGCTAGGGATCGTCGCCTAGGTGAGCCGTTACCCCACCTACTAGCTAATCCCATCTGGGCACATCCGATGGTGTGAGGCCCGAAGGTCCCCCACTTTGGTCTTGCGACGTTATGCGGTATTAGCTACCGTTTCCAGTAGTTATCCCCCTCCATCAGGCAGTTTCCCAGACATTACTCACCCGTCCGCCACTCGTCACCCAAGGAGCAAGCTCCTCTGTGCTACCGTTCGACTTGCATGTGTTAGGCCTGCCGCCAGCGTTCAATCTGAGCCATGATCAAACTCTTCAATTTAAAGTTTGATTTGCTTAAACGAGTTAAGCGATGCTCAAGTGTAAAACACTCATAATGAATTTCATTATGTGTTCACTCTTAAGACTTGATATTTTTTACGTCCGGAGACGCTGATATCAATCCTGCGAGTGCCCACACAGATTGTCTGATAAATTGTTAAAGAGCGTTGCAACTCAACCGCTTAGGTTGTCGCTGCGAGGTGGCGTATATTACGCTTTTCACCTCAGGAGTCAACCACTATTTCGTGATTTTTTCTCCGGACCGAATCGCTTCAGTCCCTGTCACGCCTTGGCGCATCGCGCTTTACCGTGTCAGTGGGAGCGCATTATAGGGAGATAATTTTTTCTGACAAGGGTTTATTTTAAAATAATTACTGAATGGCGTTTTTTTCAGCAAAACTGATATTTTTACAACGATCTGCCGGTAATCTGTACAAAATTCCTGGCAAATTCAGCCACCTGCGCCCAGTCGGTGTATTCAATCTCTTTCGAAGTATCGGTTTCTCCACCCGTGATCTTCATAATCAGGCGGATCATCATTTTGTCGAACCAACGATAACGTGGATAACGTAATGCTCCGGCAGCTACCAGACAACGATCTGGTGTCCAGGGAGACTGCTCCAGAAATTTACGGGTATAGACGTTCGTTTCCGGTGTGCATTTATCCGCTTTACGCGCTGTAAGGTTGACCGAGATAAAACCGCTGATACGAGCCTGCAATTCCGGCAGATGTCCGACAATACAACTATGCAGTTCCTGAGCGAAACGTCCGTAACGAATTGATGCGGCGATCAGCAACCGGTCATAGCCCTGCCAGTTAACAGTGGCAACATCCCGGATATTCACCACATCGCATTCAGTTAACGGCCGGACTTCATCAGCAATAAAACGGGCAATACGTTCAGTTTGTCCATCCCGGCTGGAAAACAATATCAACATCTTCATTCTTTTATATTCCTTACTCTCGCCAGAATGTCGGCGTGAACAGCACTAATAAGGTGAATACTTCCAGTCGGCCAAATAACATCGTCGATATCAGGATCCACTTTGCTTCATCATTCATAGAGGCAAAGTTGTCGGCAACCACACCCAGCCCGGGACCAAGATTGTTCAGGGTAGCTGCGACAGCGGCAAATGCAGAGAAGTTATCAACTCCGGTGGCGATGATTGCCAGCATACTGACAAGAAAAACTAACGCATAAGCGGAGAAGAATCCCCATACCGCTTCAAGTATCCGTTCCGGCAAAGCACGATTACCCAGCTTAATGGTATAAACCGCATTCGGGTGAACCAGGCGTTTTAATTCCCGCGATCCTTGTTTGCATAACAGCAAAATACGAATGACTTTCAGTCCACCGCCTGTCGAGCCTGCACAACCGCCGATAAATGCAGAACACAACAGCAGTATTGGCAGGAAAGAAGGCCAGTGGGAAATACTGTCAGTAGTAAATCCGGCGGTAGTCGCCATAGAGACTACCTGGAAAAAGGCCTGATTAAATGTCTGCCACAAACTATTGTAGGTGTGGTGTATCCAGAGAATCAGAGTCGCTATCAGCACCAAAGTAAATTGCACTCCGATAAATACTCTGAACTCAGGGTCTCGCCAGTAGCCGCGCAAACTACGGCCACTCAGTAAAGAAAAGTGCAGACCGTAGTTACAGCCTGATATCAGCAGGAAGATTGCAATGATGGTGTTAATGGTCGAACTGTGAAAATAGCCAATACTCGCATCATGGGTCGAAAAACCACCGATAGCGATGGTAGAAAAACTGTGGCCGATGGCATCAAACAGCGGCATTCCCGCCAGCCAGAGTGCCAGAGCACAAGCTACTGTCAGTAAGACATAAATGAGCCACAGTGTTTTTGCAGTTTCGGCAATTCTTGGCCGCATCTTATGATCTTTCAGTGGCCCGGGCATTTCGGCACGATACAGCTGCATCCCGCCGACGCCAAGAATAGGTAAGATAGCCACTGCCAGCACGATAATCCCCATGCCTCCCAGCCACTGTAGCATCTGCCGGTAAAATAAGATGGCCTTCGGCAGGGAGTCCAGACCCACCAGCGTTGTCGCTCCGGTCGTTGTCAGACCAGAAAACGACTCGAAAAATGCGTCGGTAATCGAAAGATGAGGTTGTTCGGCAAAAATAAACGGCATGGCCCCGACACTACCCAGTACCGTCCAGAACAATACAACGATAAGAAAGCCTTCGCGGGGTTTCAGCTCTCTCTTCTGCTTACGGTTCGGCCACCACAGTACTGAACCAATCAGCAATGCCATAATAAATGTCTGACTGAACGCCCTGCCGGCACCATCACGATAAATCAGGGCAACCAGGCCTGGTAAAATCATGGTGACCGAGAAAATAATAATTAATAAACCCACGATGCGGGTAATAGCACGAAAGTGCATTTGCCTGTCCTTAACTCGATAAAGGTGGTTGATTTACCCGCTGAAGCACTAATTTGCCCCGGCTGAAATCCGTGAGATGTTTTTCAAATTCATCGACCTGGCCGTAGGGTAACGCCAGCATCAGAGCAATATCTTGCTGATATTCACTACGGATGATTTTCCCCTGGTACAGTTCAAGCATTCGTTCAATCTCAGACAGCTGTCCGTAATCACAACATAAACTGAATTCCTGCATCGGGACTTTCGTCTGGCGAATAAGCGCGGCAAGCCCCATCCGTACTCCACCGCCATAGGCTTTTACCAGCCCTCCCGTGCCCAGCATAATACCACCGTAATAACGAACTACTACTGCAGTCACTTCACCCAGCCCGCTTCCCATTAGCTGGGCGAGCATAGGTTTTCCCGCCGTTCCGGAAGGCTCGCCATCATCCGAAAAACCTAACTGCTGTGAATCATCAGGGGCACCGGCTACCCATGCCCAGCAATGGTGTCGGGCATCCGGGTGCAGTTCTTTAATCTCCCGGACAAATAACCGGGCCGCTTCAGCTCCTTCGGTATGCGCCAGGTAAGTAATGAAGCGGCTTTTTTTAATCGTCTCTTCCGTGACACAGGAGTCAGACGACGGAATTTCATAAGCATTCATCAGGCTAACTGCAGGTCGCGGGTCATATTCTCAATACCATCATCACGGATAACAACATTATCTTCAATGCGGATACCCCCATACGGTTTCAGTTGATCAATACGCTGCCAGTTAAAGTGCTTACTGAAACTTCCCTGCCGCCAGGGGGATAGCAATGAATCAATAAAATAGATCCCGGGTTCTATGGTCATCACCATTCCGGGTGCCAGGGTGCGGGTACAACGCAGCCACGGATAGTGAGACGGAGGCGGCAGATGTGTTCCCTGATCATCCTGCATAAACCCGGCAACATCGTGTACCTGTAAACCCAACGGATGACCAACACCATGCGGCATAAAGACTGAGGTGATATTCTCACTGACCAAAGCCTCTTCGCTCAGTCCGGCCACCAGATCAAACTCACACAATAGGCTGGCAATTCTCTGATTCATCTGCAGATGATAGTCTGCATAATTGGTACCTGCCTGCAGTGTGCTGATCAAAGCCTGCTGATGTTCATCCATTCGGGCAACCAGAGCTGCGTAATCTGAATCCGCATCGCCGGCATAACTGCGGGTCAGGTCGGCGGCATAACCATTATATTCGGCACCAGCATCCAGCAGAAAACTACGGGAAACCTGAGGAGCCTGGAAATCCAGTTGAGTGTAATGAAGATATGAAGCGTGTTCGTTCAGTGCCACAATATTGCCATAAGGGACATCGGTATCACGCTGCCCTGTCGCCAGCAAATAGGCCGAATTAATCTGAAACTCACTCTGACCAGAGAAAAAAGCCTGGCGGGCAGCACGGTGACCAGCCACAGCAATTTTCTGCGCCTCCCGCATACAAAACAGCTCATAGTCGGTTTTAAAACTGCGGTAGTAATGAAGATAAACGATGACTGACTGAGGATTGATATGCGATTCGGTAATGCCTAATTGCCGGGCACGCTCACTCACCGGACCAATATAAGCTACCCGGGAACGGTCTGCGGGTAAAAGCCGGTCAATATGCGATTTGTCCCGCAATTCAGTGATCTCAAATTCATGGGTCCAGAAACTGTCCGGGACCTGTTCCGGTTTATGCCAGTAATCTACCGGCGAGTAAAACCACAGCCCGGGTTTATTTACCCCGTCAATCCATAGCCAGCAGTTAGGATTCTGAGTGACAGGCAGCCAGGCTTTAAATTGCGGGTTTACCTTAAAAGGATAGGGGTGATCGTCAAGGAATACATTCTGCAATTCTCCGGAATGGATAAGTAAGGCTTCCAGATTACCGGCTGCCAGAACCTGCTGAGCATACTGCTGCAATGTCATCAGATGCGTTTTATACAATTCATTCAGTGAATACATCCCAAGCCTCTTCGCCATTCGTATTTAGGATTATTTTAACACAGCTCTTATCCTGATGCCGTGCCTGCCAGTGGTGTGATCCTGATAACAAAAAAACTCAATCCATTTGCAAATAAACCACCAAAATTTCACACTAAATCATCTGGTACGACCAGATCCCTTTCGCAAGTGCAGGAGGCTGACATGCTCTATCAGGGCGATACCCTTACCCTAAGCTGGCTTGATGATGGCATCGCCATGCTGGAATTTAATGCCCGGGGTTCAGTCAATACCCTGGATACCGGAACTATCCTCAGTTTAAGTGCCGCGCTCGACACACTCGAAGCCCTGCCTGATCTCAGGGGCCTGGTTTTGGCTTCTGCAAAACCTGCGTTTATTGTTGGCGCAGATATTAATGAGTTTTTGTCTCTGTTTGCAGCCGCTGATCAACAGATTCACCAATGGCTGATATTCGCCAACCAGACATTTTGTCGCCTGGAAGACCTGCCAGTTCCTACCCTTTCAGCAATTAACGGTTACGCCCTTGGCGGTGGTTGTGAATGTGTACTGGCAACCGATTTTCGTCTGGTGGCTCCGGATGCCAGAATCGGTTTGCCGGAAACCCGGCTGGGAATTATCCCCGGGTTTGGTGGTACGGTGCGGCTTCCCAGACTCATCGGCGCTGACAGTGCTCTGGAAATCATCACTGCAGGTAAAGATGTTGATGCCCAAACTGCACTGCAACTAGGTCTTGCCGATGCTGTCGTCCCTGCAGATAAGCTGCGGACCGCAGCTATCACCATACTAAATGAAGTCAGTACGGATAATTACTGGCAGGCTCGTCGCCGTCAAAAACTGGCAGCATTGAAACTGAGCCCGGTCGAGGCAGCCATGAGTTTCACCACAGCCAAAGCGCTGGTCCGGCAAAAGGCGGGTCCCCACTACCCGGCTCCGGTTACGGCGGTCAAAACTATCGAGGCCGCTGCGGGTATGACCCGCGACGATGCATTAACCGCAGAAAGAGCTGCTTTTATCCCGCTGGCAAAATCGGAAACCGCACGAGCGTTAATTGGCATTTTTCTGAATGATCAGTATGTCAAAGGCCTGACCCGTAAAAAAGCAGCTCACGCGACTCCACCCACACAGGCAGCAGTGCTGGGTGCAGGGATTATGGGTGGCGGTATTGCCTGGCAATCTGCGCGACAAGGTATTCCGGTAAAAATGAAAGACCTTAATCAGCAGGCGCTGGATTCAGGAATCACCGAAGCCACCCGGTTATTAAGCGAACAACAGCAGCGCGGGAAAATTACCCCCCTGCAGTTTGCCGGTATTTTATCGGCGATTCATCCGACACTGGATTATGCCGGTTTTGATCAGGTGGATATTGTGGTTGAGGCCGTTACAGAGAATCCACAAATTAAGATAAAAGTGTTGGCAGAAACTGAGCAGCATCTTTCAGAAGATGCACTGCTGACCTCCAATACTTCAACGATTCCCATCAGCCTGTTGGCCCGTCAGCTAAGCCGGCCGCAGCAGTTTTGCGGTATGCATTTTTTTAATCCGGTACCCAAAATGCCACTGGTTGAAATTATCCGCGGTGAACAGACAGCTGAACCGACTATTGACAGAGTCATTGCCTGGGCTACTGCCCTCGGAAAAACGCCGATTGTCGTTAATGATTGTCCGGGATTTTTTGTAAACCGCGTGCTGTTCCCCTATTTCGCCGCCTTTAACCTGTTGCTGCTGGACGGTGCAGACTACAGGCATATTGATAAGGTGATGGAATCAGAGTTTGGCTGGCCGATGGGCCCTTCCTGGTTACTGGATGTCGTGGGAATTGACACAGCGTTCCATGCTCAGCAAGTAATGGCGAAAGGTTATCCGGAAAGAATGCAAATTCCTGATAAGGATGTCATTAGTGCACTGTTTCATGCCGGACGCTACGGACAAAAAAATCGCCAGGGATTCTGGTTATGGGAAACAGACCGCAAAGGCAAGATGAAAAAGAGTGCCGATCCGCAAGTTAACCAATTACTGGCAGAGGTCTGTGCCCCTTCACGCCTGTTTACTGATGAAGAAATACTGCAACGGATGATGATTCCGATGATCAATGAAGTTGTGAGATGTCTGGAAGAGAACATCATCGCCTCTCCGGAAGAAGCTGATATGGCGCTGGTTTATGGTCTCGGGTTCCCGGCGTTTCGCGGCGGTGTTTTCCGTTATCTGGACAGTCAGGGCTCAGATAAATTCCTGCAACAGTCCTTACAGTTTACCGAATTATCACCACTGTATCAGGCTCCGGCATTACTAACAGAAAAAGGTCGTCAGCAGCAAAGCTGGTATGCCCCTCCGGCGCCGATAGCAGGCCCCCTGAATTCTGACCAAGGGAGAGCGTAAATGGAAAACGTTGTGATTGTAGAAGCGTTGCGAACCCCGATGGGCCGTTCAAAAGGTGGAGCTTTCCGCCATTTACGGGCAGAAGATCTCTCCGCGCACGTTATGCAGCAAATTCTGTTGCGCCATCCGGCACTGGAACCGGCATCGCTGAGTGATATTGTCTGGGGATGTGTACAGCAAACCCTTGAGCAAGGGTTCAACATTGCACGTAATGCGGCGCTGCTGGCCGAAATCCCGGTAAAGGTACCAGCCACTACCGTCAACCGGTTATGTGGCTCATCTATGCAGGCACTGCATGATGCCAGTCGGGCAATTATGGTCGGTGACGCCGACAGCTGCCTGATTGGTGGTGTTGAGCATATGGGGCACGTGCCAATGTCCCACGGGGTCGATTTTCATCCGCAACTCAGTAAAACAGTAGCAAAAGCGGCCGGTATGATGGGACTGACCGCAGAGATGCTGGCCCGGATGCACGGTATCAGCCGTGAACAGCAGGACAGTTTTGCACTTCGTTCTCACCAACGGGCATGGCAGGCAACCGTTAGCGGACAATTTCTGCGGGAAATTACCCCTATCTATGCCCATGATGCAGAAGGAGTACTGTTCAGAATGAGTTGTGATGAAGTTATCCGTCATGACACCAGTATGGAAAGCCTGGCAGCCCTGCCACCTGCCTTTGATCCCGTCAGTGGCAGCGTTACTGCCGGAAACTCTTCGGCACTTTCTGACGGTGCATCAGGCATGCTGATAATGAGTGAAAGCCGTGCCCGCAGCCTTGGGTTGCCTATGCTGGCACGGGTACGCAGCATGGCGGTTACCGGTTGCGATCCGTCACTGATGGGTTATGGCCCTGTTCCGGCAACACGTCTGGCATTGCAGCGTGCCGGACTGAGCATTGCCGATATCGGGCTGTTTGAGCTTAACGAAGCTTTTGCCGCACAGACACTGCCGTGTATTAATGACCTGGGTCTGGCGGAACAACTGGATGAGAAGGTGAATCTGCGGGGAGGTGCGATTGCGTTGGGACATCCGCTCGGGTGCTCAGGTAGCCGAATCTGCACCACACTGATTCATCAGATGCAGGAGCATGATGTGGAATTTGGTGTCGCCAGCATGTGTATCGGTCTCGGTCAGGGGATAACCACGGTTTTTGAGCGGGTATAAAATGCAACAGGCGTGACGCTAAAAAGCCGCCACGCCTGTTCTCATATCAGACTGAAAGCATCAGATAAAGGCGAATGCATCACCATAGATCTGGCTGCTGACAGCTTCTCTTTCTGCGCAGAAACGATCGCGCGCCACTTTAGCCATTTCGAAACGGCCGGCAATATAGATATCGTAGTTTTTCAGAGAAGGATAATCCTGAATAACTGCCGGTAAGACTGTCCCGGTCCGACCCTGCCAGCTGTCGTCAGGCTGTTCAACCACCGGAACCACTTTCAGATTAGGATGGCGTACGGCCAGGGCATTCAGCTCTTCCAGATCATAGATATGCTGAGGTTCACGTCCGCCCCAGTAAATAGCGATTTCACGTTCTGGATTCTCTGACAGAGCAGTCAACAGAATAGAACGCGCGTATGAGAACCCAGTACCACCAGCGACCAGGATAATCGGCCGATCACTGTCATCCCGTAATCCGGCATTACCGTGTGGCATATCAACAGTAATTTTCCGCTGTTCACGAATGCGGTCCATGACAGCCATTGCATACAGGTTATGATCAGAAGCCCCGATATGCAGCTCGATAATATCTTTTTCCATTGGCGTTGATGCCAGTGAGAACGGACGCTTGTCGTTCTCCTCCATTACGACCATCAGATACTGGCCGGCACGGAAGTTATAGTCGGCTTCAGGAACTAACCGGACCCGATAGACAGTGTCGGTAATAGTTTCTACAGAAATTACTTTACAGCTTAATCTTGTCATGCATTCCCTCTGTCGGGTCATCAGCTAAATTGGGTGGTTGTCGGTTAACGTTTGGGCTGAGGTTCGAAAATCGCCAGCTCATCCCAGATTTCATCAATTCTTGCCGTTACACGGGGATCTTTAACGATTGGACGTCCCCATTCACGATCCGTTTCTCCCGGCCATTTATTCGTGGCATCCATACCCATTTTTGATCCCAGCCCGGACACCGGTGAAGCAAAATCCAGATAGTCGATAGGTGTATTTTCAACAATCACCGTATCTCTGGCCGGGTCCATCCGGGTGGTAATCGCCCAGATGACATCATTCCAGTCACGGGCATTGACATCATCATCGCAGACAATGACAAACTTAGTGTACATAAATTGTCGCAGGAACGACCATACCCCAAACATAACGCGTTTCGCATGTCCGGCATATTGTTTCTTCATCGTTACTACCGCAAGCCGGTAAGAACATCCTTCTGGCGGCAGATAAAAATCGACGATTTCAGGAAACTGCTTAATCAGAATCGGGACCAGCACCTCATTCAGAGCCACCCCGAGAGCTGCAGGCTCATCTGGCGGACGGCCGGTGTAGGTTGAATGATAAATGGCCTGCTGCCGTTTAGTGATATGAGTTACCGTAAATACCGGGAAGTTATCCACTTCATTATAATAACCGGTATGATCCCCGTAAGGTCCTTCGGGAGCCATATCACCCTGTTCAATATAGCCTTCGAGGATAATTTCAGCACTGGCCGGTACTTCCAGATCATTCGACAGCGATTTTACAACCTCTGTTTTAGTGCCCCTGAGCAATCCGGCAAAGGCATACTCCGATAAAGTGTCGGGGATGGGGGTGACCGCCGCAAGAATAGTCGCCGGATCCGCACCTAAAGCCACGGATACAGGGAAGCGCTCCCCCGGATGGGCTTTACACCATTCCTGAAAATCAAGTGCACCACCACGATGTGACAGCCAGCGCATAATTAGCCGGTTCCTGCCAATCACCTGCATACGATAGATGCCAAGGTTTTGCCGTTCTTTATGAGGTCCGCGGGTGACCGTCAGGCCCCAGGTAATCAGCGGGGCGGCATCTTCCGGCCAGCAGGTCATCACAGGAATCGATGACAAATCAACCTCATCACCCTGTAATACTATCTCCTGGCAGGGAGCATTACTGCGGCGTTTGGTTGGCATATTCAGTACTTGTTTAAAACGCGGCATCTGCTCAAACAGGTCACGGAAACCTTTTGGCGGGCTGGGCTCTTTAAGGAATGCCAGTAATTCGCCTACATCCCGTAACGCACTGACATCTTCCTGCCCCATCCCCATCGCTACCCGTTTGGCCGTACCGAACAGATTACAAAGCACCGGCATGTCATAGCCTTTAGGATTTTCAAACAACAGGGCTGGCCCACCGGCCCGTAGCGTCCGGTCTGCGATCTCAGTCATTTCTAACGCAGGATCAACAGGATAACTAATTCTTTTTAACTCGCCACGTTGCTCAAGTTGTTGCAGAAAGTCTCTTAAGTCCTGATATTTCATGAGGTTTTTACTTTGTTGCCGGAGATAATCTGGTCATTATAGGGATGTTCGCATCAGGATGCTGCAGTTTATTAACCCGCTGTGCGGGTAAGCGGAAAATTATCCGCTCTCTGCGCCGGATAATTTTTTACGGCAAGTGACAAAGTTAAGTTCGGGGGTAAAATAATCACCGTCCCGCTGATAGCAAGGGTTACACCACAGATTTGCCTGACTGAATGGCCTATAACTCTGTTATCGGTTTTGCTATTCTTGGCTGCCTGCTATTTGGAGCTGTTATGGAATCGTGGTATTTACTTTTTTGCAAACGTGGTCAGCTGTTAAGAGCACAGGAACATCTGGAACGTCAGGGCGTTGCCTGTATGAGCCCGATGATCGAGGTAGACAAAACAGTTCGCGGAAAACTCAGTAAAGTGAGTGAGCCGTTGTTTCCCAATTATTTGTTTATCCGCTTCTCTCCTGAAGTTATTCACACCACAACTATTGGCGCTACCCGTGGCGTCAGCCATTTTGTCCGGTTTGGTGCGCTACCTGCGACAGTCCCTGAAGACGTGATTGAGAGTATCGCCAGCCACGATTATCAGGCTCTGCTGACAGAAGAGTTGCCCCGGCAGGGAGATGAAGTCGAGATTATCGCCGGGACATTTGAGGGCTTACGGGCGATTTTTGCCGAACCTGAAGGTGAAACCCGCTCAATATTGCTACTGAATCTGCTGAACAAGCAGGTTGTCCGTAGTATCAGCAATCAGCAATTCCGGAAAATCTGATTAGCTCAGATGGAATAACTGCCGCGCATTATGTTCCGTCTGCCGGGCCAGTTGCTCTGCTTCTTCATTTCGCCAGCCAGCAACCTGCTGCACTATGTGTGGCAGGAAACAAGGTTCATTGCGGCGTGAAGGTGGCCGGGGATGCATATCTCTCGGAATAAGATAAGGTGCATCAGTTTCCAGCAGCAAACGATCCCCCGGGATTAACGTCAGTAACTCTCTTAATCCTAACCCTCTGCGTTCGTCACATACCCAACCGGTAATTCCCACAGACATGCCAGCAGCCAGACACTCTTCCAGCTCCTGCCGGTTACCGGTGAAGCAATGCACAATCGCTGCTGGTATTTTATCAAGCCAGGGGGATAACACGGCCATAAAACGCTGATGGGCCTCACGGCAATGCAGGAAAACCGGTAACTGCAACTCAGCGGCTAACGCCAGTTGCGCATCGAAAGCGTATTCCTGTTGATTATGGTCGGAGAGATTACGGTTGAAGTCGAGCCCGCATTCACCAATAGCAACGACTTCGGGTTGGCTGGCCAGGCGACGCAGAGTTCCTGCTGTTTCCTGTGACCATTCACTGGCATGGTGGGGATGAACGCCGGCAGTAGACCAGCAGTATCCGGGATGTTGTTTCGCCAGCGATAATGCCTGCTGGCTTTCCAGCGCATTAGTTCCGGTGATAAGCATTCCGGATACCCCTGCAGCCCGCGCCCGGGCAACCACCTGCTTACGATCCTTAGCAAACTGCGTACTGGTCAGGTTGACACCAATATCAAACATAATTTTTCCCAAAAAGCTCAACCACCCTGACGGGTGGTTTTAGTTAACCCTTCACGTAGTGACGGGACCTGAGTTGGGATCTCAGGACTCTGTATCCTGATCCTGATCCTGGTTCTTATCCCAACGTCCTTTTCCTACATAGTAACGTGAGAAGAATACGCCGACTTCAAACAGGCAGTACATCGGAATAGCGAGCAAAGTTTGGGAAAAAACGTCCGGCGGGGTTAATAACATTCCCACCACAAATGCGCCTACCAGCATATAAGGACGTTTCTTTTTCAGATCTTCCGGTGAAGTAATCCCAGTCCAGCACAGTAAAACAATTGCCACCGGAACCTCAAATGCCACCCCAAACGCGAGGAACAGCGCCATAACAAAATCGAGGTAATTACTGATATCGGTGGCAATCTGCACTCCATGCGGCACTGTTTTGGCAAAAAAGCCAAACGCCAGCGGGAACACCACAAAATAGGCAAAACAGACGCCGATGTAGAACAGTAGTGAGCTGGAGAACAGTAACGGCATGATAAGCTTACGCTCATGCCGGTAGAGCGCAGGAGCAACAAATGCCCACAGCTGGTAAAGAATTACCGGTACAGCCAGAAAAATCGAGACAATGATGGTGAGTTTAATCGGTGTAAAAAATGGTGATGCAACATCCGTAGCAATCATGCTGGCGCCGGTAGGCATCTGACGAATCAGCGGTGCAGCGACCAGTTGATAGATGTCATTGGAAAAATACACCAGACAGAGGAATATCACCAGCACCGAGACAATGCAATAAAGCAAGCGCTTACGTAGCTCAATCAGATGGCTGATCAGCGGTTGAGTATCTTGTACTTCCATGGTTATCGTTCTTCGCTTACCGATGAGGCAGGTTTGGTATCGGGCACAGAATCCGATTTAACACTGCTGGCTGTCTGATGTTCTGCTGTCACTGTCGTTTCCGCAGAAGAGTGTGTCGGGTGCTGAGGCACTTCGGCCGCAGCCCCTGTCTGAACCGGAGCTGGCGGATTTACCGGTTCCGGGACCACAGTTGTTGCAGGCTGATGAATGGTATGCGATTCAGCGGGAGTCCCGGCGTTTGCCTTATCATCCGCACCTTCCAGGTCTGTAGCATCCCGGTAAGTGCGCTTCATCGATTCGGCAGTTTTACGCAGTTCGTCCATCGACTCTTTAAGCTCTGGCGAGAGAGTCCCTTTACCGGCCTCTTCCACTTTCTTCAGGCTATCCTGTAGCTCCTGCAGTTTTAACTCCTGAGCCAGTTCATTCTGTACATTGGCTGCCAGAGAACGCATAGCACGGATCCAACCGACGACAGTTTTCACTGCCACAGGTAACCGTTGAGGTCCGAGAACAATCAGGCCAATCACGAATATCAGTACGAGCTCACTAAAACCTATATCGAACACGGGTTATACCTGATCGTTGTCTTTACGGGATTCTTCTTTCTTAGAAGACGTCGGTAATTCGTCGGAGAGTGGTTTTGCGGGGAAATCCGCATCATTGCTCTTCTTATTATCTTCATCGCTCATGGCTTTTTTGAAGCCTTTGATAGAAGAACCTAAATCTGAGCCCAGACCACGCAGTTTTTTGGTACCAAACAACAGCACCAGAATGACTACAATGATAAGTAACTTCCAGATACTAATGCCGCCCATTTCTTAACCTCTGAGATCTATGATCCAATAAAACACAGCGTGTAAAAACACCTCATTTCCCTGACAGTAGCGCGTTTGGGATAAGGCTGACAATCAGTTTGTCTTACGCCAGCCAATGACCCATGTTAACACACCAGCAACAATCAGTACTGCTGAAGTTATATCCCACAGCGGCCTGCCGATGGCAATCGCTGTACCACTCAGCATAAATACTGCGCCAATCCCTAACAAATAACGAGCCTGGCTGTGCCGGACGCGCTGAGCATTCATTTCACTGGCCAGCTTATCAACACTGTGTTTCAGTAATTTATGCTGACGCATTCCGTCATAAAATAGCTCAGGCAGCTCAGGTAACTTTTCGGCCCAGGAAGGTGCTTTTGATTTTACTGCCCGCCAGATAGCAGGCAAGCCAACCTGATCTTTAATCCAGTCTTCAAGGAAAGGTTTTGCGGTTTTCCACAGGTCCAGTTGCGGATAAAGCTGACGACCTATTCCTTCAACATACAACAATGTTTTCTGCAACAGAACCAGTTGTGGCTGAACTTCCATATTAAACCGGCGCGCAGTATTAAACAGGTTCAGCAACACATGGCCAAACGAGATTTCGGCCAGCGGTTTTTCAAAAATAGGCTCGCATACCGTACGGATAGAAAATTCAAAGTCTTCAACATTGGTATCCGGAGGAACCCAGCCGGAATCGACATGCAATTCAGCAACCCGCCGATAATCACGGTTAAAGAAGGCAATAAAGTTTTCCGCCAGATAGCGTTTATCGTCTTTGTTCAGGGAGCCCACAATCCCGCAGTCAATACCGATATATTGTGGATCTTCCGGGTGCTCATAACTGACAAAGATATTACCGGGATGCATATCCGCATGGAAAAAGCTGTCACGAAACACCTGGGTGAAAAATACCTGCACACCGCGTTCAGCCAGCAGTTGCATATTCACGCCATGTGCTTTCAGGGTGGCAGTGTCGGAAATCGGAATGCCGTAGATCCGTTCCATAACCAGCATAGTTTCGCTGCAATAGTCCGAATATATCAACGGGACATACAGCATTTTATTGTTTTCGAAATTACGTCGTAACTGAATGGCATTCGCGGCTTCCCGCAATAAATTCAGCTCATCTATCAACGTTTTTTCATAGTCTCTGACCACTTCGACCGGTCGTAACCTTCTGCCATCAGGTAGTAATCGCGGAACCCAACGCGCCAGCCGGTAAATCAGCCGCATATCCGCTTTGATTACCGGGCGAATATCCGGACGAATGACCTTAATAACAATATGCTGGCCATTCTCTTTCAGGGTCGCCGTGTGGACCTGAGCAATCGAGGCCGATGCCAGTGGAGTGATCTCGAAATCGTCAAACCATTGTTCCACGGGGCCGCCGAGGGACTTTTCAATTTGTGCTTTAGCCCTGACACCGTCGAAAGGAGGAACCTTATCCTGTAACGCCGACAGTTGATCTGCAATCTCCGGCGGGAATAAATCTCGTCGGGTTGACAGCATCTGACCAAACTTAATCCAGACCGGACCAAGTTGTTCCAGTGCCATCCGCAAACGCACACCTAATTCTTCCTGCGGGTAACGGTTAGGGATCCAGAAGATGCATCGCCGCCAGAAACGGACCAGCAAAGTCAGGCGGGTCTTCGGGATCAGTTCATCCAGGCCATGAGACAAGAAAATACGAATAATGAAATAGAGTCGCCGAATTTCTCCAACAGTCATTTCTTCTCCCATTGCGCCAGCCGCGCATCCAGCGCTGCCAGCTGTTTGTCCAGAGCTGTAGTTTCTTCACAAAACCACGCAACCTCAAGTGCACCAGGTGCTGCGCGCCACTCTTCGGTCAGTATTTCTCCCAGTTGCCGCTGTCTGCTGCCAATTTCCTGCCGGACAAAGGAAAACAATCGTTGTCCTGCCCGACTGATTCCCTGGGCCGCAATATCGCCAACAAACGGTGCCAGATACTCAGCCGGGTCCAGTTCTGCCAGGTCCATCAGTGCCGAGAACTGCTGAATAACCTGCAAATCCCCCTGCACATCCAGTTTCCCCTGGCGAATCAGTGAAGTCAGGTTCTGACGGTCCCGCAACTCTGGCAGCACCGCTAAGGCCAGCGAGACAGTACAATCGCTACTGTCCTGCCAGTCACCCACAACATCCAGTTGCTGCTCACTGAAAACCAGCACCAGTGGCCGGGAAAATTCACTGAATTTCAGTGTCAGAACTTTACCTTTCAGTCGCTGACGCGCCGGTTTCAGCCCCCGGTCCTGATAGAGAACGCGGTTAAGTACATTCTCAATCGCCGCCGTCAGCAGTGGCATCGCCGTCATCGCTGTGGACATCAGAATTTATATCCGCGATGGAGGGCAACAATGCCTCCGGTCAGGTTGTAGTACGATGTATTTTCGAACCCGACATCGTTCATCATCCCTTTCAGCGTTTCCTGGTCCGGGTGCATACGGATAGATTCCGCCAGATAACGATAGCTTTCAGCATCACCCGCAACAATCTGACCAATCCGCGGCAGAATATGGAAAGAATAAGCATCGTAGGCTTTACTGAGCGGCTCAAGCAGCGGTTTGGAAAATTCAAGGACCAGCAGGCGACCGCCTGGTTTCAGTACCCGGAACATTGACGCCAGAGCTTTCTCTTTCTCGGTGACATTTCTCAGACCAAAAGAGATAGTAATGCAGTCAAAATAGTTATCAGGGAATGGCAGGGCTTCAGCGTTTGCCTGGACATAGCTGACATTACCGGAAATACCGCGGTTGCGCAGCTTTTCACGACCCATCTTAAGCATAGAGCTGTTGATATCGGCCAGCACGACCTGACCTGTTTCACCCACCAGACGGGAGAATTTTGCCGTCAAATCACCGGTACCTCCGGCCAGGTCAAGTACCCGTTGACCGCGACGGACACCACTGCAATCAATGGTAAAACGCTTCCAGATGCGATGGATGCCCATCGACATTAAATCGTTCATCAGGTCATATTTTGCTGCCACGGAATGGAAAACATCGGCGACTTTTTCAGCCTTTTCATTTTTTGCTACGGTCTGAAAACCAAAATGAGTTGTTTCCTGAGTTTCCTGAGATTCATCTGCCATCGGTATTACCTGCTATGTAATCAATTCTGTCTGAAGTGTACCAGACTCCCGGAGGCCAGGCACGTTACCGCGCCACTATTCAGCATTTCCCCGGGGGTTTTCGCTATTGTCCCACGGATTCCCGGGAGCGACCAGAGAGCTTTCGTTTTCGCTTTCAAAATCCGTCAGTTCTGAATCAAAAGAGAGTGCCTTTTCACTGATTTTTGGATCAATCGGTCGGCGGACTTCAACGCCCAACTGGCGAAACGCTTCCGTGCGGGCAATCAGATTACCGCGGCCTTCGGTCAGTTTTTTCATCGACTGCTGATAACTGTCCCGCGCTTTATCCAGATGGCTTCCCATTGTCTGCATATCATCGACAAATAATCGCATCTTGTCATACAGGCGCCCTGCCTTATCAGCAATTTGCTGGGCATTCTGGCTTTGATGTTCATAACGCCACAGATTACTGATAGTCCGCAATGCCACCAGCAGGGTCGTCGGGCTGACCAGCATAATATTTTGCTGTAAAGCCTCATTTATCAGTTCGGGCTCTCTGTCGAGTGCCAGCAAAAAGGCCGGTTCTATCGGAATAAACATCAGCACGTAATCGAGAGAACGTACTCCGGGCAACTGCTGGTAATCTTTCCGGCTGAGTAAACGAAGATGGCTGCGTACCGCGGCAATATGCTCCCGGGCTGCCTGTTCACGCAACAGGTCCTCTTCTGCATTAAAATAACGTTCATAAGCAACCAACGTCATTTTCGCGTCAATAACCACATCTTTCTTTTGCGGCAAATGTACAATTACATCCGGCTGATAACGCCCGTCATTGCGCTGAATACTTACCTGGGTCTCATATTCATAACCTTCACGTAACCCCGAGGCTTCCAGCACCCGGCTAAGGATCACTTCTCCCCAGTTGCCCTGGGTTTTATTATCTCCTTTCAGAGCGCGGGTGAGGTTAACGGCTTCACGGGCCATTTGGCTATTCAGTTTTTGTAACTGACGGATTTCATGTGTAAGCGTATGCCGCTCACGGGCTTCACTGCTGAAACTTTCATTGATTTGCCGGCGAAAACCTTCCAGCTGTTCCCGTAACGGCGTCAGTATCCCGTTCATGCTCTGACGGTTTTGCTCGTCAAAACGCCGCCCGCTGTTTTCAAAGATCCGTCCGGCGAGATTTTCAAATTGTGCTGCCAGCCGCTGTTCACTGTTAATCAGCAGCCGCTGTTTCTCTTCAGCAGCCAGGCGGGTTTCTTCTAACCGGGTGGTCACTTCACGTAATTCTGATTCCTGAACACGATGGATATCACCCTGATGGCGCAGTTCCTGGTTCAGTTGCTCCGTCTGTTCACGCCAGTAGGCCAGTTGTTGCAGTTTCTCTTGCTGTGCCGCCAGTTCGGCATGCAACTGGCGCAGTTCATTCTCTTTTTGGCGCGCGCTCTGCAACCCGGTATCGAGTTCCTGTTGCAGTCGTTCAATCGTCGCCTGCCCCGCCTGTTGCTCTGCCTGGTAACGTGCCAGTTGATGACCGGCACGCAGTGCCGATATCAGCCATCCCACAACAGCACCGCCCAGTAACAGGCATCCTGAAATAATGAATTGCGTGTCCACCCGCTTCT